>NZ_JBEOPQ010000001.1:0-394388 GCF_040310285.1 Pseudomonas sp. HY2-MNA-CIBAN-0224 | reverse complement strand
GGGATGCGCCAGGTTAGTCAGGTTTTCAGCGCACTCATGAACTTTTAAAAGATCGCGAGGCAAGCTCGCTCCTACAGATTGAACTGCCGAACAGGAAGGTTCACCCCAGCGGAATCGGGTACAACCCGTGGGCGCTGTCATGCCAGGCGAACTCCAGGCCGAAGGCCTGCTCCAGCCAGCCCGCTTCCCGCACCACCTGCGGGTTGCCGTGCCCCAGTAAACGCCCATCGGCCAACACCGCAATACGGTCGGCAAAGCGCATGGCCAGTCCCAGATCGTGCAGCACCAGCAATTGCGCGCAGTACGCCAAGCGGCTGCGCAGGTAGCTCAGCAGGTTGAGTTGATGGGTTATGTCCAGCGCCGCGGTCGGTTCATCGGCGAGCAAAATCGGCGAATCCGCCGCCAGCGCCCAGCCTATGCCAGCCCTGGCACGCTCGCCGCCCGACAACTGCGACAGTCGCCGTTGCAGTAAATGGCCGATATCCAGCGATTCAATCAATTGCGCCGACACCGGCTGCCCGACACGGGCGGCATTGCGCCGGGCACCCAAATCAAGCAGTTCCTGGACCTGTAAATCCCATTGGCTGCGAAAGTCTTGCGGCAGATACGCCAACGTTTGCGCACGCTGTGGCGCGGGCCAGTGCTGAAACGCCCGCTGCTGCAACTGCACGTGCCCGGCACTCAGCGCCTGCACACCGGCCAGCGCCCGCAAGGCGCTGCTTTTGCCCGAACCATTGGGCCCCACCAGGACCAGCAATTCACCGGGCATCAAGTCGAGATCAAAATCGTGCAGCACGGCTTTGCCAGCGTGGTGCACGCTCAAGTCGTGTGCCTGTAAAACCGGGTTCGCCTTCATGCTGCGGGCCTCGCACGGGTTAATAGCAGCAGAAAAAACGGTGCCCCCAACAAGGCGGTCAGCAGCCCCAAGGGGATTTCGGCAGGCGGCAAGACACTGCGCGCCAAGCCGTCGAGCAACGCCAGCAAGGCGCCGCTGGTGAGCGCGCTGGCGACTATCAAGCGTTTGTGGGTGGGACCAATCAGCCAGCGCACCGCATGGGGAGCCACCAGCCCGACAAACCCCACCAGCCCGCCCCAGGACACCGCCAATGCGGTAATGGCTGCGGCCAATAACAGCGACAGATTGATAAAACGCTGCGGGCGCAAGCCCATGCTGTAGGCCACATGATCGCCCAGGCCCAGCAGGTCCAGGCCGTGGGCCAGGCGTTGTGCGCAAATCAAGGCCAGCCCGGTCAGCAAGGCCAGCAAACCCAGTGCGGGGAAGTCCGGGGTGTGAATCCCGCCTAGCGTCCAGCTCAACACCACCTGCAAATTCACCGTTTCATCGGACAAAGCGAGCAACAGCAGGCTGCGCAAAGCCCCGAGCAGCGCCGCCACGGCAATCCCGGCCAGCAGCAAGCCGCTGGTGTCGTTGATGCGGGTCAGGCGAGTGATCAGCAGCACCAATAACGTCGCGCCCCAGGCACCGGCGAAGGCCAGCAGCGGCAAACTTAACGACATCGCCAAGGGCAAGGGCACCAGTAACGCGATGGCTGCGCCGACCGCCGCACCCGGCGCGCTGCCCAGCAAGTACGGCTCGGCCAGCGGATTACGGAACACCCCCTGAAAGATCACCCCGGCCAAACCCAGGCAAGCGCCCACGCAAAAGGCCGCCAGTACCCTGGGCAGGCGCCAGGTCATCAGCAGTTGCGCAAACGGGGTTTCATCGCCTCGCCACAGCGCCCACCAGTCACTCCAGTGCGCCAGTTCGGCGCCAAGCCACAGGCCGATAAAAATCGCTGGCAAGGGGGTCAGGCACAGCAGGCGATAGCGTCTGTTGGCGGCGCTCATGGCGAGGTCTCGGCAAGGGGCGGGAACAGTTCAGGGTGCAGCAGCGCGGCTAACTGCTCGACGCCTTCGACCACACGCGGGCCGGGTATTAACAACAAGGCGCTGGGGATGTTGTCGACACGGCCTGCTGCGACGGCCGGAATGCTTTGCCATCCCGGCCGTTGAGTCAGGCTGGCCGCCTGTTGCGGGCTGCCCGCGACGATAATGCGCGTTGGGTTGGCCTGAAACACCGACTCGCCGCCCACCTGGCTCAGGCGGCTGTTAACCAACGGGTTAGTGCCGCCAGCCAAGCGCAAAATATCACTGGTGTAATTGTGCCCGCGCAAGGTCAGGTACTGGCCGCGATCATTGC
The DNA here is from genome assembly GCF_040310285.1 of Pseudomonas sp. HY2-MNA-CIBAN-0224. Lineage (NCBI taxonomy): Bacteria > Pseudomonadati > Pseudomonadota > Gammaproteobacteria > Pseudomonadales > Pseudomonadaceae > Pseudomonas > Pseudomonas sp. HY2-MNA-CIBAN-0224. The sequence continues at coordinate 392,188 of NZ_JBEOPQ010000001.1, read as the reverse complement.
TGCCGGTCTCCAGATACACCGGCACTGCAGGCTGCCCGGCCAAGCGCGCTTGCACGGCATCCAGTCGCGCCTGCAGGCGTTCAATCAGTTGCTCGGCGCCCAACTCATGGCCGGTGGCCTGGCCCAGGAGGCGGATATTGGCCAGCACGGCCTCCAGATCGCGGTGGTTGAGCACTAGCGCCGGTATGCCGATGCGTTGCAGCGGCTCCACCAGGGTTGCCGCTTGCCGGGCCGGGGTCATGACCACCAGATCAGCTTGCAGGCGGGCGATGGCCTCCACAGAAAACCCTAGACGCCCGCCAACTTTGGCCCGTTCGGCAATGTCGGCGGGGTACCGGGTAAACGCCTCGACGCCGACAATGGCATCCCCGGCGCCGATCGCCGCCAGCATCTCGACGTTACTGGCGAAGATGGCGACGATCCGTTTGGGCGGGTGCGTCAGCGTGACTTCGCGGCCCAGGGCATCGACCACAGTCCGCGGGAAGCCGTCATCGGCCCTGGATACAAGGCTCACCAGCAGACACAGCAGCACAAGCCAGCGCATACGGCTTAGAACCGGTAATGCGCGCCGAGGTACAGCTCACGCCCCGGATTGCTGTTGCCCAAACCGCCGTTGGAGGCCCGTGGGTCGGCCAATGGCGAATCGTTGCCGGTGGCGATAAACAACGTGCTGCGCTCGATATCGAACAGGTTATTGACCCCGCAAAACAGGCTTAATTGCTCGTTCAGGTGGTAATTGCCGCGCAGGTTAAAGACCCAGAACGGTGCCTTGCGGTACACGTAATTGGTGTCCGGGTTGAGAAGTTTTTCTTCGGTGCGGTAGTACACCGGGCCGCGCAAAATGCCGTTGACTCCGACGTCCCAGTCACGTTCGCGGCCATAGGTCAGCGCCAGGCTGGCCTGGTATTGATACATGCGCTGGATCTTGTCGCGGTACGGGCCGGTCAAGGTCGACGCTGCGCCTTTGTCGTCCATGTCGAAGTTCCACACCGCATTGGTGTTGAGGCGCAGGATGCGTTCGTCACCGAGGGCCAGGGCGCTGGCCAGATCGTATTGCCATTGCGCTTCAAGACCCCGGATCACCGCATCGCCGTCGCCATTGACGTACTGGCTGATGCTCTTGGTCACCGGCTGCGTGGTGATGCGGTCCTGAATGCGGTTCTGGAATAACGCCAGGTCAAAGAACTGGTTGGCATTGGTCAGGGTCACGCCCGTTTCGAATTGCAGACTGGTTTCGGGCTTGAGGTTGGCGTTGCCCAGCGTCTGCGTGCCGCTGATGGTGGTGAAGTCTGCTGCCAGCTCGCCTGCCAGCGGCGCACGGAAACCGGTCGATACGCCAGCCCGCAGCTTGACCCCCGGCATGGCCTCGTAGGCGGCGCCGAGGCTGTAGGTGACTTTGTCGAAGTCTCGGGTTTTCTCGTCCAGCAGCGGCATGTAGTCGGTCTTGACCGTGCTCGACTGGCCATAGCTGTAGCGCGCACCCGCGCGCAGGGTCAGGCGGTCGTCCATCATCCGCTGCACGATTTCGGCGTACAACGCGGCGCTCAGGTCATCGGAGTTGATGTCATAAGGCGCCACCTGACTGCTGGTAGAACCGTTGACGGCAATACGGAAGCGATCGTTGCGCAGCTTGCTCTTTTCAAGGTCCAGGCCCACCAACAGATCAGTGCTTGGCGTCAGCAAAAACTGCGGCGTGAGCTTGATACCGTAAGCTTCAAGACGGCGCTCGATGTGGTCTTTGCTGAACCCCGGGTTGCCATTGCCCAGCACTGGCGAACCCCAGTGCAGATCGTCAATGTCACGGAAGGCATAAGCCTGCGAAGACCAGTTCAGCCACTCGGTGGGTTTGGCGACCCAGTCGAGCTCTACCGACTGGTTGTAGCGATTGTCGTAGTTGCCGTAGTTCCACTGCGAACCGCGAAAGCCTGCGTCATAGATGCCGTCTGAACGCACGGTCAGGTCGAGGCGCTGGTCTTCTGACAGCTCGTACCCCAATGCCAACAGGCCGCCGCGGCGTTTCCACGAGGTGTTTTTCTGGGTGCCATCGGCGCTGTGGTAGTCATTACGCCGACCGTTGTCCAGGCCAAGGTAGTAATCCAGCGGGCCTGAACTGCCACTTTGGTACACGCTGCCCTGTGCCAGCCCCCACGAACCGCCCTGCAAGGTTGCGCCACCGCCTTGGGTGTTGCGGCCATTGCGGGTGATGATATTGATCACCCCGCCAATCGCCTGGCTCCCATAAATAACCGAGGCGGGGCCGCGAATTACTTCAATGCGCGCCACTTGCGCCGGGGACAGCTTGGAAATATTCGCCGTACCTGCGCGGCGGCCGTTGACCAGTACCGTGACCTGGCTACGGTAATCGCGGCCCTGGCCATCAGTGTTGCCGCCACGGATGTTGATCGAGGTCTGGCCCGGCGTCCATTCACTGAAAAAGCCCACGGCGTTCTCGGCCAGCAAATCGGTAAGGTTGCGAGCCGAGGAGCGCTCGATCTGGTCACTGTCGATCACCTGCACAGTGCTGGTGACATCTTTGAGCGACTCACCGGCGCGCGGTGCGCTGACCAGGGTTGAGTCCATGTGCAGGACCGAGGGGTTTTCTGCGGCAAAGGCCGCAAGGCTGACACCGAGCCAAAGCGGCACGGCTGCGCTGAACGAATGGCGCAGAGGGGCGTTGCACAGGTTGAGCATGGAGAAGTCCGAAGGCATTTTTATAGGAGTTATTTACGCGTGCCAGATCAAGCTGGCCGCCCGTTTCGGGGCACTGGCAAGCCAACCCCCAGGCACTTTTTGCAGGTGGTCTTGCAGGTGGCGTTCAAGCAGCCCTTGCGCCGCACCATCCAGGGCACCGAGTTTTTCCATAAAGTGCATCAAGGCCGCATCCGGTGAGGCAAACAGCGTGCTAAAGGCCCAGTCGGTGAAGTGGATCTGGTCGGGTTGCCAGCGATCCGGCAGCTCGGCCAGCGTCAGTTGGTAGCCGGGGGTCATGTCACTGCGGTGCAGTTGCGGCGGCAAGAAGCCGGACAGGCAATACGTGCGCGGGCCTTCCTGCGCGGGCAGGTTCCAGACCAGGGTGCGCGTGGCCAGCGGGCGAACCTGCTGAACAAACGCCAGGGCCTGGCCGTCTGCCACCGGGATATTCGCGCACAACACGGTTGCGGTCGGGGTGATCGGCAAACTCGGCAAGTCCTGCCAAAGGCCGTTGTGCAGGTTCAGTTCAACACTCGGTGCCTGGGCTGCCAGTTGCTCAATGCTGCTACGCATGAAGGCGTTGGGTTCAACCACCGTCCACTGCCCACAAGGCATCAGCAAATGGCGACCGAGAATCCCCGAGCCGGCGCCAATATCGAGCAATTGCTGTTGCGGGCCGAGCAGCTCGAGCAAGCGTCCGCCCACGCGCTCCACATAATTGGAGGCGGCCAGATGCTCGGCATAAAACGCAGCCTCACGGTCGGGCCAGACAAAAGGGGTAGCAGCGGGCAGTCGGGTTGCAGGGGTCATGGAGGCGCCGTCGGGTTGAACCAAAACGGGCACTCAGGGAGCTCACGCAGAAAAATGACGGGCAGGGAGGGACTATGCGCGCGCCAAGGCCTGCATCCGCCCACCGCGGAGTGCCATATGTTGGATCAGGCCGGTCTCCGGGCTCACGAGGGTCATGAAACATTCGCCTTCCCATGCCAAAGCACAGTGGCTACTTGAATGTTTCGCTCGCATACCGTTGCGGGGGCAGCGCCGGATTGACCTGAAAAGGCGTACCGGCTTCCCGTTTCACCCTGGGCGCGATGGCCAAGGACACCTGAAACAGGCGCGCATCTGACCATTGGTCACCCGATGCGTCAACCATGAACATGAATAATTATTCATGAACATACGATCTGTAGGGGCGAGCTTGTCTCGCGATCTTTTGATCTTTTAAAAGATCGCGAGGCAAGCTCGCTCCTACAGAGTTTTATATAAATCAGATAGATAGGAGATAAATCTAAGGTTGAATATTAACTGCGATCATGGGCTGCATCCGCCAACTTCCCGGCATCGACCCGCACAAACACTGAGTCCCCGACCGCCGTCAGCACGTCCCCGGCATACACCTCGCAGATCACCCGGCTCTTGCGTCCGACATCCCCCTCAACCCAGGCACGCAGCGTTAGCGGGACGCCCATCGGGGTGGGTTTGATGAACTTGATGCCCAGGTTGCCGGTGACGCAGTTGATCCTCGGCAAGCTCTCTGGCTGGCGATCTTCCGCACGGTAGTGATACGCCATCACCGTCCAGTTCGAGTGGCAATCCACCAGCATCGCAATCAACCCGCCGTACACCAGGTCAGGCCAGCCGCAATAACGCGCATCCGGCAAATGCTCTGCGACAACGTGAACACCGTCTTCATGCCAGTAGCTCTTGATGTGCAGGCCATGGGGATTATTGCTGCCACAGCCATAGCAAACGCCTTCAGGCGCAGCGGTGTCTTGCAAGGAAGGGGAGATGTGGTGCATACCGTGATCGTCCTTTACTGGATTTCAAATCTTGCCATTCCCCTTACGTTAACGTAAAGATTGGTAACAGTGCGCAGATCTAAAATAAAAATCGCAAAGCTCACTGCTGTGGAGCGCCTGATGACTCTTACAAAAACACTTCTGCCCAAGCCCCTTCACGAAGTTCGCCTGGCCAGGGAAAAACTGCACCTCGAAGGTCTGGTGCCCAGTGGCGTATTGCGTGCCGAAATCGACGCCTCATGGCGTCGCAGCCTCAACCACGGTGTGCCCGTGAGTGGCCAGCATGAACTGAGCCTGCAAACCACCGCGAGCCTTGACCTGTTACTGGCCAACAACCAGTTACTGATCGACGCGGCCATGCCGGCCATTGATTACTTGAACCAGCGTCAGGGCAAGGACGGCTTGATCATTCTGGCCAACGCCGACGCCACTATTCTGGCCGTGGAGGGCCGCGCCGACCGCCTCAAAGGCAGCGGGGTGCCGGACATTACCCTCGGCGCCTGCTGGAGCGAAGCCGCACGCGGCACCAACGCACTGGGCACCACGCTGGTCGAAGGCCGACCCATGTTGATCGACTGTGGCGAGCACTATCTGGATCGTCTGAGCCGTTTTTCCTGCACCTCAGTGCCGATTCATTGCCCGCAAGGCGACATACTCGGCGTGCTCGACCTGACCCGTGAAGGGCCGCTCGGTCGCGTGCACGACAGCACGGCGTTACTGGGCATGGCTGTCAGCCAGATTGAAAGCCGGGTGTTCAATACCAGCTATTCGGAGCACATCGTGCTGGCCTTCCACAGCCGCCGTCAGTACCTGGAGTCCCCGTGGCAAGGCTTGTTGGCGGTCAGCCTGAGCGGGCAGATCCTCGCGGCCAGTGGCCAGGCCTGCCAATTATTGCGCACTGAACGCTCGGCGCTGGTAGGGCACCGTTGCGAAGCGTTCCTCGGGCTTGATGGCCTGCAATTGCTGGCTCGTCTGCAACAAGGCGCCCTGGGCAGCCTGCAAACTGCCCAGGGCGAATTTTTCTACAAAACCCTGCGTGCGCCACAACGTTCGCCGAATGTGCTGACGGCGCCACGCACGGCGCCGAAAACCACGCCGCCCGCGCCTGATCTGGAGGCGCTGGCCGGTAACAACGCTCGTTACGCCCGTGCCTTGCGTATGGCGCGCCAGGGCCTGGCCAATGAGCTGCCGGTATTGCTGCTGGGAGAAACCGGCACCGGCAAAGAGGTGGTCGCCCGTGCCTTGCACATGGCCGGCAGCCGCAGCGCCAAGCCGTTTGTTGCGGTTAATTGCGCGGCAATCCCTGAAGGCCTGATTGAGTCCGAGCTGTTTGGCTATCGCGAAGGGGCCTTCACCGGCTCGCGCCGTGGCGGCATGATCGGCCGCTTGCAACAGGCCCACGGCGGCACCTTGTTTCTGGATGAAATCGGCGACATGCCACTGGCCCTGCAAGCGCGCCTGTTACGGGTGCTGCAAGACCGCAAGGTCGCACCTTTGGGCGCAGGCGAAGAGCAAGACATCGACGTCGCGCTGATCTGCGCCACCCACCGTGACCTCAAACAACTGGTCCACGAACAGCACTTTCGCGAAGACCTGTTCTACCGGGTCAATGGCATCAGCGTGATGCTGCCGGCCCTGCGCGAGCGTGAGGATTTCAGTGCCTTGATTGCCCGCTTGCTGGGCAAGTTGCAGGCCCCGCACGTGACTCTGCACCTCGACTTGCAAGCCTTGCTCGACGGTTATCACTGGCCGGGCAACATCCGCCAACTGGAAATGGTCCTGCGCACGCTGCTGGCCATGCGCGAGCCTGACGAGTCCGAGCTGACCCTTGAGCATCTGCCTGACAGTCTGCTCGATGACCTGAGCGCCAGCGAGCGCCCACCGGCGGGCAGTATTCGCGAAAACGAACTCGAGCTGATTCGCCAATCCCTGGACAACCACCAGGGCAATGTGTCTGCGGCCGCTGAAGCGCTGGGCATTAGTCGGGCCACCCTGTACCGCAAACTCAAACAGTTGCGCGTGTGATGCGGCGCCTGATCGTCGGGCTGATCGACAGCCCCAACCCGCAAGCGTTGCATCAGGCATTGCACTGGCTGTACGGCTTTGTTCGCCCGCACCGCTTGGCGATTGCCGGGCTGCTGGGCTTGTCGGTGTGTGCCTCGTTGCTTGTGCTGGTACAGCCGTGGCTGACCAAACAACTGATTGATGACGGCTTGCTCGCGCGCAATTTCCCGGTGCTGGCGACGGTGGCCGGGCTGATGATCGTTGCCGGGCTATTGGGCACGGCGCTCTCGGGGGTGAATCGTTACCTGCACACCCGGCTGTCCGGGCGGATTCTGTTTGCCCTGCGTGATGACCTGTACCAGCACCTGCAAACCTTGTCGCCGGGGTTCTACGGGCAACGGCGTATTGGTGATCTGATGTCGCGGATCGACGGCGATGTCGCCGAAATTCAGCGCTTTGCCGTGGATTCACTGTTCTCGGCCGTGTCCAGCATCATTGGTTTGCTGGTGGCCTTGGGCATGTTGCTGGCCTTGTCGTGGAAGCTGTCGCTGCTGGCCTTGATCCTGATCCCGCTCGATGTGCTCTGGCTGCGCTGGATGCGGCGAAAAGTGGAACGTGATGTTCGGCAATTGCGCGAGCGCTCGGCTGACGTCTCATCGTTTATGGTCGAGACGCTGCCGGTGATGAAGTTTATTCAGTCGGCCGGTCAGCAGCAGCGTGAAGCCAAGCGCCTTGAAACCCTGGGCCAAGGCTATATGAGCCAGTTACTGCGCCTGCAAGTCACCGAGTTTTTCACCCAGGCCGTGCCAGGCACCTTGACCTCGTTGTCACGGGCCTGCGTGTTTTTGATCGGCGGCTATTGGGTCGTGCAGGGCACCTGGCAACTCGGTGCGCTGATCGCTTTTTCAACGTATCTGGGCATGGCCATCGGGCCGGTGCAAAGCCTGCTCGGGCTGTACGTGGCGATTCAGCGGATGACCGTCAGCCTCGGCCGGGTCATGGAATTACGCGGCGAACAGCCTGCCGTGCTAAGCCCTTCGAACCCCAAACCGCTTCCAGACGAGGGCGACCTGCGTTTCGAGGCCGTGCACTTTAGCCATCCGGGCCGCCCCAGCACCCTGAACGGCATTAATGCGCATATCCCGTACGGCAGCAAAGTCGCCCTCAGCGGCGGCTCCGGGGTTGGCAAGTCGACCCTGGTTGACCTGCTGCAACGCCACCACGACCCACAGTCCGGTCGGGTGTTGTTGGGCGGTGTTGACCTGCGCGAACTGGACTTGCTGGCGCTGCGCCGCCGGATTGCAGTGGTCAGCCAGGACATCGTGCTGTTTCGCGGCAGTCTGGCCGATAACCTGGCTTACGCGGTGCCAGGGGCCAGCCGTGAAGCGGTCGCCGCAGTTGCCAGGCTGGCGCAACTCGATAGCTTGATTGCCGAGTTGCCCGAAGGCCTCGACAGCCCGTTGGGCGAGCGTGGTCAGCAGTTGTCGGGCGGGCAAAAGCAACGGATCGCAATTGCCCGGGCGTTGTTGCAAGACCCGTTGATTCTGGTGCTGGACGAAGCCACCTCGGCCGTCGATGAGGCCACTGAACGCGAAGTGATTGAGGCCATCGACCGCCTGTTTGCGCGGCGTACGCGAATACTGATCAGCCACCGGCCTTCAACCCTGGCCAACGCCGACCTGTGTTTGCATTTGCAGGCCGGCCAACTGACAGCAAACAAGGTGCTGCATGAAGCCTGAACTCAGAATTGGCGTGGTTGACAGCGGCCATGCCCCCGCGCAACAGCCGCAGGTGGTGGCAGGGCGCAGGTTTGCCCTGCTCGATGGGCAACTGTTGCACAGCGAGTTGCAGAACGATCCCTTGGGGCACGGCACTGCGGTCATTCAGGCCATCGCCCAGAGGGCACCGGCTGCCGTGTTTTGCGTGGCGCAAGTGTTCGATGAGCGCGGGGTCACCAGCACCTTGCAGATTGCGGCGGCAATTGACTGGCTGCTGACGCAAAACGTGCGCCTGATCAACTTGAGCCTTGGCTTGCGCCAGGACCGCAGCCTGTTGCGCGAGGCGTGTGAATTGGCGGTGGCACGCGGGGTGTTGCTGTGTGCCTCAAGCCCGGCGCAGGGCGAGGGCGTGTACCCGGCCAGTTACCCGCAGGTGCTGCGAGTGACCGGCGATGCCCGTTGCACGCAAGACCAATGGTCGTGGCTGAATACCGCACAGGCGGATTTTGCCGCCTGCGTACGTTCAAACACTGCCGGACAATCGGGGGCGAGCCTCGGTTGCGCGGCCTTGAGCGGTCATCTTGCCAGCCAACTGCTTGCACAGCCGCAAGCAACCAATGCGCAATTGCTGGAGTGGCTCAAAACCAATGCCCACTATCACGGGCCTGAGCGGCGGGTGTGCTGATGAGCGCGATTGTGGTGTTGGGTGCAGGCCCCGCGGGTGCGGCGGTGGCCATGGGTTTGCGGCGATTGGGCTACCCGGTGACGCTGGTCAGCGAGTGGCGCCGGTTTGCCGCGCTGGAAGGCATTTCCCAGCGAGTGCTGGAAGCTTTACGTGCAGCGGGTTTACAGCGGGCAGTGGCCGACGCGGTATTGCCTTCACAGCGGCAAGTGGCGTGGAACGGCCAGCAGCACGCACAAAACATCGAGTGGTTGCTGGATCGGCCGTGTTTTGATCGCGGGCTGCGTGAAGACCTGCGTCTGGCCGGGGTCAACGTGATCGAGGCCCGTGTGTTGACAGTGGCGTCATCAACCACCGGCCACAGCATCAGCCTCGAAGGGCGCGAGCCGCTGCAGGCAGATTTTCTAGTGGAAGCCCGAGGACGTCAGGCGCCTGCCGCCAGCAAAGGCCTGCGCGGCCCGGAGACGGTGAGTTTGCTTAATCGCTGGCAAGCGACGCCGGGCCACACCGCCAGTGCCGTTGAAAGCCTGGCGCAGGGCTGGGCATGGATGGCACGCCGGGCGGACGGCCAGTGTTATTGGCAATGGACCGTGGACGTGGCCAGTGCCGAACTGCCGGGCAAGGCGCAATTGCTGGAGTACTGCCAGCAGCAGCGAATGGCCTCGCCGCTGGCCCGAGCATTTTTTCCCGATTCAGGGCAACACGGTGTGCAACTGCATGCCCGCAGCAGCACGGCAATCTTGAGCCCGCAGGTGTGCGGCGAAAACTGGATTCGGGTCGGGGATGCGGCGATGGCGGTTGACCCGCTGTCGGGCAACGGGATTTTCCAGTCCTTGTCATCCGCGTTACAGGCCCCGGTAGTGATCAACACGCTCCTGCGTAAACCTGAACGAGCGGCCCTGGCCCAGCGCTTTCACCGGCAGCGGGTCGAACAGCTGTTTATGCGCTTTGCGCGCATTGGCCGGGATTTCTACGCCGAAGAACAGCGCTGGCCGCAACAACCGTTCTGGGCTGCGCGACGCTACTGGCCGGACAGCCAGATAGCCCATGCCGAGGCAGATTTTGCCGCGCTGCGAATAGAGCGGGCGCCGGTGTTGCGCGATGGCTTTGTCGATGAAGCCGAGGTTGTGATCAGCTCGGACCAGCCACTGGGGATCTGGCATGTGCAAGGGGTAGAAGTCGCGCCTGTGCTGCGGCGTTTGCAGGCTGAGCCTGCACAAAACGTGTTGGCGGGCCTGACCCAGGAGCAAGCGCGCGCGCTCAAAAGCTGGTTAGTAAGCCAGGGCTACCAACCCGTCCTGTAGGAGCTGCCGCAGGCTGCGATCTTTTGATTTTTAGAAGATCGCAGCCTGCGGCAGCTCCTACATGGGTGTTAAAGCTTGATCAACACCGATTTCAGCTCGGTGTAATGCTCAATCGCCGCATAACCCATTTCACGGCCCACGCCGGACATTTTGTAGCCGCCAAACGGCAGCGCCGGGTCGAGGGCGCTGTGGCAGTTGACCCACACCGAACCGGACTTGATGCGCGGGATCATCCGGTGCACCGCGCCAAGGTCGTTTGACCAGATGCTCGCACCCAACCCGTAGGGGCTGTCATTGGCCATGCGCAGGGCGTCAGCTTCGTCATCAAACGGGATCGCCACCAATACCGGGCCGAAGATTTCTTCCTGCACCAGTGAATGTTGTTGATCAACGTCAACAATCACAGTTGGTTTAACAAAAAAACCGGGCCCGTATTGCTCGCCGCCACAGGCAATGGTGGCGCCACTTTCACGGCCCATTTCAATGTAATGCGCGACACGTTCCTGCTGGCGGGCGGAAATCAGCGGGCCCATGTCTACGCTGGAATCCAGGCCATTGCCCAGCTTCATGGCGTTGGCAATGTCGGCGATATCGGCCACCACATTGTCGAAATGCTTGCGCTGCACATACAGCCGCGAACCCGCGCAGCAGACCTGGCCCTGGTTGAAGAAGATGGCACTGGCCGCCCCGGCAGCGGCGCTTTTCAGGTCGGCGTCGGCCATGACGATGGTCGGGGACTTGCCGCCCAGTTCCAGGGTCACGCGGGTCATGGAGTCCATGGCGATCTTGCCGATCTGCTTGCCCACGGCGGTGGAGCCAGTGAAGGTCAGTTTGTCCACCAGCGGGTTGTGGGTCAGTGCCGAGCCTGCGGTGATCCCGGTGCCGGTCACCACGTTAAACACGCCTTCGGGGTAACCGGCTTCTTGCACCAGTTCGGCCAGTTTAAGCGCGCTCAGCGGGGTTTCATCGGCAGGCTTCAGCACCACGGTGCAGCCGGTTGCCAACGCCGGGCCGAGTTTCCAGCAGGCTAGCAGCAGCGGGAAGTTCCAGGCCACGATAGCGCCGACCACGCCCACCGCTTCACGGCGAATAAAGCTGTGGAACTGATCGTTGGGCATCAGCGGCAACGAAACTTCGACGCTGGAACCCTCGATCTTGGTCGCCCAACCGGCCATATAACGCAGGAAGTCGATGGACAACTGCACGTCCATGACTTGGGCCACGGCAGCACTTTTACCGTTGTTCAGGCATTCCAGTTGCGCCAGTAACTGCGCATCACGCTCCATCAGGTCGGCCAGTTTCCACAGCAGGTTTTGTCGTTCCCGTGGCCGTGTACGGGTCCATGCAGAGTCATCGAATGCGTGGCGGGCAGCCAGAACAGCGCGGTCAACGTCCTCAGGCGTAGCCTTGGGCACGACGCAAAGCACTTCGCCGGTGGCCGGGTTATGCAGGGGCATGGTCTGGCCGTCTGCGGCCTCGACCCAGGCGCCGCCAACCAGCATGCGCGGGGCGCGTTGAATAAAAGCCGTAGTGGCAGGGAGCAGAGCAGCAAGCGACATGATGAGTCCTCGTCTTGTTAGTGTCCGAGGGCATTCGCAACGGTTGTGCCAGTTTGTCGTTACCCCGTATTTGCAGGGTTTTGAGGCCATACAGCGTCTGCCCGGCTTGGCCAGTTGTCGCAATCTGCGACAGGTTTGAGACGGTTTTCGCAACAAGGGCGCCTTCTGGCCGCGTCTCAGAGTGCAACAGCTGTCTCGATATAAAACGCCCCAATGCCTGTAAACACGGGGGGCAAAACTCGTATCGCCGCCCATCTCGCTGATTTACCGGGCTTTTCGTAAGCTGGCACGCTCCGTGTATTACTCCATTCAGACGTTTCAAAACGATAAGCCACAACAATAAGAAAGCACCGTGCGAGGTCCGACGTTGATGAAGATAAAACTCCGATCAGGCTTGAACGCCAGCCTGCTGGCCCTGGCCGTTTGCGCAGGCTTGCATGCACCGGACAGCCTGGCTGCCCGCGATGCCCAGAGCATCCTCCAGCAAAACTGTATGGGCTGTCATATTCCCGAAGCCAACAACGGCCTGAGCCGTATCAGCCATCAGCGCAAAACCCCGGAAGGCTGGCTGATGAGCATTGCCCGGATGCAGACCATGCACGGCTTGCAGATCAGCGATGAGGATCGCCGCACCTTGGTCAAATACCTGGCCGACACTCAAGGCCTGGCGCCGAGCGAAACGGACGGCGTGCGCTATGCCCTTGAGCGACGCTTGAACACAGTCGAACATTTCGACGAGCAAACCACGCAAATGTGCGCCCGTTGCCACTCCGGCGCGCGGATTGCCCTGCAACGGCGTCCGGCCCAGGAATGGGAGCGGCTGGTGAACTTCCACCTCGGGCAATGGCCGTCGCTGGAATACCAGGCCTTGTCCCGCGACCGTGACTGGTTTGATCTGGCGCGTACCCAAATGGTGCCGATGCTGGCCGAGCGTTATCCGCTGGACAACCCGGCCTGGCAGCAATGGCTGAAAGCTGCTCCTAAAAGCCAAACCCTGGCAGGCAACTGGAGCTTTAGCGGGCACTTGCCGGGCAAAGGGGAAGTGGCCGGGGTGATGGCTGTTGCGCCAGACGGCGAGGATACTTTCAAGGTCAAGATCACCGGCCAATATGCCGATGGTGCGCCGTTCAACGGCGAAGGCAGCGCCTTGCTGTATAGCGGCTACGAATGGCGCGGCAACGTTAAGATCGACGGGGTCAACATGCATCAGGTGTTCGCCGCCAAGGACAACACCCTGCAAGGGCGCATGTTTGAAGCCGATCACGACGAGCGCGGGCTGGACTTTATCGCCGCCAAAGAGGGCAGCAACCGTGTGCTTGCGGTGCAGCCGGGCTACGTAAAAGCCGGCAGTGAAAGCGAAATCACCCTGATCGGCAGCGGCCTCAGCGGCACCCCGAATCTGGGGCAGGGCGTACAGGTGCTTGAAGTGCTGGAGCAGAGCCCGTCGCGTATCAAGCTGAAGGTAAAGGCTGGCGCCGATGCGCAGCCGGGCTTGCGTGAGGTCAGCGTGGGCGCGCTCAAGGGGCCAGCTCTGGCGGTGTACAACCAGATTGCCGAGGTCAAGGTGGTACCTGAGTTTTCGGTGGCACGGATTGGCGGTGGCGGCGGTTCGACGCCCAAGGTTCAGGGCCGCTTTGACGCCGAAGCGTGGGGCAAAGGGGCCGATGGCAAGCCTTACCGCATCGGTGTAGTGCCTGCAAAGTGGCATGTAGAGCCGTTCAACGAACAGGCCAAGGAAGACGAAGACGTCAAGTTCGCGGGTGTCATGCAGGCTGAAACCGGCATCTTCACCCCGGGCGATGCCGGGCCGAACCCTGCGCGCAAAATGTCCACCAACAATGCCGGCAACCTCAAGGTGATTGCTGCGGTCGATGATGCAGGCAACGCGCTGACTGGCGAGGGCCACATGATCGTCACCGTGCAACGCTGGAACAATCCACCCATTCCCTAAGCAAGGCCTTTGCAAGCACTGGCGACAAACACTTTTCGGAATGACCGCAAGCCCCGCCGACGGGGCTCGCACTGGAGGTTTGGCATGGGCGCAATCTTGAATCTGGTCGAACGCAACCTGCACGAAGTGCACGTGGATGCTGACCGCATGCTGTTTCACATACCCAGCTCATCGCTGTTTGCCAGCGATGAGCTGACCGGCACCATCATCGATACGCTGCGTGGCCCCGGCTGCTCATCGGATGACCTGATCCAACGCTTGGCTTCACGCTTTAACGGTGAAGAAATCACTGAAACCTTGCGTGAGCTGATGTCCCTGGAGCTGGTCAGCGACGGTTCACCACTGACTCCGGACATTGCCGCCAAGCGGGTTGAGCGCACGGCCATCAACACCGTGGTGCTCAACGTCAACACCGGCTGCAACCTGAGCTGCACCTACTGCTACAAAGAAGACCTGGACAAGCCCTCCGAGGGCAAAAAAATGGACATCGACACCGCTGTGGCGTCGGTGGAAATGCTCTTGCGCGAGTCCCCGGACGAAGAGCGCTTTACCGTGGTGTTTTTTGGCGGCGAGCCGTTGAGCAACCGCAAGCTGATCGAGCATATGGTCGATTACTGTGAGAAGCGCTTTGCCGAGGCGGGCAAGTCGGTGGAGTTCGTGATGACCACCAACGCCACGCTGTTGAACGAAGACACGGTGGACTACCTCAACGCCCATCGTTTCGGGTTGTCCGTGAGTATTGACGGGCCAAAAACCGTGCACGACCGCAACCGCATCACCGTGGGCGGGCAGGGCACCTATGACGTGGTGCGGCGCAAGGCCGAAATGCTCTTGTCGCGCTACAACAGCCGCCCGGTCGGTGCCAGGGTGACGCTGACCACTGGTGTCACCGATGTCGAAACTATCTGGGACCACCTGTTCAACGAGCTGAGGTTTGCTGAAGTCGGTTTTGCCCCGGTGACCTCCGGTGATATCAGCAGTTTCAACCTCAGCAATGACGAACTGGTTGAAGTCTTTGCCAGCATGAAGCGCCTGGGCCGCCGTTATCTGGAGGCGGCACTGGAGCACCGCAACATTGGTTTTTCCAACTTGCACCAGTTGATTACCGACATCCATGAGGGCCACAAAAAAGCCCTGCCATGCGGCGCAGGCCTGAAAATGCTGGCCGTCGACTACAAGGGCGAACTCAACCTGTGCCACCGCTTTACCGGCTCGACCTTGCCCACGTTTGGCAACGTGCACAGCGCGGTAAAACAAGTGGAACTCAATGACTTTTTGTCGCAACGCCTGGACCGCACCAACACGGGCTGCGATGACTGCCAGATCCGTAATCTGTGCTCCGGTGGCTGCTACCACGAGAGTTACGCCCGCTATGGCGATGCAACGCACCCGACTTATCACTACTGCGAATTGATGCGTGACTGGGTCGACTTCGGCATCGAGGTGTACACCCGGATCATGGCCCAAAACCCTGCGTTCATCAGCAGTTACATCACTCCGCGCAAGGCTCACTGATATGAAACATCTCAAGGCAATCAATAACAAAGCGTTGAAACTCGATGAGGCTGCGGCCGAAAACCGGATCGAGGAAGTGGTGGCGATGAACTCGGTGGCGGGGTGCACCTCGACCACCGACCCAGGTTGGGAAATTGATGCGTTTGGCGGCGTCTCGTCGTTGTGCCAGCCCATGGAGTCTGACCTGTACGGCTGTTCCGACCCGTGCTGGTGGCCAGCCCAGGTGCCCGACATGATGAGCACCTACCCGGACTGGAACAAGGACGCTCAAGCGTCCAACGAAAACTGGCGCAACCTTGGGACTGTCTTTCCAAAAGACAAATGACTTGCCTGGGTAAACAAGAATAAGGATTCCAGCATGCCAAGCATCAAAACCTGCGGCCAGGCCGCGCTTGCCGTTCTCAGCGCCTTTTCGCTGACCGTGTTGGCCGATGACAATCGCGCATTGCAAACCGGCCATGAGTACATGGTGCTCACCAACTACCCGAACAACCTGCACGTGGTGGATGCGGCCACCGACACGCTGTTTAAAACCTGCAAGATGCCGGACGCATTCGGGCCGGGCTCGGTGCAAATATCGCCGGACCATAAAACCGCGTACGTGCTCAATAATCACTACGCCGATGTCTATGGCGTCGAGCTGGACACCTGCAAGCAGGTGTTCCATGCCAGCATCACGCAAAAACCGGGGGAAAAGGCCCGCGCCATGTTCAGCTTCACCCTCAGCCCGGACGGCAAGGAGCTGTACACCATCGCCAACCCGACGTTGATGCTCAACGACCATTACGAGGTGCAGCAACCGCGGCTTGATGTGTACGCCACCGATGCCGGTCTGAATGCCAAGCCGATCCGCAGTTTTCCGGCGCCCCGGCAATTAAGCATCATGCAGGCGGGTGACGACGGCAGCTTGTACGTGGCCGGGCCAGACCTTTATAAAGTCAACCCGCAGACCGGCAAGTTCGATGTGCTGCTCCCCACCCGCCACTGGAACCGCCCAGGCTACAGCTCTCCGGACGTGCTGTATTTCTGGAACCATCAGAGCTACCTGCACGATTTCTCGCTGCTCTACACCGCGGCCAAGTTCAAGGACGAGAAACAGGATCTGGCCACTGCCGATTATGTGTATGGCCAGCTCAGCGTTGACCTTAAAACCGGCAAGGCGACAACCACCGATTTTGGCCCGCTGACCGAAATTTACTTCACCGGCATGCGTTCACCGAAAGACCCGAACCTGATGTTTGGCCTGCTAAACCGTCTGTCCAAGTACGACATCAAGCAACAAAAGCTCTTGCAGTCGGCGCCGCTGGACCATTCGTACTATTGCATCGCGTTCAACAAGGACGGCAGCAAAATCTACCTCGCCGGGACCTACAACGACGTGGCGGTGTTTGATGCTGACAGCATGAAACAAGTGGGCAACATCAAATTGCCAGGTGGTGACATGGCCATCACCACCTCGCAACTGTTTGTGCGTTAACCCCAGTCCCAAAACACTTATGTGGGAGCGGGCTTGTGTGGGAGCGGGCTTGCTCGCGATTGGACCGACGCGGTGTAAAAGTTACATCGTGTTGCCCGTATCGCGAGCAAGCCCGCTCCCACAAAAAGGGTTATCTAGCCACTGACAGTGTCGCAAAACTTGCGAATCGCTTTGCAGGCGGCCAGCAATGACGCCTCATCCAGTGCATAGGCAATGCGGATGTAAGGCGCCAGGCCAAACGCGCTGCCCGGCACCACCGCCACATTGGCTTCGTCGAGCAGGGCATGGGCGACGTCTTCGTCGGTGTGCAACACGCACCCACCGGCAGACGTTCTGCCAAGCAGCCCTGCACAGTTGGCAAACACGTAAAACGCACCCGCCGGTGTCGCGCATTCCAGTCCGGGTGTGGCGTTCAACTGTTCGACCAGCAAATCCCGTCGGCCCTGGAACGCGGCCCGGCTCTGCCCGATGAAATCCTTGGGACCCTCCAGGGCCGCCAGCGCCGCTTGTTGCGACACAGAGCACGCTCCGGACGTCTGCTGGCCTTGGAGTTTTTCCATGGCCTCCAGCAACCAGCGTGGCCCGGTGGCAAAACCAATGCGCCAGCCAGTCATGGCGTAAGCCTTGGAAACGCCATTCATGGTCAAGGTTCTGGCGGCCAGACGCGGTTCAACCTGAGCCAGGGTGAAGAACGCCTGGTCATCGAAAATCAGATGCTCGTAGATGTCGTCGGCCAGGATCAGCACATGCGGGTTGGCCAGCAGCACCTCGGCCAGCGCTTGCAGCTCCGCCCGGCTGTACACCGCGCCGGTCGGGTTGGACGGCGAGTTGAGGATCAACCAGCGGGTGTGCGGCGTGATTGCCGCGGCGAGCAAGGCCGGGGTCAATTTGAACTCGGCATCACAGGTGACAATACGGGTTTGGCCGCCGCACAACTGAACCATCTCCGGGTAACTGACCCAGTAGGGCGCCGGTACGATGACCTCGTCACCTTCGTTCAAAGTGGCCGCCAGGGCGTTGTAGATCACTTGTTTGCCGCCGCTGCACACCAGGGTGTCGGCCCAGGTCACGGGCAGGCCGTTCTCACGGCGGAACTTGGCCGCAACGGCTTCGCGCAACGAACGCACGCCCGCCACCTGGGTGTAACGGGTATGGCCCGCTTCGATGGCCTGGATGGCAGCGGCGCGCACATGCGCCGGGGTGTCGAAGTCCGGTTCGCCTGCGCACAACGAGATGATCGTCGCCCCTTGCGCCCGGCGTTCTGCCACGCGGTCCATGATGCGGTAAGTGGCCGAGGGTTGGGCGCTGGCCAGTCGCTGGTTCAGGCGCTGGATGTCAGTACTGATACTCATCGGTGCTTACTCTGCAAGTGGTGATAGCCCAACGCCGCGCGGGCGTCTTTCAAGGATTTGCCCTGAGCGATCTGCTGACGGATTTCGGCTTCTACCGACTCGATCTGACGGGCGCACGCGGCAACTTCAGCAGCACGGGCACGCGGCACGATGACCACGCCGTTGGCGTCGGCCACGACGATGTCGCGGGCGCACACACGGGCGCTGCCGATGGACACGGGCTGATTCACCGACTGCACTTGCACGCGGTCTTTGCCGGTGCGCATAAAACGCCCTTTGCTGAACACCGGGTAGCCGTCATGCAAGGCTTTGCTGACATCCCGGCAAACCCCGTCGATGACCGTGGCGGCGATGGCCCGGCTGCCTGCGTACTGGGTCATGATGTCGCCCCAGACCGTGCAGTCGGTACGCCCACCGTTGTCGATCACCACCACGTCGCCTGGGGCTACGTCATCAATAAAATCGCCCACTGTTCCCGGCGGAACACTCGCCGAAACGTATTGCACGGTAAATGCAGGCCCCACGACCACTTGGGTGTAGTTGGCCAGGGGGGCGATGCCCAGGCACTGGCCGGGCAAGCCGAGTTTGTCCAGGGCATCAGAGACGCCGGGAGTGTCCAGCCCTTCAAACAGGGCGACCAACTGCTGATCATTCATTGTGCGTGCTCCGTATTGATGGCATCGAACTGACTGTCGTGCATGACCTCGGCCACTGAGCGGCCGGCGCGAACGGCGTCAACCATGGCGTTTTGGCGGCGGGTGATGCGCTCGCCGATCGTCACAACCTGCTCAATGGAGGCTTGAGGCACAAACACCGTGCCGCAGTTGTCGGCTATTACGTAGTCGTCTTCACTGACCTCGACGCCTGCGACCGTGATCGTCACCGCCGAGTCGATCTGCACCACCCGGTTGCGTGCGCTGATCATGGTTACGCCACGGCCAAACACCGGGTAACCAATGGACGCGTTGCCGTCGATGTCACGGCTGAAACCGTCAATCACCGTGCCGCGCACACGTTTGCTGACAGCGGCATTGGCCAGGGTATCGCCCCAGCACGAGATGCCCTCAAGGCCTCCGGCGATCACCAGCACCCGGTCATCGCTGTCGATACGTTCAACTACCGGGGTGATCAGGTGCACGGTGGGCAGGTTGTCGCCTTTGGGGCCGAGCAGCACGGTGCTGGCGCGGCCGACGATTTTGGGGCAGTTCCACAAGGGCCGCAGGCCAGCGGTGGCGCCTTTGATGCCAAGGAAATCGAGGGCATCAGACACCGTGTTGGTGTCCAATGCGGCCAAACGGTCAAGCAAGCAGAGGGGCTTCATGGGGGGAACCTCGGTGGTGACGAAGGCGCCCAGTGTCGAGGAGTGTGTTTGATAGGTATATTACGAATCAAATAAGCGTTAGATACGCCAAACCTATGGATAAGCCATGATCAATTTCCGTCTGATCCGTCACCTCTGGTTGTTCCTGGCCGTGGCTGAAGAGCAAAACTTCGGCCGCGCCGCCAAACGCCTGGGCATGTCGCAGCCACCCTTGAGCGAGCAGATTCAGGTGCTTGAGCAAGCGCTTAAGGTCAAGTTGTTTGATCGCTCCCGGCGCGGTGCCAAATTGACCCCGGTGGGCGCGGCGATCCTGCCGGCGGTACGTAAATTCGCCGAGCAACTGGAGCGTCTGGAACTGGCCGTTGAAGAAGCCGTGGCCGGCCAGTCGGGGGTTCTGACCATTGGGGCAATTTCTACGGCGATGTTCGATGTACTGCCGGGCTTGATTGAACAATTGAAAAACGACTATCCGCACCTGACCGTCTCGGTGCGTGAAATCGACAGTGTTGAAGCCGTACCGGCCCTTGAATCATCAGACATTGATCTGGCGTTTGCCCGCCTGGACGGTGACTTGGGCGCATCAATCAAGTCGTTGCCATTGCTCGAAGACCGACTGGTGGTGGCGATGGCCGCGGATCACCCCCTGGCTTCGCGCAGCCGGATGAACCTGTCCAGCCTGGCCAATGAACCGTTGGTGATGTTCTCGCGCAAAGTCAGCCCGGTGTATTTCGACAACCTGATCGCCACCTGCAAGGCCAGCGGTTTTTCGCCACGGGTGTTGCACGAAGTACGCTCGGTGGCGTCACAGATTGCCTTTGTCAGTTATGGGCAGGGTATTGCGCTGGTTCCGGCGTCCTTGAAGAAGCTGGCCCCGGCCAACGTGGTTTTTCGCTCGTTGAGCCAGAAGCTCAATGTGGTGACCACCGCGGTAGCCTGGAATACCGAGCGGGCCAACCCGCTGATCGATGAAATCATTGCCAGGTTCCGCGACAAGGTTTGAGTCCGGGTCTGTGGTTTTGATAGGTTTGGCCTATCAAAATCTAACGGAATAAGGAATGTACAGCCGCAGCAATTGCCCCGACATTGGCGCTTTATTTTTAGTGCCAGAGGTTTTACGTGCCAACCCTTGCCAGCTTTACCCACCACCAGTTGCCGCTTAACGTCGAGGGCGTGCCGGTGAATGTCGCCGCCATCCACCGCGAAGGCGATTTGGCCCCGATTGTGTTCCTGCATGGTTTTGGCTCGACCAAAGAAGACTACGCAGACATTGCCTTGCAGCCAGCGTTCGCCGGGCATCCATTCCTGGCCTTCGATGCCCCGGGGTGTGGTGAAACCCGCTGCGATGACCTGTCGCGGGTCAGCATTCCTTTCCAGTTACAAACCGCCCTTCAGGTGTTGGAGCATTTCGCGATTGAGCGCTTTCACGTGGTCGGCCATTCCATGGGCGGGCTGAATGCGCTGTTACTGGCCCACCAGTACCCTGATCGGGTGCTGAGCTTTGTCGATATCGAAGGCAATATTGCCCCCGAAGACTGTTTTCTCAGCCGCCAGATCGTGGATTACCCGGCCCAGGATCAGCAGGCGTTTTTCAACGCCTTTATCGAGCGCACCCGCCATGCTCCGGCATTTGCCAGCGCGCTGTATTCAGCAAGCTTGCGCCACAAGGTGCGAGCTGAGGCGGTGCGCGGGATATTCGAGTCGATAGTCGATTTGTCTGATAACGCCGACCTGATGGGCAAATTCCTTGGCCTGAGTTGCCCGCGCCTGTTTATGTATGGCGAACAGAACGCCTCGCTGTCGTACCTGTCATCCATTCAACGTGCGGGCGTGCAACTGGCGCAGATACCGGCCTGCGGACACTTCCCCATGTACTCCAATCCGACCGAAATGTGGCGCCGGATCGCCGGGTTCTATGCGCAACACTGTCAAATTGGTTAATTGATGGCAGCCAGCGATAAGTATCCACGCGGCGGTAAAGTTTGTTTTTGGAATGGTCCGGGAGTCAATTCGCTTTGTTGAAGGTCGTACTGAGTGTGCCCATCACAGATCCGCACGATCACGCATGACAAGGAGAAGCGATGAACATCCAATTCAATGACAAACGCGCATTGGTAACGGCTTCCACCGGGGGTATCGGCTTTGCCATCGCCCAGGGCCTGGCAGAGGCGGGCGCGCAGATCGTTCTCAATGGTCGCAGTACGGAGTCTGTGGCTGAGGCCGTTGGCAGGTTGACGAAAGCGGTACCGGGCACGTCGGTGCAGGGTATTGCTGCTGACTTGAGCACCGCCGAGGGTGTTGCGGCGTTGGTTCGCGATGCCGGTGAGGTGGATATTCTGGTGAACAATGCCGGTATCTAT
Organism: Pseudomonas sp. HY2-MNA-CIBAN-0224; assembly: GCF_040310285.1. Lineage (NCBI taxonomy): Bacteria > Pseudomonadati > Pseudomonadota > Gammaproteobacteria > Pseudomonadales > Pseudomonadaceae > Pseudomonas > Pseudomonas sp. HY2-MNA-CIBAN-0224. Next base: position 370,458 of record NZ_JBEOPQ010000001.1, on the reverse strand, counting down.
GGGCCTCAGGACTTTTACGAAACCGATGACGAGGTCTGGGACAGCTATTGGCAAACCAATGTGATGTCCGGGGTTCGCTTGAGCCGGGCGTTGCTGCCGGCCATGGTCAATAAAGGTTGGGGGCGGGTGGTGTTTATGTCGTCGGAGTCGGCACGCAATATTCCGGCTGACATGATCCATTACGGCGTGTCCAAGACAGCGCTATTGGCGTTGGCGCGAGGGTTGGCCAAGCGGGTTGCAGGTAGCGGCGTGACGGTTAACAGCGTATTGCCGGGGCCGACCTTGTCCGAAGGGGTTGCAAACATGCTGAAAGACGAGGTTGAGCGTACGGGTAAAACCCTGGAGTCAGTGGCGACTGCATTTGTTTTACACAATCGGCCCAGCTCGATCATTCAGCGCGCAGCAACGGTTGAAGAAGTCGCCAACATGGTCGTCTACGTGTGTTCACCTCAAGCGTCGGCGACGACAGGGGCGGCACTGCGGGTAGACGGCGGTGTGGTAGATGACATCGTCTGACGTAACGCTCTCCATGCGGTCGTTGTCCAACCACAGGTCTATCAAGGTGGTGAGATAACGGCCGTGTTATCCAACCGGTGGTGAATCACTCTTTTACGTCCATGAACTCTTTGGCCCAGGCCACGTAGTCTTCCGGCTGGGTGTAGGTGTGGGTCAGTTCGGTCGCGCTGAGGTTATTGGTGCTGTTGGTGAGGTGACGCTGGGCACGCAGGCTGTCGTAGGTGGCCTTGATCGATGCAAAGTAAGCGGCGTGACCGGCGACGACAATGCGTACACCCAAGCTGGCCAGACGCTGGCTGTCATTGAGTTTCGGGTTGCCATAAGTCACCAGCATCAACGGCACTGTGAGCTTCTCGCTGATTTGCTCAAGCTGTGCAAAGTCGTCGATCCCCACGATGCAGATGCCGTCTGCACCGGCTTTTTCGTAAGCCTGGGTGCGTTTGATCACGTCTTCGGTAGACAACACGCCAGCGTTGGTCCGCGCGATGATCGAGAGCGCCGGGTCTACACGGGCTTCCAAGGCGGCCTTGATTTTGCCGATGCCTTCATCGATAGAGATCAGGTCGGTGGATTTGCGGCCAAATTGTGCGGGCAGCAAGGTGTCTTCAATGGTCAGTGCAGCAACACCGGCACGCTCGAGTTCTTCGACAGTGCGCATCACATTGAGGGCATTGCCATAGCCGTGGTCAGCATCGGCAATGAAAGGCAGTTGAGCGACGCGGCCGATACGGGTGGCCTGCTCGACGAACTCACTCAAGGTGATCAGGGCAAAATCAGGGGCTGCCAGGACTTGCAGCGACGCCACCGAGCCACCGAGGATACCGACCTCAAAACCCAGGTCAGCGGCGATACGTGCGGACATCGGGTCAAAAACCGAAGCCGTTTCGAAACACGCAGGGGTGGCAAGCAATTGGCGGAAATTATTGCGCAGGGCGGTGTGGGACTTTTTGGGCATGATCTTTCCTGTTTCTGGCCATCATCGAATTACGATCTATGCCTGTTCATGGTTCTGCGAGACTACCACGCAGCAAAACACAGGTTTATGACGTTTCAGAATGGGCTATGCCGCAACTGCATACCTTAAGTGTGGCGAGATGCCTTTATGAAGAAAGTTTCATCAATCGGAGGCTCCATTGAGGCTGAAGCGTTTCTGCCCCTCGCGGTTGCTGTGCGCATGGACGTCGCCTCGCAAAGCTCGACAACTGCTACGGGATTTGGGGCCGGGCAAATCAAAAGCGCCCTCTCCCGAAGGAGAGGGTGGCTGTTAATCAGAACTGATAGTTCAGCCCCAACGTCAACGAACGTTGCGGTGCAGGTTGGCGGCCCCACGGGCTGGTGTCGATGCCACGGAAGTAATACTCGCGGTTGAACAGGTTGCTGATGCCCGCAGAGGCAGTCAGTACGCTGTGGTCTTGCAACTTGAACTGGCGCTCGATGGCGGTATTCCACAGCCAGTAGGCGGGCAGCCGGCCGACCGAGGCAATGGCGTCTTCGTCGACGCTGTTGGCGGCGTCGGTGTAGGCGCTGCTCACGTACAGGCCATCGAGGCTGTAGCTCCAGTGTTCGGCAAAACGGTAATGACCGTCGACGCTGAACTGGTTGCGCGAAGCGAAGGGCACGTCATTGCTTTTGTAGATACCGTTACGCTGCTTGGCATCGAGGTAGGCATAACTGGCGTGCAAGTCAAGGGCGGGCAGGGCTTGCGGGGTCCAGAAGATTTCACTTTCGATGCCCTGGTGACGGGTGCTGCCCAGGTTGACGAAGCGGTCGGTGGTGCCGTTGTAGACGATCTGATCCTCAAAATCGATGCGGTACAGGCCCATATCGACGCGCAGGCCGTCCCAAGGTGTATAGCCCACGCCCGTTTCGTAGTTCCACGCCAGTTCAGCACCGACCTGACCTTCCTTGACGATCTGCGTGACTTGCGGCGGCCGCAGGGATTTCTGCGCGTTGGCGTACACGTACCAGTCGTCACTGGCCTGGAAGCCGACGGTCAGGCCCGGCAACCACTCCCGGGAGGTGTTCTCGTTGGTAAAGCCGGTGATGCCGTCGTCGTAATCCATGCGCGCATTTTCATAACGCGCACCGGGGGTGATGGTCAGGCGGTTGTCGAACAGGCCGATGGCGTTGCTGATGTAGAACGCCTTGGCCGAGTCATTGAACTGCCAGTCACGGAACGGCGTGGTTTTGCCCGTGGCAACGCTTTGGCGATCGACCTTGTAGTCGATGTCTTCCTTGACGTAGCGGGCACCCAGCAACCAGGTCTGGCTGACCTGGTCGCCGTCGATGTTCATGCTCAGGCGCGGCTCGCTGCCCCAGACCTTAAAGTCTCGCGGGCCATCCTGCTTGGTAACGGCGGTGCCATCCGGGGTGAAAGGCAGGCCCACGACAAAGTTGCGGTAGCTCTTGTGGGCGAAGTTGGTCCAACTGAACTGCACCGAATCGAACGGCCCAATAGCGCCCAATTGTTGGGTGTAGGTGCCCCAGACGCGGTCGGTATTGCCTTCGAAGTTGTCCAGCGGGCGGGTCGACTGGCGCGGGTTGTCTTTGTAGTCGCGCACGCTGAGGGCGCCCGGCAGGTCCATGTCGGCGCGGTAGTGCTGAATGCCGAAGCTCAGGTCACGGTCATCGTCGATGTTCCATTGGCCGCGCAGGCGGTAGTTCTGGATATCCGTGTCGGAGTGTTCACGACCGGTTTCACCGTTGATGCTGTTGAGGTCCAGTTGCAGGCCGAAATTGTCGGTCAGGTAACCGCCGGTGCCCACGTAGGTGTCCCATAACTGGCGGCCACCGGGGTTGAAGGTGGTACGCTCTTGAACCGTGTTTTGCCACTCGCGGGGGATGGGTTTGCTGATGAAGTTGATCACTCCGCCGACGTTGTTCGGGCCGTATTGCACCGCCGCGCCGCCGCGCACCACGTCGATACGATCCACCGTCGCCATGGTCACCGGGAATAATGAAAGCCCGGTCTGGCCATAGGGCGCCAATGCCAGCGGAATCCCGTCGGACAAAGCTTGAACCCGGCCGCTGCGGCTTTCATAGAGGCCGCGCACGGCGATTTGTGGCAGTGCGCCGGTGCCGGTTTCGTCAAACACCTTGACCCCCGGCACACGTTGCAAGGCTTCATCGACCCCGCGCACGCTGGCTTTTTGCAGTTGCTCGTTGCCAATCACCGTACGGCTGCCCGCGTAGGTGCGAACTTCCGGGTCGGTGGCGCTGCCCAGCACATCGCCCTTGATCACCATGGTGCCCAAAGCTACCGGCTCAGCAGGTGGTGGTGGGCTGAGGGTACTGGCCCGCGTGTCTTGCGCGACGATAAAAAACGTCTGCTCGTCGCGCTTTTGCACGTTAAGGCCATGTTTATCGAGCAGTCGGTGCAGGGCTTCTTCGGCGGTATAGCGACCCTTGAGCGCCGGGGTGGTGCTGTTGCCGACCACGTCGCTGGCGAAAATGATTTGCATGCGGGACTGTTGGGCCAGCGTATTCAGCGCTTGCTCCAGGTTGCTGCTCGGCAAGTCGACGTCGAAGGTGTCCTTGTCCTGGGCATTGGCCGAGAGGGCGAACAGAAGGCTGGTGGCGAGTACAGACAGCGACAGATACTGACGCGCCGGCAAGCGTTGTTTCATGGACGGGGCTCCTGAGAACGTTAGGGTTAGTTCTATTGCCGTCTCCCGCACGGCAAAACCCTACCTCGTCACTGAATTATTTTTTTGCAGGCTTGTGGGTGATGTGCAACGTACCGTCCGCATCCCGCGCCATCGTCAGCGGCAAGATATGCGGAAACAGGTCGAGCAGGTCTTCAACGTTGTCGGTGTTGAATACGCCGCTGATGGGCAATTGCGCCAGGGCTGGATCTTCGAGGCGAATCGGCGCCTGACGATAACGCTGGATCTGCGCAATGGCTTGTACCAGCGGGGTGCGGGAGAACACCAGCTTGCGTTCTTGCCAGGCCAGCACGCCGGGCAGGTCGGCGTTACGGGTTGGCTGTAGCTGACCGTCAAGGACCGCCAACTGCTGCCCCGGAATCAGCCGCTGTTGCTGTGCCGGATCGGTGATTGACTGCACGTTGACGCTACCGCGCACCAATGCCACGTGCACGGCATTCTCTTCGCGGGCCACATTGAACAGGGTGCCCAACACGGTCACGCGGGCAGCACCGGCATCCACCTGGAACGGGCGCCACAGCGTCTTGCTGACATCGAACAAGGCCTGTCCGCTGTTGAGTGCCACGCGACGCGAACGCAAGTGCCAACTGACTTCAACCTGGGTGCCGCTGTCTAGCACCACCCGGCTGCCGTCTGCCAGATCGAGCACGCGCCGCTCACCCAGTGCACTGCTGTACTGCTCGATGCGATAGCTGGGGTCTGTCCAGAGCAGGCCTGCACCCACCAGCGCGACCAGGGCCCCAACCACCAGCGGCGTGCGCGGTTTGCGCGGCTTGGGGGTGGGCATCGGAAAGCGCTTGCGCAGCTCTTCGCGATGGCGGGCCAGGGTTTGGTCTTCGGCGGACAGCGGTTGCTCGGGTGAAGAGGGCGTGTTCATAAAGGGCCGGGCGGACGATCCAGGTGTGCGCGGCAGGCAGCAATGCCCAGGCGCAGGTGTTTTTCAACGGTTTTTAGTGAAATGCCCATACGTACAGCCACTTCAGCCTGGGGCAACTCGTGAATCTTGTGCATGACAAAGACCATCTGGCAACGCTCCGGCAATTGGCTGATGGCCTGGGTGAGCAACTCCAGCTCCCGAGCCGACTCATACTGGCGCGTTGGTGACGGCGCCGGGCAGACAGCATCCAGCGGTTCGGGCATCTCAATGAGCCAGGCCTGGCTGCGTCGCTCACTGCGGTAGCGGTTGACCGCTTGATCGTGGGATATCTTGCGCAACAAAGCCAACGGCGTGTGGACGTTATCCTTTTCGCGTTTTTCAAGCAATTGCACGCAGACATCATGGACCACTTCGCGGGCAAAACCGCGATCGCCAAAACGCCGACGCACATGATCTACCAGCTCGTCGTAGTGACGCACCAGTGTACTGAGCAGTGAGGGTTTGACGGGGTCGAAGGGCATGATCGGCCTGAGCGGGAGCAGAGCGGCAGCAAATATAAATGAGAAATGTTTCCATTCATAGTGAAGATTGCCACGCCGTGCTTGCGCGCATGGGTGGAGGATTTACCGGCCGTAAAAGGGTTTCAAAACCCAAGAATGCGTCGTACAGTCTCGCGCGGCAAAACGCTAGTCGCTACGGCACGCACCCACGGTCAACCAAGGCATAACCATGATCGATTTGAACCAGGTCAGCGCTTTTCAACAGCAAACACAGGTCTTCGACCGCGTCTCGCTGCACATAGGCTACAACGAACGCGTGGCCATCCTTGGCCCTAACGGCGCCGGCAAAAGCACCCTGTTAAAGCTCATCAACCGCGAGATCTACCCGGTTGAGCGTGAAGGCAGCTACCTGAAGCTGTTCGGCGATGAAACCGTGAACCTGTGGGCCCTGCGCAGCAAGATCGGCTTTGTGTCCCAGGACATGCAAGAGGATTACACCCCGTACACCTCGGCGCTGGATGTGGTGGTGTCCGGCTTCTTTGGCGCCATGGGCGCCCACGCTCACTTGCAGCCCAATGAAGAACACATCACCTTGGCCCGCAACCTCATGCAGCAATTGGGCATCGATATTGAAGAACAGCGCATGTTCCAGCGCTTGTCCACCGGGCAAAAGCGCCGCTTACTGCTGGCCCGCGCCCTGGTTCACCACCCGCAAGCGCTGATCCTCGACGAACCCACCAGCGGCCTGGACATGGGTGCCAGCCTTGGTTTGTTGTCGCTGATGCGGAATTTCTGTGGCGAAGATCGCGCCATGATCATCACGACTCACCACATCGACGAGATCATTCCGGAAATCGACCGGGTGATTCTTATCAGCCAAGGCAAATTGATTGCCGACGGGCCCAAGCGCGAGATCCTCACCAGCGAGAAGCTTTCGGCGCTGTATCAAACTGAACTGCAAGTCTCGGAAAACAACGGCTGGTATCGCTGCTGGCACGCGTAACAGCGCTTTAGCCATGACAAGCCGGGCTTGGCAGCTTAACGCCCGGCAACCGATGACGCCTCGCCGCCCAGACCACGCCGCCCACCAACAAAGCAATCGACAGCAACTCGATGAGGCTGGGCAGGCGTTGGGCGTAAAAGAAGCCATAAATACAGGCGAACAGCGTTTCAAAGACAATCAATTGCGCGCTGAGCGACGCTGCCATGCGCCTTGAGCAGGCATTCCATAGCCCATTGGCAATCCACGAACCGCAGAACGCCAGGAACAGGCACACCCACAAAAAGTCCATCCAGCGACTGCTGTCGATGTTGGCAGGCATGAGGTTGGGGAACAGCAACCAGGCCACCAGGCCAAACACCACGGCGACGATCCCGGTAGCGATGCCTAGCAGGGTTGACCATTCGCTGCTGTTGAACGCGCTCTGTTTTAGGTAACGGGCATTGTGGGTGGCATACCACGACCAACTGACCACACCGCAGAACCCGCAAGCGATGCCCAGCAGTTGCGTGGTCAACTCTGTGCCCGATGAATGGGCCCCGGTATGTTCCAGGCTGATCGATACGATTCCGAGGAATACCATCAATAAAGGCAGCTTGAGTTTGCTGATCGGCAACGAGCCCGCATCGGCGCGGCCCAAAAACGTGATGGCCACCGGCATGATGCCGTTGATCAACGAGGCCGCCGTGACCCCGCTGAGCTGCACAGAGGCGCCCAGCAGTGCATAGTTCAACACGTTACCGGTGAGTGACAGACGCACCAGCATGCCGACATCGGCGCGGTTGATTTTGGCGAGCAAGCGTTTTGCCATGGGCAGTGCAACGGCCAGGGAAATAAGGCCATACATCGCAAAGCGGACGCTGCTGATCAGTACCGCATTAAATTCCGGCAGCAGGGATGGCCCAAGAATCACTCCGCCCCAAATGGCCCCGGCCAGCAACGCAAACACAATCCCGCTTTTCATCACGCCCACTCAAATAATGACTTTGGCGAGATTCTATCGGTAGCAATTCAACGTCACCTGCGATAAAAAATCAGTCACCCATTCCGCTACGGAATATCTTGCTGTTTGTCGCCACAAGGAGCTGCATCATAAACCGTTACCTGCGTGCCTTGCCGCCTTTGGAAACCCTGATCACCTTTGAAGCAGTCGGCCGCCACTCAAGCTTTACCGGCGCTTCCAGAGAGTTGTTCCTGACCCAAAGCGCCGTGAGCAAACAAATGCGTCAGCTGGAAGACTGCATTGGCGTGCCGCTGTTCGAAAGAAAACCGCGCGGCGTCATGCTCACGCCTGCCGCGCAGGAACTGCTGATAACGGTCAATACACTCCTGACCACGCTGCACCAAAGCGTGACGCGGATCCGCAATGTGCATCAACCCAACACCGTCTCAATTTTGGCGACCCATGCCTTGGCGCAGTTTTGGCTGTTCCCCAAGCTGATCGAATTCAACAAGGCCTATCCCGACATCGCCGTGCACGTGCACGCAATGAATGAATTCGATGAAGCCAGCCTCAAGGATTACGACCTGGGCATCCTCTACGGCCAAGGCGAGTGGGGGGCTTTAAACTGCGACTTCCTGATTCCTGAAATCGTCTTCCCGGTTGCCCATGCAGCCCTGGACGTCACGGATATACAAACCCTGGAACAACTGGCCAGCGCCAACCTGGTGCAGATCGACACCTCGGCCTGGCATTGCCTGGACTGGGAGCAGTGGTTTGAGCATTTCGGCATCGACTACCTCGCCCCGGAAAAAGCCCCGGTGTTCAACCAACTGACCTTGGCTTTTCGCGCGGTGCAACAAGGCATGGGCATTGGCCTGGCGTGGACCTTCATGGGCGACGAAGCCTTTGCCAAAGGCGAGCTGCAGCGCGTCACCGGGTTTGAATGCGTGACAGGGCGCGCCGAGTACCTGGTGTCGGTCAAGCATCGGCCGTTATCGCCCTGTGCGGTGATTTTTCGGGAGTGGGTGTTGGGGATGGGGGGGCTGACGCACTCCCAAGTAGTAATGGGTCCGAGCGCCCAAGGTTAAGCGCTCGGATTTAGCGAGAAAAACAGGTCAGAGCAGCGGCGGTATGGTCGCTTGCACCGGCACTTCCAGTACCGTTGGCACGTTACGGGTGAAGGCCTCGCTGCAGGCCTTGCGTATCTCATCGAGGGTATTGGCGCGCACCCCGTGGGCGCCATAGCCTGTTGCCAGAGCGACAAAATCCAGACCTGGCAAATCCAGCCCCGGCACGTTCGGCGTTTGTTCCAGCACAGCAAAGGACTTCAAAATCCCGTATTGCCCGTTGCGAGGCACGACAAAGAGAATCGGTAACTTGTGCTGCACCGCCGTCCATAAGCCTTGAATGGAGTATTGGAACGAGCCATCGCCGATGATCGCCAGCACGGGGCGATTGCGCCCACTGTCACGCTCAGCCAACGCAATACCGATACTGGCCGGAAGGTTCCAGCCCAAGCTGCCACTGGCAAAGGTATAAAACGAGTCGGGCTGATCCACAGGCCATGCGCTGTGCAGTTCTGCGAGGTTAGAAGGCGACTCTTCAATCAGAACCGTATTGGCGGGCGTTGCAGCGCGCAGGGCCTGGAACACACTGAGCGATGACAACAACCCATCGGTGCTTTCTGCGTGCGTAGCTGCTGGGTGCGGAGCCAAGCCATGTGCCTGGCGCTTGACCGCAGCACTGCCAACAGGGCGCGGCTTGACCTGAGCAATCAGGGCATCAAGTGACAGGACCGCATCCCCCAGCACACTGTCGCCGACCGGTGCGCGAGCTGCCTCACTGGGGTCGTCAGTGATGTGTAAAAGGCGTAAGCCCGCAGGCAAGTAGTCGCCGGCAACGTAGGGATAATAGCGAAACACTGGAGCGCCAATGACGATGGCCAGATCATGGCCGGTAAGCTTTTGCGATAAAGGCGCAATGGCAAAAGGCAAGCCGCCGGCATACAGCGGATGGCTTTCCGGGAAAGGACGGCGTTCAGAAGCAGGCGCGGCGTACACCGTAGCATGCAACTGCTCAGCCAGGGCAATGGCTTGCGGCCAGCCCTGGCCACGGGCGATGGCCGCACCATAAATCAGCGCCGGATTAGTGGCGTTGGACAATGCCTGAGCAAACGCGCTGAGCACCTTAGGGTCCGGAGCAATTCGCGTGGCCACAGAGCGCACAACGGCAGGGCCTTTGGCAGGCTTGTCCCAATCATCCAGTGGAATCGACAAAAACACCGGGCCGGCCGGCGGCTGTACGGCGATGGCGTAAGCGCGCATAAACGCGGCCGGGACATCTTCAGCGCAAACCGGCTCATAACTCCACTTCACCCAAGGCTTGGGCAAAAGAGCCGGCTCAATATTGGTCAGCCACGGCTCCATCAGCAACATGTCCCGGGTTTGGTTACCTGCGGTGATGATCAACGGCGTTCTGTTCTGGAACGCGGTCAAAATGTTGCTCATGGCATTGCTCAGGCCGGCACTGGTATGCACGTTAACGATCGCCGGTCGCCGATTGGCCTGCGCAAAACCATCCGCCGCACCAACCGCAGAAGACTCATGCAAGGTTTGGATGTAGCGAAAATCGGCCGGGAAATCCTTGAGAAAGGTCTCCTCAGTCGAGCCAGGATTGCCAAACATGGTGGTAAGCCCCAGCTCTCGTAGCAACTGATACGTCACATCGCGGACGGTTTTGCCTGTCATGGAAACTCCGATCAATTCATATTGAAGACATTGCGAAATAGCTGATGGGCAGGGTAGGTATCTCGCGTGTGTTCACCACAAGCCAGCGCTGGAGCTGCGCGGTGATCAGAACGGAGGGTAGGCGAAGAGGACGGTTAAAGGGTTATGGGCGACGAGTGGTTTGGGTGTGGGTATGGAGGATCAGGTTAAAGGCGGCCGTTTGACCCGTGAGGCGATTATATTTATTATTCTGGAAACCTACCGACCGGTAGGTTGTTAATAAATCGAGATCAAATAATGAATACCGTGCAACAGCAGCGGGTCCCCATGAAGTTGGCGATTGGCTTAGGGGCAATAGGGGCCTTGGGACCTTCCGCAGTGGACATGTACCTTTCTAGCCTTCCCGAAATTGCGCGTGATTACGACGCAGGCTTCGCCAGTGTCCAACTCACTTTGACATTTTTCCTGCTTGCCATGGGGGCAGGGCAACTACTGTTCGGACCCTTCGTGGACGCCTACGGGCGTAGACGGCCGCTATTGATCGGGTTGGTCGTCTTTATCCTTTGCTCCTTGGGCTCGGCGTGGGCGCCAACACTCTCAGTATTGTTGGGTTTTCGCTTCGTACAAGGCCTTGGGAGTGCGCTGACGCTGGTGGTGATCATGAGCACCGTACGTGATGTCAGCCGAGGGGCAACGGCAACCAAACTGTTTGCCTTGTTAATGACTATCGAAGGTGTGGCGCCCATCTTGGCTCCGGCATTGGGTGGATTTATAGACTCGTATTTTGGTTGGCGGGCAGTGATGCTCACCCTCGCCATTCTTGGCATGGCGGTGCTCATCAACAGTTGGCTGAACCTGCCTGAAACCTTGGCAACAGACAAACGTGAACCCTTGCAACTGGGCGCTGCATGCCGTACTTACCTGGCAATCGGCTGCGACCGGCGCTTTTTACTGCCTACATTGGCCGTTGCTGCGGTGTTTTTTTTCCTGTTCGCTTATATCGGTGGCGCGACACTGGTGTACCAGGAGATCTACGGGCTGACGCCGCAAGCATTCGGTATCTTGTTTGGCGTGACGGGCTGTTCGATCCTGTGTGGGGCAATGGTCGCTGGCAAATTAATCACTACGCTGGGCCTCAAACGTCTTACTTGGATCGGTGTGAGCTGCATTGTTTTAGGCGCATTCACGACTTTAGTAGCGACCGTCACAGGCGTTGGGCTTGCAGGTATTGTTACGGGCATGGCGCTGGCACTGTTCGGGTTGGGTATCGCTGAGTCGACGCTAATGTCGCTGGTCATGTCTTCCCAAGAGCGCGCCTTGGGGTCGACGGCAGCGTTGCTGGGGGCATTTCAACTAACCGTCTCATCGAGCGCCACACCCATTTCGGCTATAGCATTGACGCATGGAGCCATTGCGTGGACTGTGCTGCTGAGTCTAAGTGCATTGATAGTCTGCGCCTTGACATGGATTAGCTTGTCTACAAGCGACGATGCTTCCTTTAACCTCGCTGGGCACTGAGAAAAAGGGCAATTGATGACTTCAACGACTTTAACCCCGGCAGCGGAACGGATTGTTCATGTTGCCTTGTTACATTTTGCCGATCGCGGCTACGACGCGGCATCACTTAATGACATTGCCGGCAGCGCCGGGATCAAAAAAGCCTCGCTGTACGCTCATTTTTCTGGAAAGGATGAGTTGTACTCGGCTGTACTAAACCTGGCGTTGCAAAGTGAGCAGGCCTACGTAAGCGGGCAATTCTCGACTACACAGGCAAACCAGGCTCCTGGTGAGCGTTATGTTGACAACCTGCAAGGACGATACGCCGAAAGTGCGGCGTTACGGTTCTTGCTGCGCGCAGCTTTTTATCCACCAGCGGCCATTGAGCAAAACGTCAAATCCGGTTTCGAACGTTATTTGGCTGATATACGACGGCATTTCCAGGCGTCTCTGAAAGACACGTATCCGGCGTTTGAACAACCGCATGTCGACTTGCTGGCCGAGGCCTATCTGGCGTTGATCGACAGCCTGAATGTCGAACTTATCTATGGAGACGAGGCCGCCTATGCACGGCGTTTCGATGCGCTGCGCGAATTGTTCGGCTTGATTTATTTGCCGTTGGTGAGAGGTAATGCGCCTGAGTAGGCTCGGGCGCAACGTGATCAGTATCGATCAGCTTGCTGGAGCAATAGATGAGTCTTTTCTGACGACTTGCCATGTACACACGAAGTACATGGCTTGTCCAGAGAGTTGACGGCAAATGCGGGCTGTTAAACCTGTGGGGGAGCTATAAAGTCTTCGCAGCATGAAACATCATTTAACATAATATACATTATGCGAATATTGACATTACGCCAACAGACCCAGCGCAGGCCAGATTTAAAGCCAGGAAATGGCGATCCTCTACAACCCCTGAAATCTTCAGATCAATCCTTCTCTATCAATCCACACACACCATGCGCACCTCACTGAATGCTCTCCTGCATACATAATCACCACCTTCGCATTCACCAACCTTTGGAACTAAAAATGATCAGAAAATTTGAACCACGCGACATGGATCGACTGCTGGATATCTGGCTGAGTGCATCCATCAAGGCGCATGATTTTATCGACGCGTCTTTTTGGCAAGCCAATATTGAGTCGATGCGAGACGTTTATATTCCTGCTTCGGAGACCTTTGTCCTTGAGGATTCAGAGGATGTATTCGGGTTTTATTCTTTGTTGGATAGGCAATTGGCTGCTTTGTTTGTTGATCCCGCGCATACCCGCGCATAGATGTAAAGGCTTTGGTAAACAGTTACTCGATCATGCCAAGTGTCTTCGCAAGGAGTTGAGCCTTTCTGTTTACAAGGAAAACACGCCCAGTGTCGGCTTCTACACGTCGCAAGGTTTTAAACGGGTCAAAGAGCAAATTGACGAGCAAACAGGCCAGGCCGAATACCTGATGTGCTACCCAAGCTGATCTTTGTGCTAGATTTGGCCCCTTGCTACAAGCCCTCGTTCATGGAGAAAGCATTGTGTTTGCAGTAGGAATCTCGATGTTAGCCGTGGGTTTAGGCACTGGAAACGCTGGTTTCTGGATACCGGGCTGTGTCTTTATGGCTATAGGGTTTTCTCAAAAATCCAGCAGGAAATGAATAACAGTGCCCTGACCAGTCACACACATATGTTTAGCCGCCGCCTTCTCTAAGCACTCTTTGGGTATAACTCAACTAAACAGTCATTTAGTAGAGTTAAATAACCCCAACTTCTAACCTTTTACTTCGCTTTATAAGCCACCCGCCTTTGTTCGCGTTCTGCGGCAAATTGTTCGCTGATTTTTGCTTCCAGGTCTTTACGCTCAACGTGTATGCCACAGTTTGGGCACACAGTTCCCAAACCAATGTCGTGCCCGCACTCGCGATGGGTAAAACGTACGGCAATCTCATCTTCCTCGCCCTTGGACCAGGTTTCTCCCCACGAACGCGGCATCGTGCCTGTTCGTGGGCCCCACAAATAGCAAACAAACCCGCCTTTCTCCTTCTGTATCGCCCTCCTTCTCCCCTCGATTATTACGCGTTCCACAACAGTGTTTCTCGCTCATGACGACTGACAATTTGTCGCAGGCGCGATTTTTTTGATATTGTGTCGGTAATTAACCATTTAGTTCATAACCCATGTGCATCTGTCTGCTCCAGACGATGCGGCATCCGCCTGAGCTTCCTTCGCGGAAATCAGCGCTAGTGTTATGGGCTGGTTACCCTGAATTCCTTATCACTTTCATGCATCTATAGGGTCATGCGCCATGAATAAGTCTCAACCTGCGGCCACTGTCAGCCGTTGGCCAATCTGGATCGCCGCCTTGGGCGTGTTGGTCTTCGCCTTGCTGTTTATAGCGGGCGGCGGTTATCTCGCCACGCTCGGCGGCAGCCTGTACTTCGTCCTCGCCGGTATCGGGATGCTCGTTGCTTCGGTGCTGATGTTTAAACGCCGTGTGGTCGGTGCCTGGCTGTTTGCAGCGGTGATGGTGGCATCGGTTATCTGGTCGGTCGTAGATGCCGGTCTGGTGTTCTGGCCATTGGTTTCACGACTGTTTGCCCTGGCCGTATTGAGCCTGGTAGTGGCGTTGGCTTACCCGACGCTGCGCAAGGCCAATGGTCTGCAGGGTAACGGTGGTTATGCGCTGAGCGCTGCCCTCGCAGTGGCCATTGTTGTGGGTTTCTGGGGAATGTTTCAGCCCCACGCGTCGGTTGCACCTACAGGTAACGGCCCCGGCCTGACCAAGGTTGATCCAGCCAAAGCGCAGAAAAACTGGGAACACTACGGTAATGATGAAGGTGGCAGTCGCTTTGCCGCACTGGATCAGATCAACCGCAGCAACGTGTCCAAGCTGGTGCCGGCCTGGACTTACCACACCGGCGACATCGCGTTCAGCGATGGCAACGGCGCAGAAGACCAAATGACCCCGCTGCAAGTGGGCGACAAGGTGTTTATCTGCACCCCGCACAACAACATCATCGCGCTGGATGCCGACACCGGCAAAGAGCTGTGGAAGAACGAAATCAACGCCAAATCGGCTGTCTGGCAGCGTTGCCGTGGCCTGGCTTACTTTGATGCCACCGCTGCCATCGCTGCTCCAACCGATGGCAGCACCCCGGCCGCTACCGTCAATGTGGCGTCGGGTGCTGCTTGCCAGCGTCGTCTGTTGACCAACACCATCGACGCCCGCCTGATTGCTGTCGACGCCGATACTGGCAAATTCTGTGAAGACTTCGGTACTCACGGCCAGGTTGATTTAAAGGCCGGCCTGGGCGATGTGCCTGACTCTTATTACCAGCTCTCGTCTGCGCCGTTGATGGCCGGTACGACCGTGGTGGTAGGTGGTCGGGTTGCCGACAACGTGCAGACCGACATGCCAGGCGGCGTGATTCGTGGCTTCGACGTGGTCACCGGCGCCATGCGCTGGGCTTTTGACCCGGGCAACCCGCAAGACAAACAAGCTCCGGCTGACGGCAAAACCTATGTTCGCAGCACACCGAACAGCTGGGCGCCGATGTCTTATGACCCGCTGATGAATACTGTCTTCTTGCCGATGGGCAGCTCGTCCACCGACATTTATGGTGTTGAACGTACGTCGCTGGATCACACCTACGGCGCCTCGATACTGGCACTGAACGCTACCACCGGTGATGAAAAGTGGGTGTATCAAACCGTCCACAATGACTTGTGGGACTTTGACCTGCCGATGCAGCCAAGCCTTATCGACTTCACCAAGGCCGATGGTTCTCAAGTGCCTGCCGTAGTGATCGGTACCAAGGCCGGGCAGATCTATGTGCTGGATTGCCACACCGGTCAGCCGCTGACTGAAGTGAAAGAAGTTCCGGTCAAGGCCTCGAACATCCCGAACGAACCCTACTCTCCAACCCAGCCAAAATCGGTGGGCATGCCGCAGATCGGCGCGCAAACGCTGACTGAGTCGGACATGTGGGGCGCCACGCCGTTTGACCAGATGCTGTGCCGTATCGCCTTCAAGAAAATGCGCTACGACGGCCTTTACACCGCGCCGGGTACTGACGTTTCGCTGAGCTTTCCAGGATCGCTAGGTGGTATGAACTGGGGCAGCCTGTCGACTGACCCGGTGCACGGTTTCATCTTCGTCAATGACATGCGTCTGGGCTTGTGGAGCCAGATGGTGCCGCAGAAAAAAGACGCCAAGGCCTCTTCCGGTGGCGAAGCGCTGAACACGGGTATGGGCGCTGTACCGCTTAAAGGTACGCCGTATGCTGTAAACAAAAACCGCTTCCTGTCCGTGGCCGGCATTCCGTGCCAGGCGCCGCCTTTCGGCACGCTGACCGCTATCGACATGAAAACCCGGAAAATTGCCTGGCAAGTACCCGTGGGCACCGTTGAAGACACGGGCCCAATGGGCATCAAAATGAAGTTGCCACTGCCAATTGGCATGCCAACCCTGGGTGGCACCCTCTCTACTCAAGGCGGCCTGGTATTTATTGCAGGCACCCAGGACTACTACCTGCGCGCCTTCAACTCGGCCAACGGTGAAGAAGCCTGGAAGGCCCGCTTGCCCGTCGGCAGCCAAGGTGGCCCGATGACCTTTGTTTCGCCGAAAACCGGCAAGCAATACGTAGTGATCACCGCCGGTGGTGCACGCCAGTCACCTGATCGTGGTGACTACGTGATTGCTTATGCATTGCCTGACAACCAGTAAGTTGCTGTAAATAAAAAACCCGCCTCAACAGGCGGGTTTTTATTGTCCGGCTCCCAAGGGTTTCCATCGTAGCACTTGCCGAGCTCCGCGAGGCTACGTTCGATTGCGAAGCAATCGTACATCCATAACTCCGGATATGACTGAAGGCTTACGACGGCTGCGCCACCGGACGCAGCCTCGTAAAACTCGGCAGCTGCTACACCCCTTCCTTCGTCAAAAACACTCGCGTCACGCGGCGTTCTTCGACTTCAACCACGGTCAGGCTCCAGCCTTCCCACGTCAGTTTGTCGCCAACCACCGGCAATCGATCGAGCAAACTCATGACCATGCCGGCGAGTGTTTGATAATCATCCGTCGGCCTTGCGGTAAAGCCGGTATGCCGACTGATCTGGCTCAGGTTCAAGGCGCCACTGACCAAATACCCGTCCCCTTGCGCCACGATATTCGGGCCTGCAATTTCGCTGGCGTCCGGCAGTTCACCGGCAATCGACTCAAGAATGTCGGTCATGGTCAGGATGCCGATAAAGTCGCCAAACTCGTTGATCACAAACGCAATGTGAGTCGACTCTTTGCGCATCTGCTCCAGGGCATTGAGGATGGTGAAGCTGTCCAGCAGGTTGATTGCCTTGCGCGCCATCGCCTCAAGGTCGGGTTTGTGACCGGCCAACAGTTCCTTTAACAGCTCTTTTTTGTGTACAAAACCCAATGGTTCATCGATGCGCCCTTCCCTGATCAAAGGCAATCGCGAGTACGAAGAATGCATCAGAGTGGTGCGGATCTGTTCCTCAGAGTCGGTCAGATCAATATGATCAATCTCGGCACGCGGGGTCATCACCGTGCGAATCGGGCGTTCTGCCAATTGCAGCACACCGCTGATCATGATCCGTTCACGTCGGTGGAAGACCTCTTCAGACTCCCCGCCTTCGAGCATATCGGCAATTTCCTCACCCACTTCATCCTCGTTCAGCTTGCGACCGCCCAGCAGGCGCATTACCGCATGGGCCGTGCGCTCACGCATCGGCCGCAGGCCTTGCAAGCTGCGTTTGCGGCGCGAGCGGGCGATCTGGTTAAACAGCTCGATCAAGATCGAGAAACCGATGGCCGCATACAGATAGCCTTTAGGGATGTGAAAGCCCAAGCCTTCCGCCGTCAGGCTGAAACCGATCATCATCAAAAAGCCCAGGCAGAGCATGATCACGGTCGGATGGCTGTTGACGAATTTGGTCAACGGCTTGCTGGCAATAATCATCAGGCCGATGGAGATTACAACGGCAATCATCATGACCGACAAGTGCTCAACCATGCCCACTGCCGTAATCACGGCGTCGAGGGAGAACACCGCGTCCAGCACGACGATTTGCGCAACGATCGGCCAGAACATGGCGTACACCGCATTCGACTTGCGCTCGGCAACGTGGCCTTCCAATCGTTCATGCAACTCCATAGTCGCCTTGAACAACAGAAACAGGCCACCAAACAGCATGATCAAGTCTCGACCAGAGAAGGACTTTTCAAACACTTCAAACAACGGCTCGGTCAGCGTGACCATCCACGAGATGCTGGCCAGCAGGCCCAAACGCATCAACAGGGCCAGCGTCAGGCCGATAACCCGTGCACGGTCGCGCTGCTCAGGTGGCAGCTTGTCCGCCAGAATGGCAATAAACACCAGGTTATCGATGCCGAGTACCAACTCCAGCACGATCAAAGTCAACAGGCCAAGCCAGGCCGTGGGATCTGCAATCCATTCCATATCGGTTATTCAGCCTCTCGAAACATCGGGGTCAACGAATGACGCGCACAAGCATGCGAAGCAACGGGCGTATTGCCCGTGCCCAATAAATTTGGGAAACGCGTGGGAGATTCAAGGGTGGCGACTAAGCGCAAAACGGATGCGGGGTGCAAGAAAAAACTGGGAGGCTCCAGGAGGGTGTTCATATAGGCCTTGATGAAATTCGGGAGGCAATCCTACAGCGACTCCCGCATCAGTCAGCGCATATTGTTATTACAAGATTTTACATCACCTGCTGCTCCACCTTCCTATGCCACAGCAAGCGACACATGCGATGGGCGTTAGCGATTATCCGGGCTGGACAATCGCAACGTTCATCATCGCCAGGCATGGCGCTAGCTCGAAGACTTAGGGTGGGCGTGTTTTTTGGCGCCCACCAGCAACCACGCCAACATGCCGAACAGCGGCACAAAGATCACCACGGCCACCCACATGCACCGGCTGTTCACCGGTGCATTGCTTCTCAGCACCCCGCGAATGGTCCATAGCTCCAGTAGCAGCAGAATGACGGCTATCACAGCCCAAAACGTAGGAATTTCCATACATCACCTCGCTAGTTGTAAAACTTTAGGCGGGCTGTAGGCGCGAGGGTTCATTAATTTTTCAAAATGCTTCGGCGGCTGGTGCGGATTACAGCGAAAAGCGGTCAGTGGCATTGCGTCGCTCGTTGTCATCGCGCATGTCATAGCTGACGGTAGTGGCAATGTTGGCGTGGTGGGCGAGTTTCTGAGCAATCGACACGTCATATTCCTCAATCACCCGCGTAATGAACGAGCGCCGAAAGTCATGGGGCATGATATCCACGCCCACCTGTTTACCGCGCTGCTTGGCGATGTAGTAAATCGCATGTTTGGTGATGCGCTCACGGGTGATGTGGCTGCCACGGCGAATCCGGTTGAACAAAAACGTGTCGTCGCTGACGCCTTCTGGCAATTGCTCGCGGCGAAAATCGAGCCAGACCTGGAGCTTTTCGAAGGCCCAGGCCGGGGCGAACTTGATCAGCTCTTTGTTGCCTTTGCCCAAGACCTGCAAGCTGCGCTCGGCCATGTTGACCTGACGCAAGTCCATATTCACCGACTCAGATTTACGCATGCCCGAGCCATACAGAATTGCAATGATCGCGGCATCCCTCAGCCCCTGAGGGCGCGGGTCCGCAGCGCAGACATCCATCAGCTCGCGGATCAACGTGCGGCGCAGGTTGCGGCCCTTGATCAGCCGCGAACCACCGCCCGCCTTGACCGCGCGAATTTTAAGCAGTTGATCCTGAGTGATCAGGCTCTGCTGCCAGGCCTGATTCATCACGCCGCGAATCGCATTCACATACAAAGACGACGTATTGGGCGCATAACCATCGGTACGCAGGGCCGCCACCAACGCCGTGATATGCCCCGGCTGCAGTTGATGCCAGGGGAATTCCTCAATCGCGACATCATCGACGCCCAAACGATCAGCCGCGTCCTGCAGCACATAGCGCATGGTCTGGCGGCTGGACGCTGCCAACTGTTGCAGGTAAAGCGCTACAGGCGCTTGAACAAGCTGTAATGCTGCGGGGTCTTTAATCGACACAACCACTCTCGGTACGGGTTGAAACACGCCGTAATATAACCCAAACCTATAGATCCGACGCGCACTTATAGCCGCAGATTGACTCATTGCAGGCGTTGCCGAAGCACGCTGGCTGCAATCTTTTAATTATTAAGATCAAAAGATCGCGAGGCGAGCTCGCTCCTACGAGGTATAGGTGATCTGATATTAATTTGTAACTGTCATATAAGTGCCTTATTGAAACTTAATGTTCAATGCGCTCTTTCAAGTTTCTGAACACTCCCTGTACCGCCCGCACTTGCTGGTGTTTAACGTTGACTTGATATACCCGTCTCAGTAGATTGCATGGGCCGACTCAGTCGGCACTTTACTCACTCACAAAAGAAGCTAATGGACACAGTATCTAGTCGCTGCCCGGCCTGCGTGAAAACGCCTGACCGGGCACCCAATCCAGACATTGACGGGACTCGCCTGCTGGGCGAGGTCAACTGCGCTAGAGCTTGACGCTCCAACGTAACGACCTCCCCGGCAGCCGTCCGGTTACGAGGTGTGTTATGACCTTTAAAGCCTTTGTTCTACCTGGCGTTCGCGCCTTTACCTCAAGCATGCGGGTTAAATTGGCCCGTGAGCCCGGCACTGCGCGCTCCGCTCGCACGCCCTTCTCATCCCCCGTTTTCGGCGCAAAACCTGCGCACCATCAGGTGCATTGGCGCGTCAGCCCTGCCACAGGTCAACTGGAGCAGCGCTGGAGCATGGCCGACCTTCAGGAGCCTCAGAGTCGCGCCTGGCGCTGACCACTGACAGGCTTTAAACCACTGTTGAATAACTGGAGTTCCCTATGGAAGAAGCCAGTAGCCACCCGCTGCGCAACTAGTAAGTTAATTGTTGTAGCGGGATTTTAAAGCGCACTTAAACACTTATTAAAACCGATCGCGATATCTGCGACTCGGCATACTTTGGCTCGTCGTTAATACGGCAAGCCAAGGTATGTTTTGTCGAGCGTTGGCGACAGGAGCATGACCATGAGCGCGGTAAAAAACAGCAACGTTCGAGACAAGAACAATGCAGGCGAAAACAGCAAATTGTCGATGCGCGCTGCACGGGAAGCGCAAAACGGCCTGGCCGCCACCCTGGCCAATGTCCGGGCCACCACGGATGGCCTGACCCTGCTGGATGCAACTGATCGCCTGGAACATGAAGGCTATAACGAAGTGGCTCACGACAAGCCGCCTCACGCGGTCGTGCAGTTCATGATGGCGCTGCACAACCCTTTCATTTATGTACTGCTGACCTTGGGAGTTATCAGCTTCTTTACCGATTACTGGCTGCCTTTGCGTGACGGTGAAGAAACCGACCTGACCAAAGTCATCATCATCGCCTTGATGGTGGGCCTGAGCAGTTTTCTGCGCTTCTGGCAGGAGCACCGCTCGGCCAAATCAGCCGAAGCCCTGAAAGCCATGGTGCGCACCACGGCGACGGTATTGCGCCGCGAACGCGTTGGCGCACCCGCCAAAGTGCTGGAAATCCCCATGCGTGAACTGGTGGCCGGCGACATTGTGCAACTGTCCGCCGGGGACATGATCCCCGCCGACATACGCCTGATCGAATCCCGCGACCTGTTTATCAGCCAGGCGGTGCTGACCGGTGAAGCCTTGCCCGTAGAGAAGTACGACACCCTGGGCAATGTGGCGCAAAAGTCTGCCTCCAATGCAGCGGCTGATCAAAGCAACCTGCTGGACCTGCCCAACATCTGCTTTATGGGCACCAACGTGGTCAGCGGTACGGCCCGAGCTGTGGTGGTTGCCACCGGCCCGCGGACTTACTTTGGCTCTCTGGCCAAGGCGATTGTCGGCTCCCGTTCGCAAACCGCATTCGATCGCGGGGTTAACAGCGTCAGCTGGTTGTTGATCCGCTTCATGCTGGTGATGGTGCCGGTGGTGTTCTTCCTCAATGGCTTCTCCAAGGGCGATTGGGGCGATGCTTTCCTGTTTGCCCTGGCGGTGGCGGTCGGTCTGACCCCAGAAATGCTGCCGATGATCGTCAGTGCCAACCTGGCTAAAGGCGCCACCGCCATGGCCAAGCGCAAAGTCGTGGTCAAGCGCCTCAATGCCATCCAGAACCTCGGTTCGATGGACGTGCTGTGTACCGACAAAACCGGCACCCTGACCCAGGACCACATCATTCTGGAGCACCATGTCGGCCCTGACGGCCAACGCGATGAATCGGTACTGGCGCTGGCCTGGCTCAACAGCCATCACCAAAGCGGTATCCGCAACCTGATGGATCAGGCGGTGGTGCAGTTTTCCGAGCGCGATCCAAAGTTCAAGCTGCCTTTCGCCTACAGCAAGGTCGATGAACTGCCGTTTGACTTCGAGCGTCGTCGCCTGTCGATTGTGGTCAAGGACAACCGTGGCGATCACCTGCTGGTGTGCAAAGGCGCTGTCGAGGAGATGCTCGGCATTTCGACCCATGTGATGGAAAACGGTGTCCAGGTAGCACTCGATCCCGTGCGCCGCGCTGAACTGCTGGCACGGGCCACTGAATACAACGAGGACGGCTTCCGGGTACTGGTGGTGGCCACCCGAGACATCCCCAAGGCTAACGCGCAGAAGCAGTACACCACCAAAGATGAACGCGACCTAGTGATTCGCGGCTTCTTGACCTTCCTTGATCCGCCAAAAGAAACCGCAGGCCCGGCCATCCGCGCCCTGCAAGACATTGGCGTAGCGGTGAAGGTACTGACCGGCGATAACGCGGTTGTCACCAGCAAAATCTGCCGTCAGGTTGGCCTTGAACCCGGAACCCCGCTATTGGGGCCGGAAATCGAAGCCATGAACGATGCCACCCTCAAGCACGAAGTCGAGCAACGCACGGTATTTGCCAAGCTCACACCGTTGCAGAAGTCCCGGGTACTTAAGGCGTTGCAGGCCAATGGTCACACCCTAGGCTTCCTCGGTGACGGCATCAACGATGCCCCGGCGTTGCGTGATGCCGATGTGGGGATTTCCGTGGACAGCGGCACCGACATTGCCAAGGAGTCGGCCGACATCATCCTCCTGGAAAAGAGCCTGATGGTGCTCGAAGAAGGCGTGCTCAAAGGTCGCGAAACCTTCGGCAACATCATGAAGTACCTGAACATGACCGCCAGCTCCAACTTCGGCAACGTGTTCTCGGTACTGGTGGCCAGCGCCTTTATCCCGTTCCTGCCCATGCTGTCGATTCACCTGCTGCTGCAAAACCTGATGTACGACATCTCCCAACTGGCACTGCCATGGGACCGGATGGACAAGGAATACCTGCAAAAGCCGCGTAAATGGGACGCCAAGAACATTGGCCGCTTCATGATCTGGATCGGGCCAACCTCGTCGATCTTCGACATCACCACCTTTGCCCTGATGTGGTACGTGTTCAAGGCCAACAATGTCGACGTGCAGACCTTGTTCCAGTCCGGCTGGTTCATCGAAGGGCTGCTCTCGCAAACCCTGGTGGTGCACATGCTGCGCACCCGCAAGATCCCGTTCTTCCAGAGCAACGCCGCATGGCCGGTGATGATGATGACCGTCATTGTCATTGCACTGGGTATCTACGTACCGTTCTCGCCGCTGGGCACCCTGGTGGGCCTGGAGCCGCTGCCATTGGCGTACTTCCCATGGCTGATCGCGACGCTGGTCAGCTACTGCTGCGTCGCACAACTGATGAAGACTATTTACATCCGCCGTTTCAAACAGTGGTACTGACGTAAAAAGCCGGGCTGACGCGGTTTCGCGTCAGCCCGGCCTTGTGTGTAGATGGCGTAAACATGAATGTTTGTTTTGTGGAGATTCCTCATGTCAGGAACCACTCTCTTGCTCAACCTGGCCGGTGCGATTGCACTGTTGCTGTGGGGCACTCATATGATTTCTACCGCGCTGCTGCGCGGTTTCGGCACCCAACTGCGCAACTGGATGGGGCGCAATCTGAATAACCGCTGGATGGCACTGCTGTCCGGCATTGGCATCACCGGCGTGCTGCAAAGCAGCACCGCCGTGAGCATGATGGCCACCTCTTTTACCGCCGCCGGCACCTTGAGCCTGGCGCCAGCGTTGGCCGTGATGCTCGGCGCCAACATCGGCTCAACCCTGGTGGTGCAACTGCTGAGCTTCGACACGTCGCTGGCCACACCAATCATGCTGCTGGCCGGCTTTATCGTGTATCGCCTGCGCGACGACTCACGCTACGAAAGCATCGGCTGCGCGCTGATCGGGTTGGGGCTGATGCTACTGGCTTTGGGTTTGCTCAGTGCAACCCTGAGCCACATGGAGGCCACCTCGGTGTTTCGTGCGGTCATGCAAAGCCTGGATGGTGACTTGATCATTGCCGTCGTGGCCGCGGTGTTGCTGACCTGGCTGTGCCATTCAAGTGTGGCCGTGGTGCTGTTGATTGCTTCCCTGGCCGGTGCCGGAATGATGGCCCCGGTCACCGCCATGGCCTTGGTACTGGGTGCCAACGTCGGCGGCGCGTTGCCCTCGGTACTCAGTGCCGGCTCAACCGTGGCGCGTCGTCTGCCCGTAGGGAACTTGCTGATTCGCCTGCTGGGCACCGTGCTGTTGTTGCCGTGGCTGCCGCTGCTGGCCAACCAACTGGCCCAGACCAACCTCGGCCCTGCGCACTTGGTGGTGTACCTGCATACAGCGTTCAACCTGGCGTTGGCGGTGCTGTGTATCGGCCTGATCGAACCAATGGCCAACGGCCTGAGCCGCCTGTTCCCGCAGCAAGAACGTCCTGCAGACCCGGGCATGCCGCAATACCTGGACGAAGCCGGGCTGGAAGTGGCCAATATCGGCCTTTCCAATGCAGTGCGTGAAGCGTTGCGGCTGGCGGACATGGCGTCGCTAATGCTCAATCAGGTGCTGCAACTGTTCGAAAAGCCCGATCAAGCGGCTTTCGACAAAGTGCGCCAGCTGGACCACTCCGTGGATATGTTAAGCGCGGCGATTCGCGCCTATCTGGCGGACATAGGGCAGGACGGCTTGAGCGACGATGACGCCGATCGCGCCCAGGAAATCCTCATGTTCGTGATCAACCTGGAACATGCGGGCGACATCCTCAGCAACCTTGCGCAACTGGCGATTCGCCGGGCTCGCCGTGGCGAACATTTCTCGACCTTTGAGATGCAGCACATCCAGGGCCTGCACTTGGCCTTGCTGGACAGCCTAAACCTGGCGATCACCGCTTTCTTGCGCGAAGACATAGCGGCGGCAAACAGGCTGGTGAGTCACAAAGAAATCGTGCGCCAGCTCGAAGCCCGCGCCAGCCGCGAGCACTTTCGCAAACTGCAAAACGACAAAACCGCCTGGGCCGAGTCAGGCGATATCTTCCAGCGTGTACTGCGCGACTACCGCCGCGTGCACCACCACATTGCGGCGCTGGGCTATCCAGTACTCGAACGCAACACCCTAGACACCCCAAATCTGTAGGAGCGAGCTCGCCTCGCGATCTTTTCATCTTCTGAAAGATCGCAAGGCAAGCTTTACAGCGTTGCCCGCAGCTTAAGCGGATCCACCAGCCCCGCCGCTATCGCCATGCCCACCAGGTCCGGCAAGTGCTCAGCCTGCATGCGCTTCATCACGCGGGCCCGATACAGGTCGATGGTTTTTGCACTCACCGCCAATTGCTCAGCAATTTCACGGGTGGTGTAGCCCTTGACCAGCGGCAACAACACATCGCGCTCACGGGGTGTCAGGCTGTGCAGGCGAGCTTCAAGCTCCGTCAGTTCCTGGCCGGCGCTTTGCCGCGCATTACCGCCGCTCAAGGCCTGCTGCACACTGTCGAGCAGCAACTGCTGGTTGTAGGGTTTCTCGATAAAGTCATGGGCGCCCGCCTTGAACGCACGAACCACAATAGGCACATCGGCATGCCCACTGACAAAAATCACCGGCAGGGTTAACCCGCGTTCCTGTAACGCTTGCTGCACATTCAGGCCACCCATGGCGGGCATGCGGACATCCAGGACCACACAGGCGTTAAGGGCCGGATCCACGGCGCTCAAAAAAGCCTGGCCACTGGTAAAGGGCACTGCATTCAGGCCGACCGACTCCAATAACCAGACGGTTGAATCGAGCATGCCCTGATCGTCATCGACGACGTAGACCACGTGGTGCTGCGGGGTTGTCATGGCTTAATTGCTCTCTTCTAGTTGTGGGGTGACGGCCATTAATGGCAGACGGCAGCACATGCGCAGCCCGTGGGGTTGTGGCTCGGCATCAAGCTCACCGCCCAAGCCCTCGATGATACTGCGGCTCATCGACAAACCCAGCCCCAGTCCTTCGGCCTTGCTGGTGTAAAACGGGGTGAACAGTTGCTCAAATTGTTCGGCTGTGACGCCTGGGCCCTGATCCTCGACGCTAATGCTTAACTCGCCAGCACGTGCGGCCTGCACATTTATACGGATACGCGAAGGCTGCCCCGGCTGCTGCTCGCAATTGGCGTCAATGGCATTGCGCAGCAGGTTGAGCAACACCTGTTCCAGCAACACCCGGTCGGCATACACCAACGGCAGAATGGCCGGCAACTCCTGCTCAATCGTCACTTGACGCTCACGGGCTTCCCACGCGCACAGATTGACCGCTTGGCGCACCACTTCACTGACGTCCAGCGCTTGTAACGTGCGCCGGCCCTTGCGTAAAAAACCGCGCAAACGCTTGATGACTTCAGAGGCATGCCCGGCATGCAGGGTAATTCGCTCCAACCCTTTAGCGACACGGGTTGCAGCCTCGGGGGTGGTGGCCAGGTTTTGCAAATAACGCTGGCTGGCATTTGCATAATTCATCACCGCGGCCAGCGGCTGGTTGATTTCGTGGGCAATGCCGGACGCCAGTTCCCCCAGGGTCACCAGCCGGGCGGTATGGGCCAGTTCATCCTGATGATGGCGCTGCTGGGCTTCACGCAGTTCGCGCTCGCGCATGTCACGGGCCACCAGTGAGAAAAACCGTTCACCCGAGGTGGCACGATGGGCAAGCAGCAATAAAGACACCGGCACCGAGGGTTCGCCATTCAACGGCTGCAGACGGGCCTCACTGCTCCACAAGCCGTGTTCTTCAGCACTGCGCCAGCCCACAGACTGCAGTTGCGCCAGATCGCCAGCGCTTAAAAAATCCGCCAGCGAAATAACACTTTTCCCACACGATAAACCGAGAATTCGCTTGGCCGCCGGGTTGAGATAAGACACCCCGCCCGCCGGATCAATAAACAACACCGGATCAGGATTGACCTCGACTACTTCTGCCAGGCGCCGCTTGTTTTCTTCCGCCTGAATGCGCGCGGTGATGTCTCGCGACACGCTGACCACCTCAACCACCGCGCCGGTATAGGTTTCGCGAATTGCCCGGCTGGCGGTTTCAAACCACAGGTAATGCCCGGCTTGATGGCGAATCCGGTAGGTCATGGTGTGATACCCATCGAGCTCAAGTGCATCACGGGCCTGGCGCAACACCTGGGCCAGATCATGCGGGTGAAACAAACGCTGTGCCCGGCTGCCGCGCAGTTGCTCGGGCCAATAGCCAAGCAACGTCCAGGACGCTGGCGAGGCATCGAGAAAACGCCCGTCCGGGGTATGCCGTGAGATCAGGTCGGTGGTGTTCTCGGTAATCAGCCGATACAGGCGCCGGGCTTTGGCGGCTTCACGTCCGGCCAGCAGTTCGGCACTCGCCTCCCGGCCACGGGCCACGACACACTGGCTTTCAGGTATCGGTATCAGCGTCCACAGCCACAGGTGTTGCGCAGACTGCGCCTGGACCTGCTCAATCGCCCGTTCTTGTTGCAAACAGGCGCGAACCAGCTCATCGATATTGCCCGGCAGCAACTTGCGCACCTCGGCCAGTGGCGTGCCTGCCAGCAGCCGTGACAATGCCGGATTGACCGCCAACGGCGCGCCAACGGCGTCAAGGACTACTGAAGGTTGCGGGTCATGGGTGAGCAGTGAAACAGGCATGGGGCATCCGCGGGTCAGGTCACGATTAAATATAGAACAAATACTATATTGCTTAGGTATTACTTCCATATCAAATACAAACTGAGCTATAACTCAGACCGGACATAAAACTGACCCTCTCGACAGCATAAGAGCGGGCAGCCATTAGAGCTAACAATCAGCCACCGGAATGACCATCATGTCGATTTTTGAGCAGGGCCTTGAGCCTACTGCCGTCAACCATATTGCCCTGTCGCCTCTGAGTTTTATCGAACGCACCGCCAGCGTCTACCCCGACTACCCCGCCGTTATCCACGGTTCTATTCGCCGCACCTGGGCGCAAACCTACAGCCGTTGCCGTCGTTTGGCCTGCGCGCTGGCCGGGCGCGGGATTGGCAAGAACGATACCGTCGCCGTGATGTTGCCCAATATCCCGGCCATGCTCGAAGTGCATTTTGCCGTGCCCATGGTCGGCGCCGTATTGAATGCCCTGAATGTGCGCCTCGACGCCGAGGCCATCGCCTTCATGCTTGCGCATGGCGAGGCCAAGGTACTGATTGCCGACCGCGAATTCCATGAAGTGATCCACGCAGCAGTGGCCATGCTTGATCATCCACCATTGATCATCGACGTGGATGACCCCGAGTACGGTGAAGGCCAGCCGGTTAGCGCGCTGGATTACGAAGCGGTACTTGCCGAAGGCGATCCTGACTACGACTGGCAATGGCCCGCAGATGAATGGCAAGCCATTGCGCTCAACTACACCTCGGGCACCACCGGCAACCCCAAAGGTGTGGTCTATCACCATCGGGGCGCGTACCTCAACTCCCTGGGCAACCAGATGGTCTGGGCCATTGGCAATCACCCGGTGTACCTGTGGACCCTGCCGATGTTCCACTGCAACGGCTGGTGCTACCCCTGGATCATCACCGCGCTGGCCGGGGTGCATGTGTTCCTGCGCCGGGTCGACCCGCAAAAAATCCTTACCTTGATTCGTGAACACCAGGTTACCCACCTGTGTGGCGCCCCCATTGTGCTCAATGCACTGGTGAACATGCCGGAATCAGCAAAGGCAGCTATCGATCACCCAGTAAACGCCATGGTCGCAGGCGCGGCGCCCCCGGCCAAAGTGATTGGTGCCGTGGAAGAAATGGGCATTAAAGTCACCCATGTGTATGGCCTGACCGAGGTCTATGGCCCGGTGACCATCTGTGCCTGGCATGACAAATGGAACGAACACACCCTGGCCGAACGCGCCCAGATCAAATCTCGCCAAGGCGTGCGCTATCCCACGCTGGAAGGCGTGATGGTGGCCGACCCGAAAACCCTGAAGCCGACCCCGCGTGACGGTGAAACCATGGGCGAGATATTCATGCGCGGCAACACGGTGATGAAGGGCTACCTGAAAAACCCCAGCGCCAGCGCAGAAGCCTTCGAAGGCGGCTGGTTCCACACCGGCGACCTGGCCGTGTGCCACCCGGACGGTTATGTGGAAATCCGCGACCGCCTTAAAGACATCATCATTTCCGGTGGCGAGAACATCTCTACCATTGAAGTTGAAGGGGTCTTGTATCGCCATCCCGGGGTCATGGAAGCGGCCGTGGTGGCGCGCCCCGATGAAAAATGGGGCGAAACCCCTTGCGCGTTCATCACCCTGAAGGCCGATCACCAGCAGGTGCGCGAAGCCGACATCATCAGCTTTTGCCGCGAGCATCTGGCCGGGTTCAAAGTACCGCGCACCGTGATTTTCACTCTTCTGCCCAAGACTTCTACAGGCAAAGTCCAAAAATACGTACTGCGCGACATGGCCAAAGCCTTGTAACCCTCCATTTGTGTAAATGTTTGACGAGGTTTTGTGATGCCTGAATTCAATGCCCCGCTGCGTGACATGCGTTTTGTGCTGCACGAAGTTTTTGACGCGCCGGCGCTATGGGCGCGCCTGCCCGCCCTGGCCGAGCACGTCGATGTCGACACCGCTGACGCAATTTTGCAAGAAGCGGCCAAAGTCACCAGCCAATTGATCGCCCCGCTCAATCGCAGTGGCGACGAAGAAGGCGCGCAATGGCACGCGGGCAAGGTCAGCACGCCGCAAGGGTTCAAGGCGGCCTATAACACGTATATAGAAGGCGGCTGGGTTGGCCTGTCTGGTAACCCGGACTTTGGCGGGCTGGGCATGCCCAAGATGCTCGCCGTGCAATTTGAAGAAATGCTCTACGCCGCCAACTCCAGTTTTGCCCTGTACTCGGCGCTGACATCCGGCGCCTGCCTGGCCATTGACGCTCACGCCAGCACGACGCTTAAAGAAACGTACCTGCCGCCGATGTATGAAGGTCGCTGGGCAGGCTCGATGTGCCTCACCGAAGCCCATTCCGGTACCGATCTGGGGCTTATCCGCACCCGTGCCGAACCCCGGGCCGACGGCAGCTTCAGCCTCAGTGGCAGCAAGATTTTCATCACCGGTGGCGATCAGGACCTGACCGAGAACATTGTCCATCTGGTCCTCGCCAAACTGCCGGACGCGCCGGCCGGTCCACGCGGCATTTCGCTGTTCCTGGTGCCCAAGGTGCTGGTTAATGCCGACGGCACGCTGGCTCAAGCCAATGCTGTGAGCTGCGGTTCTATTGAACACAAAATGGGTATCAAGGCGTCCGCAACCTGCGTGATCAACTTTGACGGCGCCCAAGGCTGGTTGATCGGCGAAGCCAACAAGGGTCTGGCGGCCATGTTCACGATGATGAATTACGAGCGCCTGTCCATCGGTATTCAGGGTATCGGTTGTGCCGAAACGTCATACCAAAATGCCCGTACCTACGCCCGCGAACGCCTGCAAAGCCGGGCGCCAACCGGTGCAGTAGCGCCCGATAAAATGGCCGACCCGATCATCGTTCACCCTGATGTGCGGCGCATGCTGCTGAGCATGAAGGCCATGACCGAAGGCGGTCGCGCGTTTGCCAGCTATGTCGGCCAGCAACTGGACCTGAGCAAGTATTCAACCGATGCACAAGAGCAGCAGGACGCCGCAGCGCTGGTGGCTTTACTGACGCCGGTGGCCAAGGCCTTTTTCACTGACACCGGGCTCGACAGCTGCGTACTGGGCCAGCAAGTGTTCGGAGGCCACGGTTATATTCGTGAATGGGGACAAGAGCAATTGGTGCGCGATGTTCGCATCGCGCAAATTTACGAAGGCACCAATGGTATTCAGGCGCTGGACTTGCTGGGCCGCAAGGTCATTGCCAATGGCGGCGTAGCGCTGCGTTTGTTCACCGCGCAGATCCGCGAGTTTGCCGCGCAACCGGGCAAGCCTTATCAGCACCAACTGTTACAAGCGGTGCAACGGCTTGAAGACTTGAGCGACTGGCTGCAAGCGCAGGCCAAGCTCAACCCCAATGAAATCGGCGCGGCCTCGGTGGAGTATCTGCAGGTCTTTGGTTATGTGGCATACGCCTGGTTGTGGGCGCGCATGGCGGATGTTGCGCAGGGTTCCCTTGAGGCAGATCCGGCGTTTTATAAGGCCAAACTGGCCACAGCGACGTTCTATTTCAAGCGGCTTTTGCCACGCATCACGGGGCTGGAACAGTCGATACGCGCGGGCAGCGAATCATTGTATGAGCTGGACGCTGCGAGCTTTTAAGAGGCCCACTAAAAACGGCGGCCCTTTCAAGGCCGCCGTTTACGGGTTAGAGACTCAATTCATCCAGCACCAGCACCTCACGGTGCTCCAGCAAGTCCGCAACGGCCTTGGCCATTGCTAAATAGTGTGGCGTTGTTTTGTGGTGCTCGATGGCCGCCAGGTCTTTCCAGCCTTCGATAAACACAAAGCGCTGCGAGTCTGTACGGTCAATATGCAGATCGTAGAACGTGCAGCCCTCTTCTTCGCTCGAGCCTTTCACACACGTCAGCAGCGCTTGTTTGACGGTCGTTTCTTGACCGGCCTTGGCGCGCAATACAGCAACGATTTTGATGATGTTGGACATTTCGGCTTCCTGGGAGTGGTGTTCTTGAACACGCCAACCCTACTACGGCACAGAGACAGAAACATCTGCAGCGTGCAAAAAATTGGCCGCCAAGAACACCTTCAAAGGATTAGCGGGCCGCCTGGCTGGCCAGACGGCTTACGATGTCGTCCTTGATTTTCAGCCGCTTCTCCTTGAGCGCCAGTAACACTTCATCAGTCACACCCAGCGCACTGGGCGCCTCGGCCTCTACCACCTGCTTGTCAGCCACTGTGTATTTCTCAATTAACGCAGCCAAGTGCGGGTCTTGACCTTTAAGCGTGTCGAGAGCCTCTTTGGAGAAGCCCAAATCCAATGGCAAATCATGTTTGACTGGCATAGATGCACCTCATTGAACGTTTCGGTGACGGTTTCAGACTCTGAGGATGAGCCTGCGCAAAAGGTTCCATCCGTGATGAACCCACTACAGCAATAGCACGCATCCGGGCAGTGAGAAAGCCGCGCTTGTCTTTCTGTCAGCGAGCAATGAATGTGTACATAAAGCAATAGCCCCCTCACTGCCCTCTCCCGAAGGAGAGGAAACCGATTGGGGAATACTGAAGATACTCGATGGCCCAGGAGGCACCGTTTATGAATGGCTGCTCCAGAACAGCGCGGTGGCCGCTACCAGGATGACCAGGAAAAGAATGGCCCACGCATCGACTTTGCTGCTGGTTTTACGCACTTTCATTTGAGTTCTCATAGCATCGCCTTTTTTCGGTTTTATGGGTGAATGCTTAGAAGAATGTCTCTAAGTAAAGACCCGCAATACCCTTTGTTCAAGTAAGTGATTGAGAATCAGCCTCTTATAGTCGCTTTGGTTCTTTGCATATGCTTAAACATCACTTTTGCGCATAACTACAAACTGGTATCTTGCGACCGCTCCGTGGGGAGTGCGCGGCCGTGCGCGCAGATAAGCTGTAAGCAGCCTGAGAACAGGACCTATATGTACGTATATGACGAGTACGATCAGCGGATCATCGAGGACCGCGTAAAGCAGTTCCGAGATCAAACCCGACGCTACCTGGCAGGGGAGCTGAGCGAAGAAGAGTTCCGCCCTCTGCGCCTGCAAAATGGCCTTTATGTCCAGCGTTTTGCGCCAATGCTGCGGGTTGCCGTGCCGTATGGCCAACTGACTTCGCGTCAAGCGCGAATGATGGCAAAGATTGCCCGCGACTACGACAAGGGCTACGCCCACATCAGTACCCGCCAGAACGTACAGTTCAACTGGCCGGCTCTCGAAGACGTGCCCGATATTCTGGAAGAACTGGCCACCGTGCAAATGCACGCCATCCAGACCAGCGGTAACTGCCTGCGTAACGTCACCACCGACCAGTTCGCCGGTGTGGCGGCGGATGAGCTGATTGACTCGCGCCCATGGTGCGAAATCGTTCGTCAGTGGACCACCTTCCATCCGGAATTTGCCTACCTGCCACGCAAGTTCAAAATTGCGATCAATGGCTCGGCGTCTGACCGCGCAGCCATCGAAGTACACGACATCGGCCTGGAGCCTGTGTTCAACGAAGCTGGCGAACTGGGCTTCCGTGTGCTCGTGGGTGGCGGCCTGGGCCGTACGCCGGTGGTCGGCGCGTTCATTAATGAATTCCTGCCGTGGCAAGACTTGCTGAGCTACCTCGAAGCCATTCTGCGTGTTTACAACCGTTATGGCCGTCGTGACAACAAGTACAAGGCCCGGATCAAGATCCTGGTAAAAGCCCTGACGCCTGAAGTCTTCGCTGAACGCGTTGAGGCCGAAATGGTTCACCTGCGTGGCGGCTCGACCACGCTGACCGAAGCTGAAGTTCAACGGATCGCCAAGCACTTCATTGACCCGGCTTACAAAGCCCTGCCTGACTTCGGTGCTGAACTGGCCGAACTGGACAAGCAGCATCCAGGCTTTGCCCGCTGGCGTAGCCGCAACACCCTGGCCCACAAAAAACCGGGTTATGTTGCCGTTACCCTGTCGTTGAAACCCACCGGTGTTGCGCCGGGTGACGTGACCGACAAACAGTGGGACGCGATTGCCGATATGGCCGACCGCTACAGCTTCGGCCAGTTGCGCACCTCCCACGAGCAGAACATCATCCTGGCCGATGTTGAAGAAGGCCAGTTGTTCACCATGTGGGGCGAGTTGCGCGAACAAGGTTTCGCCACGCCGAACATTGGTTTGCTGACCGACATGATCTGCTGCCCGGGCGGTGACTTCTGCTCGCTGGCCAACGCCAAGTCGATCCCGATTGCCGAATCGATCCAGCGCCGTTTTGAAGACCTGGACTATCTGTTCGACATCGGTGAGCTGGACCTCAACATTTCCGGTTGCATGAACGCCTGTGGTCACCACCACGTCGGTCACATCGGTATTTTGGGTGTAGACAAGAAAGGCGCTGAGTTCTACCAGGTGTCGCTGGGTGGCAACGCCAGCCGTGATGCCAGCCTGGGCAAGATCCTTGGCCCATCGTTCGCGCAAGATGACATGCCGGATGTGATTGAAAAGCTGATCGACGTCTATGTTGAAAAACGCAATGAAGATGAGCGTTTTATCGACACTTACCAACGTATCGGCATCGACCCTTTCAAGGAGCGCGTCTATGCAGCGAATAATTAAGAACAACGAAGTTATCGACGAAACCTGGCACTTGCTGCCAAAGGACGCGACCTTCGACGGTATTTCCAACTGTGACGACCTGATCGTGCCGCTGGCATTGTGGCGCGAGCATGCTCACGCCCTCAAAGCCCGTGACGGCGGCCTGGGTGTGTGGCTGGACAGCGATGAAGAAGCCGAAGAGATTGGCCAGGACGTTGAACACTTCCAGGTAATTGCCCTGAATTTCCCGGCATTCACCGATGGCCGCAGCTACTCCAACGCCCGCCTGCTGCGCGACCGCTATGGTTTCAAAGGCGAGTTGCGCGCCATTGGCGATGTACTGCGTGACCAGTTGTTCTATCTTCACCGCTGCGGCTTTGACGCGTTTGCCATTCGCGCTGACAAAGACCCGTATGAAGCACTGGAAGGTCTGAAAGATTTTTCGGTGACCTACCAGTCTTCAACCGACGAGCCGATGCCTTTGTTCCGTCGTCGTTAAGCCATAAATGACAGCCCTGATCAGCATTCAGGGCTGTTTATGCGCCTTTAGACCCTTGTGGATCGTGTTTCTCCCGCTTTAGAAACCGCCAGTGGATGGGTCTCAAGGACCAATTTCGTTAGCTGTGTAACCACCTCAGCAATAGCCTTCTTGCGCTCATTGCCCACTCTTTCAGACTGTCGCTTGTATTCATCACTGCTGAGCGTGGCACGCTGCGAGTACACCTCATCAAGCAGCGCCTGATACCTGTCCATTACCGCGGTGAATGCCGACGGCGTTTTTTTCTGCAAATAATCGCCCCAGAAATCCTGCCCTGAGATGGACTCAAGCAATGCAGGCATCTGTTCTTGATCAAGTACGTACTGCCTGGCGGACTCGAGTTCCGCAGCGGATACGTTGGCAATGTTGCCGAAGCGCATGCTAGTAGGCCGTGCCGGAAGCTCCAGTGAATTGGCCAGATTGACGTGGTAAAACATCTGGATCTCCAGCGGATCAAGACGCGCTATCTGTTGTTGCACGCTTCCCGGGCTGAGCAAAGCGGCCAACCTTATACCCTCTGCAGAACCCAGCCGATAGGCAACACCTTGGCGCTCCACTGCGGGCATCTCGGCCAGAGGCCTTGGTGCCAGATTCGTGCCTGCGGCATCAACCAGTTCCTGCAGTTGCTGTACATACTCATTCTGAGTGGCATGGATGGTATTGATGCGCGCACTGATGATGCTCAAGACATGCTTGTTGAGCATATCGATACGAAACATCCCGCGTGCCAGCTTAAGCATTGCGTCTTCGCTATGGGCTGAATGCTCCGCCAGAAACACCAGGTGATCCAATTCAAGTTCAGCAAACACCATCGCAATACCATCACCACAGGTGCTCAGATGTCCGGCCAGACCGAACAAACGGTTGCGTAGCTCAGTGCTGTCATGGGCCGCTTGCAGCAGCGCCCAGACGCGCCGAGTCAAATCCACTCTGGCATTTGCAAATTGCGATGACGTACTCAGGTCTTCAATGACGGCAAAAAAATCAGCAGAGCCGGGTTCGCGCGCCAAAGCCGCCCATAGACTGCTTTGCACAGCAGAAGGTTCGTCAGCCCAATGATCAATGCCCTGAACTCTTGTGGCATGCTCACGGCCCCTCGCCATGCTCAGCGTATTTTGCTGATTGTCACGGTATAGATTTAAACGCCTTACCGAGTCTGGAGTCAGCGGATTGTCGTGCAAGGAGGTAACCCGATTGATAGAAGCCATTGCCTGGGTGAGCATTTCTTCCGGGATATGGCTAATGGTGTTGTTGCGCAGGTCCAGTGTTTGCAAATGATTGAGTGCCTGAATCCCTGTCGGCCAGGTGTTCAAGCCGGTGTGGCGCAGAATTAAATGCTGCAGGTCGGGCATCTGTTGCACCGAAAAACTTCTACCCAGCGGGTTACCGGTCAATACCAGCGTCTTCAGCTTTGTCATCGCCGATAAGACCTCCACACTCTCAGGGGTCAACACAATTTGATTGTTGCGAAGATTCAAATGTGTCAGCTCTGGCATATTGGCAATAGAGGCCGGAAGCTCGGTCAACTGAGTGGTATTGAGTGACAGATGGCGCAGTTCGGTGAATTTATCCAGCAAGACAGCGGGAACCTTACAGGTGGTGTTGGCCAGGTACAAAGAGAGGACATGACTAAAATTGGCTTCGAAAGAGGGCAAGGCATCGACCGGCCAGCCATTAAGATTTAACTCGTACCCGGCAACCCCCTCCAGACTTACCTCCGTACTCAACCTGCGCCAGGCGCGGATCAGTACTCGACTCATGGCACGTTTGGTTTGAATCGGTACCAACGTGCGCAACCCTCTGACTGGATAGGTCCATACACTGGCCTCTTCCCACTCCTGCAAGGTTTTACGCAACATATCCAGTTCTGCCTTGCGCGCCACCAACTCACTTGCAACCAACTCCGGTGAAAGCTGCAAATTACGCAGAAACTGGCCTGTCTGAGCTTCCGACATGTTTGGATAAAGCTCTTGAACCAAATCCTTTAATATCGGCGCCTTGGTTGCTTCGCTGAGACGCCCGGCCTTCCCGCCCAACGTATAGCCGACCCTCCCGTCAGCAAGACGCATGGGAGACTTGAACCAGGGCTTGATATCTTGCATGCCCATAGCCTTTGCTGAGCCGCTTCGCTGCTGGGTTGCCAGCGTTGCTATGTTCGACATGAACGCTGCATAAGACAATGGTGCACCGCCATTGAGTCCTTTACGTTCATTATCAGTCAACGATTTGTACACGCAGGCTGTCAGATCCGGGCTTGTGAAGGGTTGGCCGGTGCTTGCGCCGGAATACTCATAGAGCTCACCCTTTTTAAAAATTTCACGCCTAGATGTTCCTGTCTCACCTTCAATGAC
Organism: Pseudomonas sp. HY2-MNA-CIBAN-0224; assembly: GCF_040310285.1. Taxonomy (NCBI): domain Bacteria; kingdom Pseudomonadati; phylum Pseudomonadota; class Gammaproteobacteria; order Pseudomonadales; family Pseudomonadaceae; genus Pseudomonas; species Pseudomonas sp. HY2-MNA-CIBAN-0224. Next base: position 333,279 of record NZ_JBEOPQ010000001.1, on the reverse strand, counting down.
GCTCAACTGCTCGTTGTTTAAATGATTGCGGACAGAAATTGTCACCTTTTTCGGCCATCCAGCCAGCTGTGGCATCGTGTGCCAGGCCAGTGTCTGGCTGTCAGTGTTGCTCAGGGCTTCGCAAAGAATTCCTTCAAAAGCGCGATTTAAACGCAGTTCTTGTACGTAACGGCGCGCTTCTTCGCCAGCACGCAATGGTAAGCGAGCAAGATAGGTCAGCCCCGTCAACTCTTCCTGCGAAAGGTGACTGGCCAACTCTTCCAGGACGCCTACCGGCAAGCCAGGGAACTGCAGCCTTATGTTTCTCAGCCCCGGGTCAAGGCTTTCGTTAGCCGTATAAAGGCGTGCCACCAGTTCACGCTTGGTTGATTGAGCCAGGTTGCCCAGTTTACGTGCCAATGCCAACGCTTGATCTTTAGTGCCAATGACGAGCTCTTCCAGCAGCGTCTGGATCTGTGTACCCGTCAGGGACTCCAGTGTTGCCATGAGTAATTCGCCCTTATCAATGCGCGCCTGAGTGATTTCCGTCCTGGCACGTACTCTTTCAGGGCTCACACCGAGGTCTTTGAAGGTACCTCGCTGCAGGTCTACCACGCGCAAGCCTTGATCGTCTGGCCAACCGGGCAATCGGGGCAGCAGTTCGAGTTGCATGGCTGCCAAGTCAGCCTTGCCATGCAAACCCTGTTGCATCTGTGAACTAAAACTTTCGACTTGTTCACTCAAACGCATGCGCTTGATGCTGTCGGCCAACAGCGCAGGTCTTGGCAGGATATCAACATACATCTTTCGCAACTGCGCCTCGCTCGTGCCACTCAGCGATAAGATGTGCTCGGCCATAGCATCGGAAAATAGCTGAGTGTCGGGCCCAAGGCGCCGAAATAGCTGCAAGCGAGACCATTGCATCGGCGCGTCAAACTCATGGGTCCATGCCCCGCTGCCGCTGTGTCTCAAGATGGGGCTGTAAGCATCCGGTTTTAGTACCGGCTCTATAGACATCCTCCCCGAACTTACTTCTCCCCGCACTTGATAAACCTTTTTCTCAAGTTCAAGGTAGTGCACGCCCTTTAACTGGTACAACCCATTAGCATCAGGTTTGAGGCCTGACAAAATTTCAGGTCGACGCTCATACAGTTTCAGGTCTGGCTTCCACAAGCGTTTCTGGCCAGTCCCCAGAGTAATTTGGGTCAGACGATTAACCACCGGTGAAGAGTTTAATGATTTGGCCGCCCCTGGTGCCGCGACCATTGTGAGGTTTTGCGCCACATCAAACAGGTGCTCAAGGGCTGCAACTTTATCGTTACGCTCCCAGGCTTCAATACCGTCGTAGATATCAACGCCCAACTGAACCACACCAAATAACAACATCATTTCTCCCACCACTGGCACAAACCCCATCGCAAGCGTCAGGGCACTTAGTCCGGCATTCCAGAACGCTGCCTGCCGTGCAAGGCGCGATTGGCTGTCTTCGTCTGCAGTAGGTACGGCCAGCAGGCGGGCGTCATCTTTGATCTGCGACAGTTGCAGTTGCCAGGCCTTTTCAAAAGGATCACCCAGTTGTGCAATTAATTTAGATTCGCCGAAAATGGCAGGTGCATTAATAATAGGCGGGCGACGTAATAACAAAGAATCCCAAGCAGCTTTTTTAAGATCGATCCTTCTGATAAATTCAGCACGATAACGCAACGGTACCAACTTCACGAAATAGTCTGAAAATTCACGCTGTCTAAGCAGCTCACGTAAATCAATTTTGAACTGATCGATAGTTGCGAATTCGTAAAATGCCTGTTTTGGCGCCTGTGGCAAGTACACGATGCAGCGCTGCAATTGACTCGCCTGCAGCTTCTCGGGCCACCAGATAATCATCCCGGGCACTTCAAAACCCATAATCTCTAACGTGCTGTGAACGTTGCGCCTATTGTGCCAGGCGAGTTGATTGTTCAAGAGCTCAGCCAGTATGAAATTATAGTTTTCGACAGCCACATGCCGCTTCATGAACGCCACGTGCAACTCAGCGGTAAACTCAAGACGCTTATTTTGAATGAACGCCACTTTAAGTTGAAAGGCTTTGGAGCGCTGATCCGTGACCTCATAGTCTTTTTCAACGGGCGTGAAGATACTGTCCAGGTGCGACTGATATTGCTCGCCAAGATTGAGGTCGCGGCAGATGCGAGCAAATTTTTCAGGTTCATACTCCGGTAAATTAACAAACCCGTTGCTTTGAACGTTGTAAAGGATTGTGCCCGGGTCAAATCCACCCTTGACTGTTTCAGCGTGCTCAAAATTCTGTAAGGCCGCCTGCATCACGTCATGGTGGCTTGTACTGGAAATCAGATTGATTTCCAGAGACGTGGGGATCAAAGACTCGGGCAATATCAATTTGGCCAGACTATCGACCAGACTCGTTTGCTGATTGGCTAAGAACAAGACCGCATTGCTTAACAAACGGACCTGTTTGAAACCATGGGTCCTGAGGTTGATAGTGCCCCATCCATGGGCCGTCAAGGCGGTTTTCAATAAGGGCTCAGCAAACTGTTCTATCGACTGGATACTGGCGAATACAGGGGAAATTTCGGTTTGAGCCGTGTGCCACTGCAGCATGGTTTGGCGCAATGTTTCGCGCAATGTCGGCGATGCATCCTTGAACCATGCAGGCAATTGCTGCTCAATAAAATTCTGATGAGGGTGTTGCACTTCAGTATTAAGCCATTGCTCAGCAGTGAGAGGGGTTACTTGGGCGGGGGATAACTCGGGGACATTCTGTGTGTCTGTCATGGCATAAGCCCTCATCTAAAAGTTGAAAAATCAGCTTATAGACAGAGCACAGATAAATTTAATTGAATACCTGATGGTTCAGCGTGTGAATGCAACTGTAATTCGAACAAGCCGCCTATATAAGTAACGCACATTTAATAAAAACCCGGTTGCGCAATCAAATCGCAACCGGGACGCTCGTTACCAGAAACGTTGTTGGGTCAAACGCCCCCACAGTGAGTCAGCCACGCGCTCAACAGAGTGACTGGCGGCAAGGCCAACACGCTCTTGCAAGCTTTTACGCTGGGCATAATGCAAATGAAACAGCTGCGCTTGTTTGGCACGCTCTGACAAGTACTCATCGCTGGTTTTCAACTCATCGACCAGCAACTTGTCCACCGCAGCCACACCTAGCCAGACTTCCCCGGTGGCAATCTGATCAATCTCCAACTGCGGGCGGTACTGGGCCACGAAGTTCTTGAACAATTGATGAGTGATATCCAGGTCCTGCTGGAATTTTTCACGGCCTTTTTCGGTGTTCTCACCGAATACCGTTAACGTGCGCTTGTACTCGCCAGCGGTGAGTACTTCGTAATCAATGTCGTGCTTTTTAAGTAGGCGGTTGACGTTTGGCAACTGCGCCACCACCCCGATAGACCCTAAAATCGCGAACGGCGAACTGATAATTTTTTGCCCGATACACGCCATCATGTAACCGCCGCTGGCGGCCACTTTGTCGATGCAGATCGTCAGCGGGATGCCGGCCTGACGAATACGCGCCAGCTGCGATGAGGCCAAACCGTAGCTATGGACCATGCCACCGCCGCTTTCCAGGCGCAAAACCACTTCGTCAGCCGGTGTGGCCAGCGTCAGCAATGCCGTAATTTCATGGCGCAGGCTCTCGGTTGCCGAGGCTTTAATATCACCTTCAAAGTCCAATACAAAGACCCGTGGCTTTTCTTCCGGTTGTTTCTTCAGCTTTTTATCGGCCTTGGCCTGCTGCTTGCGCAACGACTTGAGTTGATCCTTGGACAGCAGTGATTGCTCGAGCTTGTCGCGCAGGCCTTTATAGAACTCGTTCATCTTGCTGACTTGCAATTGCCCGGCAGTCTTGCGACCTCTGCCACGCAATGCTGCGAGGGTCACCAGGACTACCAGAATGGCAACCACCACGGTGACGGTTTTAGCCAAAAAACTGGCGTATTCGGCAAGAAATTCCACAGCCTCTCCTTACAAACGCTTGCAGCCCTCGGGACAGGGCCACGTAATGCTGCCCAGCATACCGACGTGATACCGGGGCTGCCAGCCGTGAAACACCTTGTCGACGGTGCTTACAGACAATTCAAACAAGCGTATGTTTTTTTATTGACAGGCTCCCGGCATCCTCCTAACCTCGCCAGACTTTCAACGTGCCGGGAAGCGGACGTGGGCATCATCTATTTGATTCGACATGGGCAGGCCTCATTCGGTGCAGACGACTACGACGTGCTGTCGCCGCTGGGTGTACGTCAGGCGCAAATCACAGGTCAGCATCTGGTTGACTTGGGGATACGCTTTGATCGCTGTCTGTCGGGTGATTTACTGCGCCAGCAACACACCGCAGAACATGCCCTCGCCCAGTTCACTGCCGCCGGCTTACCCACGCCCGCACTGGAAATAGACCCGGCGTTTAATGAGTTTGATGCGTTCGGGATTCTCGATGCCCTGCTGCCAGGCATTTTGCCGCAAGAACCGAACGCCCTGCACACGCTGAAAAATGCAGCTGAACAGCCAGAAGAGTTTCAGCGCATCTTTGATCTGATTATTGCGCGCTGGCTCAGCGGTACCTATGACACCGCGCAGATCGAAAGCTGGTTGGCCTTTGTCGAGCGCGTACAAGGCGGCCTCAATCGCGTGCTTGACCACGCCGGGCATAAACAAAACATTGCCGTGTTCACTTCCGGCGGCAGCATCACTGCCCTGCTCCACCTTTTGACCCAAATTCCTGCCAGCGAAGCCTTCAAGCTGACCTGGCAAATCGTCAATACCTCACTCAGCCAACTCAAGTACCGTGGCCGTGAGGTAACCCTGGCTTCCTTCAACAACCATGTGCATTTGCAGTTGTTGAAGACGCCATCGCTGATCACCTACCGATGAGCGCTGGCAACCGCGACCTGCGGGTCGCCGTAACCCACCCTAAAAGGATCGAACCATGACTTCTGTAGCTGATGCCGTTCAAGCAATGAAAGCCAAATTCAACCCAGCCGCTGCTGCCGGCCTGGACCTGGTATTCGGTTTTCGCATTGATGAAGACAAGCACTTCTCGCTGGTAGTCAAAGACAGCACGTGCGAATTGCTGGAAGGCGAAAACCCGGACGCACAAGTGACTCTGGTGATGGACGGCGAAACCCTGGAAGGCATCGTCAGCGGCGAAACCGACGGCATGCAAGCGTTCATGGGCGGCAAGCTGCGCGCTGAAGGCGACATGATGCTGGCCATGAAGCTGAGCGAACTTTTCCCGTCGTAAGCCACACGCAACATCCTGAAAACCGAAGCCCCGTGCTTCGGTTTTTTTTTAGCTGTGCTTCACTCAATGCCAATCAAGGACACTGATTATTCACTAACACGCGTACCTATTAAGGCTGTGCTTGGCGTTACGGCGCATTAGATTAGCGAATGTTGTCAGGTCACAAAAATAAGCAGAAGAGATAAACATGACGCTTACCGACTCATCTACCCGTATCCGTTCTGGCGAAGAGCTCGACGCCAGCCAGATTGATCCTTACCTCAAAGCTCATATTCCGGGGCTTTCGGGGCAACCGGCAATTAGCCAGTTTCCGGGTGGGGCCTCCAACCTGACCTACTTGATTGAGTACCCGGGCGTTGAGTTGGTCCTTCGCCGCCCGCCGTTCGGCCATAAAGCCAAGTCGGCTCACGATATGGGCCGCGAGTTCCGCATTCTCAACCAACTCAAGGATGCGTTCCCGTACTGCCCCAAAGCCTATGCCCATTGCACCGATACCAGCCTGATCGGTTCCGAATTCTATGTGATGGAACGGGTCAAGGGCATCATTTTGCGCTCAGACCTGCCGCGCGAACTGGCGTTGAGCGCCGACGACACCCAAGGTCTGTGCCAGAGCTTTATCGACAAACTGGTGGAGTTACATCGGGTTGATTACGCCGCCTGCGGTCTGGGCGAACTGGGTAAGCCAGAAGGTTATGTCCAGCGCCAGATCTCGGGCTGGAGCGATCGCTATGAAAAAGCCCTGACTCCCGATGCTCCGCTTTGGGAAGAGGTCAAGGCGTGGCTTGATGCCAAGATGCCCGCAGACCATTCAACCCCTGCGATTGTTCATAATGACTACCGCTTCGACAACGTGATCCTTGATCCAAACAACCCGATGCAGATCATCGGCGTGCTGGACTGGGAACTGACTACCATTGGCGACCCATTGATGGATTTGGGCAATACCCTCGCCTACTGGATCGAAGCTGACGACCCGGCACCGGTCCAACTGATGCGCCGCCAGCCCAGCAATGCCCCCGGCATGTTGACCCGCCGCGAGTTCGTCGACTACTACGCCGAACGATCAGGGATTCAGGTCGATAATTACGACTTTTACTACACCTACGGGCTGTTTCGTCTGGCCGGTATCGTTCAGCAAATTTACTACCGCTACTACCACGGCCAGACCCGGGACAAACGCTTTGCACCGTTCGTACATATGAACGCACTGCTTGAGCAGATGAGCCTCAAGGTCATCCGCCAGTCCAGCCTTTAAGCCCGCGATAAACAGGGAATCAGCATGTCCAAGACTCAATTGTTCGACCTTGACGGCAAAATCGCCTTTGTTTCCGGCGCCAGTCGCGGCATTGGTGAGGCCATCGCCAAGCTTCTGGCCCAGCAAGGCGCCCATGTGATTGTCTCGAGCCGCAAGCTCGAAGGTTGCCAGCCGGTGGCTGAGGCGATCATTGCCAATGGCGGCACCGCGACAGCCATGGCCTGCCACATTGGTGAAATGGAGCAAATCACCCGGACCTTTGCGCGTATTCGCGAAGAGTTTGGCCGCCTCGATATTCTGGTCAACAACGCGGCGACCAACCCTCAGTTTGGTAACGTCCTGGATACTGACCTGGGCGCGTTCCAGAAAACAGTCGACGTGAACATTCGTGGCTACTTCTTTATGTCGGTTGAAGCCGGCAAGCTGATGCGCGAACACGGCGGCGGCAGCATCATCAATGTGGCCTCGATCAACGGTGTCTCGCCGGGGCCATTTCAGGGCATTTACTCAATGACAAAAGCTGCAGTCATTAACATGACCAAAGTTTTTGCCAAGGAGTGTGCGGGTTTTGGTATCCGCTGCAATGCACTGCTGCCAGGCCTGACCGACACCAAGTTCGCCTCGGCGCTGGTCAAGAACGACGCCATTCTCAAAGGCGCACTGCAACAGATCCCGCTCAAGCGTGTGGCCAATCCGAACGAAATGGCCGGTGCAGTGCTGTATTTGGCCAGCGATGCGTCCAGCTACACCACGGGTGTGTCGTTGAATGTGGATGGCGGTTTTTTGTCCTGATCACACTTGCACAGAGGCCGACCGGCCTCTGTGCGTCACTCTGCAGTCCAGGCGTACAACACTTAGCGTGATGATGTGCGCCACAGGCTTGATAAGCGGCTGTAACCCTGTCTGGCGGTTAGCATCAAAATGCCACGGAACTCTGTGAGCGCCGTCGCCACTCCGCGTGCCGCAGCGACCCAGAAACGGGCCCTCGAGCTTTGCCCGGAAGCGGACTGGCCAGTGGCATAAGCGGCGATGGCTTCCATCCCCGCCCCCGACCAATACCCCCACGCTTGATTGAACATTCGGCTTAACCCGCCGTGGCCAGTGGCCGCAAGGTCAGGCAGTTGAATGGCGTCGACATGAGCGTCGTACACAGAGGTTGAGTGACCAGCCCGAATGGCGCTGCCTGCCGCGGCATCATAAGCCTCAATAAAAGGCCCGACATTGGGAATTAAAGATTCGGGAATTGAACCGCTGTAAATCGCGTTCGGCACCGTGGCCAAACCATAAGCCGCTGCGGCCATCAGTGTTCTAGGGGCTCGTGCAGCCAGCGGCGTTTGCCCCCATGACACAGTCGTACCCAGACCTCGTACCACTTGTTGCCCTACCTCCCTGGAAAACGCCCTTACATGTCCAATCAAGCGCTGTCGGGCTACGGGGTCCCATTCCTGTTCAAGGTCAACTGCGCCGGTATCGTTCATGCTTGCAAAGCCTCTGTCGGCAGTTGCAAGAGCTGCTATTCCAGCCAGCGGGCTGAACCGGGTCCAATTACCCAATAATCCCGTCGTCATGTGAAAGACTGCCAGGGAATCCAGCCCCGCAACGACTTGCCTCAGTACGTTATTCAAGACGCGGGTCGGTTGCCTGCCTGCAAACAACAGCAGATCGACCCCCACCCCAAGCGCGTTGCTTGCGTAGGTCGCCAATGAGTCACGGATGGCAGCCGAGCTTGCCGCCTGCAAGGCCGGGCGAACTCGTTCGGAGAAGCGTGCGGCTGCGCCGCGAATCTGCGAAAAACGACTGACCGGGCCGCCTAAGGCCACTTTCTTCGACGCCATCCCTTGGCTGTCGACATAACTGACGGGGTTGCCACGTGCCATTGCGTACAGGTTTAAACCATCGATGTCTGCGCCTGAATCGGCATTGATCCAGCGCCCAAGCCACGGCGCATAGTAGCGATACCCGTAGTAATAGAGACCGCTGGCATCGCGCTCTTTACCCGAGTAACGAATGGTTTTATAGGACGCTTCAACCGCGCTCTTTGCCGCCCACCAGGCGGTGCCGCCATAGGGGTAATAGGTTTCCTGACTCAGCACTCGAGCGCTGCCATCCAGCTCCAGCGTACTGCTGCCCAGGTTATCCGAAAGAGCAAAGCGTATTTGCTGATTTTCAATGCCCTCAGGGCGACCTTGCTCCCACTGCAAGATCCGGATGCTGTGCAGTGCGCCTGAGACGATAACGGTGTTCAGCCACTCGCCGGTAGCACTATTACGCCGGATCTCCAGGCCGGGCAAGCAACGTACGGTGGTTTGATGGGTCTTGTTTTTGGACAGACTACGGCGGATCTTCAGCACTCGCTGCCCACTGCTGTCATAGCGATAGGTTTCGTCATCGTCCTCACCATCAGGGCGCACGACCTGGATGGCACGCTGCAACTGATTGCGCACATTCCAACTGAGCGTCTGCCCCGGCTGCAGTGCCAACTGGTTACCATTTTTATCAAACCCGCTGCCTAATCCTGGCGCTAATCCAGCCGGAGCCTGTTCTACAGCGTGGTTGCTATGGGTGGCGATGCTCATCTGCCGGGTGTAACCCGTGGCCTGGGCAGGCAGGTGTCGCAGGGCGCTCAGATTGCCGCTGGCATCGTAGCGGTAGCTTTGCCGGTAGTGACGGCACAGATTGGCCTGGGTCGAGCCAAAAGGCTCGGCATCCAACAGCCCCGACCCGCTGGCAGCGCGGCTACTTTCACGGCCTGTGGCGTCAATCAGTTGGTAGAGGCTGTCATAGCGGTAGGTGTTCTGCGCCTTGGTTCGCGTGTTATCAAACCACTGCACCGGCTGCGCCGCGTCACTTACGCTCAACACATTGCCAACACGGTCATACGTGTAGGCCAGGTCTTGCAGTGACTCTTCGGCCTTGCCCGACCGATAGCTGCGCAAGCGCTGCAGGCGCTGATCAAGTGCGTTGTACTCAAGCGCGCTGACAACGCCATTACCCGCGCGCTCACTCAGCACTTGCCCGGACGCGCTGTATACCCGCTGCTCAAGCAAGGTTTGAGCGCTGCCACCGGCAAGCTTAACGCTCACGCTGGCCAGCAAGCCATCCACGGCATAGCCCGTATGCTGAAGATTGCCCTTGGCATCAATCTGCCGGGCAAGTTCACCTGAGGCCTGATAACGCCAGGTGCTGGTATGACCTTCACTGTCCTGCGGTTCGTCACTGAAGCGGCGTATTTGCTTCGACAGTTGACCAAGTACGTCGTAAGACTCAAAGCGCACATCACCTGCCGGATCGGCATGAGTAATCAATCGGCCACAACGGTTGTGCATGGCCTCATCAGGAGTTGAGGACCCGTAGGTCAACTGCTCGACCACCGTGGGGGCGCTTTCATCACTGGCTTGCTCAGATACCCGGGTCAGGCGTAACAAATGATCGTACTCGAAGGTTTGGCAGGCGCCGCGAGAGTCCCAGCGCTGGATGACTTGACCACAATTGCCCAGCCAACTGATCCCCTGCCCTTGATCGGCGCTGTCACTCAACAGCAGGCGGCCGGACAGTGAGTAACTCATGCATTGGTTGGGCCTGACACTCGTGTCGTTTTCATGCAGGGCTGATAAGCGCGGATCCCACTGCTCCTTGAGCACGCCGATAGGGCTGAAGACGTGTCGGTTAGTCCGCGCCTGCACCGCCTCCTAAGCGTTTTGGCGGTAATAAGCCACTTGGCGAATACTCAGCCCGCGTGGGTCGAGCGCTATCAGCGATGGGGTGTGTTGGTGTAAAGAAGCAGACATAAGGTGTTGTCCTGAACGGCACAATAATTAAAAAGTGTAGAGATCAGGTTCCATGCCTCATGACTAATAAGGGCGCGTTTTGTATCCATATAAGTACGCTTACAGCATTTAAAGCGTCTTCGAAGGCTCACTGCTGACTGCCCTGACTGTGTGCAGAGCTGTAGTGTGCAGGGATTCCCAAAGATGCGATGACTGCGGGTACAATTCCCGGCTTTCTCTCTCAACCAAGGGTTGCCAATGTCAGGGCTGGTGGTGGTGCTGCGCACATGAAGGTCGTGGTTTTGGCAGGTCCGGAATCCAGCGGCAAGAGCTGGCTCGCGGCGCAGTTACAGGCTCATTTTGGTGGCGTGTTGGTGGGCGAGTATGTGCGCTACTTCATTGAGCAAAACCCGCGCGATACCTGCCTGGCCGACATTGCGACCATCGCCCGCGGGCAACTCGACTGGGAAGATCACGCCCGCGCCAGGCAGCCTGAATTGTTGATTCTGGATACTCACTTGTTGAGCAACATACTCTGGAGCCAAACGTTGTTTGGCGACTGCCCGGACTGGCTGGAGCCGCAGTTACTCAACCGTCACTACGACCTGCACTTGCTGCTATCACCCGACGACGTCGAATGGACGCAAGACGGTCAGCGTTGCCAACCGCTGCTGGCCGAACGCAAAGCTTTTTTCAACGCCAGCCGGCAATGGCTCGAACAGCACCAGCAACCGCTGCAAGTTCTGACCGGTGATTGGGGCGTTCGGCAGCAACAGGCCTTTGCGGCCGTACAGCGTTTACTCGCGTAAACCCGCTGAAACACTCGCCGGGGCTTAACGCCTTATAACACTGGGGTTTAAGGCTTTTAAGCAAAACTGTAAAGAGGTTGATACATCATTGCTTTGCCAATACAGGCGTTAACACTTAATCCGACTCATATTTGAAACACTGTGCTGCGTTACCGCCAAACAAGTTCTTGCAACTTACTGTTTTGAAAGAGTTGTTTAACAACGGCACAGGTATTGCTCTGTTCTGCTTACCGTTTAAATCAACAAGAACACGAAACACGTTGGTCTGGTGAATAAAGTTCGGAGTCTGCAATGAAATCCGCTGATGCTCTCAAGCCTTTGGTTTATGCCCTCGCCGCACTGATGGCAGCTGCCGCACAACCACCGCGTCCTAGCGAATTTGATGCTTGTGCAACAACCGATAAAAAGTAGGCCGGGACACACCGAGCACTTTGGCCGCAACGCTCAGGTTATTCGAGTGGAGATGCAATACATCACACAGTGCTTGCCGTTCAGCCCGATGTTTATAGTCTTCAAGGGTCTCCATGACTTGCTGAGTCGTGGTGTGGGACTCCAGGCCCAGGTCAACCGCTTCGATTTGTCGGCCTTCAGCCAGCACCAGGCCACGACGAACCCGGTTGGCCAGTTCGCGAACATTGCCCGGCCAGGCATGATTGCCCATCGCGATCAGGGCGCCCTCACTGAACGAGCGTGGGCGCCGGCCAGTCTCCTGGCTGTAAAAGCGCGCAAAGTGATTGGCCAGCAGGCTCAGGTCGCCATGCAATTCACGCAACGGGACGGTAGAGACCTGTAACACGTTGAGGCGGTAGTACAGGTCCTCGCGAAAACGGCCTGACTGGATCGCTGCTTCAAGGTCGATATGGGTGGCCGCCAAAACTCGGACATCGACGGCGATAGGTTCACCGCCACCGACCCGTTCAATGTGTTTTTCCTGCAAAAACCGCAAGAGGCTGGCTTGCAACTCCAGCGGCAGGTCGCCGATTTCATCGAGGAACAGCGTGCCACCGTTGGCCGCCTCGATACGCCCGATCTTGCGTTGGTGGGCGCCGGTAAATGCGCCCTTTTCGTGACCAAACAGCTCGGATTGAATCAGGTTTTCGGGAATTGACCCGCAATTGATCGCCACAAACGGCTTGTCGGGACGCAGGGACTGATGATGCAACGTTCGCGCAACCAACTCTTTGCCAGTACCGCTTTCGCCACGGATCAGGATCGGCGATTCGGTGGGCGCGAATTTGCCGAGCAGTTTGCGCAATTCGCGCAAACTGCGGCTATCACCCAGCAAATCATGCCCTTCAGTCTCGACAAGGTTGACCACCTGATCACGCAACCGGGCCATGCCGAATGCGCGACCGAGTGTCACCTCAACCCGTGGCACATCAAAAGGCAAGGTGTGGAAATCAAAGAACCACTCGCAGACAAAGTCCCCGACATTTTTGAGTTTCAACACCTCGGGGCTGACGACAGCGATCCATTGAGTGCCACTGCGGTTGATCATTTTTTTGAGCGGGTCGGGCCGCTCCAGGTGCTCAGGCAGCAAACGAAACAAGCCGACGTCACACGATCGGTCGATCACGGACTCCAGGCTGCAACTGTCCACCGACCAGCCGATACTCTGAAGCCCTGGTAATAACTGGTGACAATCTTCGAAAGGATCTACTACTAACAGACGCCGAGGTGATGACATTCCAAGCATGGCTAATCCCTCGCGCCATTGAGTAAAAAGAGTCGTAGAAACAAAGTGTTGATATGGGTGAGCGTAACGTTAGCAACTGGATTGGCAGTGACTTGAACCGTTTCTTTATAACGGTAATAGCCAATTAAACTTTGCCAACCCAAAGTGACATCATGCCGCTGCAACAGCCATTTAAGCGGATGCAGGCAGCCTTTCAGAATTGATTTAAATCAATGAGGTAAAAAAAAATTTTAAAAAAGTGACGCGCGTGTGTGACCCGAAGCAGGTCTCAGGACATCAGTACAAGTAACCAACCGAACGGTACGCCCAGCCGACGGTTAATCATTTGATGGGCACACATGAGAGAAGACCCTATGAACGCCCCGCTCCGTTTCAACGAAGCACTTTTGATTGCCGGCCACGCCTTTGAACCTTTTCAGTGCGTTGCCTGGGCAGCGCCCGATGGCCAAGGCGAATTGAGCCTGACAGTTATTGACCGCACCAACACCCGTATTGGCCGCAAACAAATCTCGCTGAGCGCGCTGTCTGATGCCACCCAACTGAAAAACCTGCTGGCCCAGGCCCGTACCGAATTGAGCGACGAAGGCTACGCGCTACAGCCTTGGGTAATGCCGGCTTAATAGCCGCCCTACTTGTAGGAGCGAGCTTGCCTCGCGATCTTTTGATTTTTTAAACGATCGCGAGGCAGTTGGTTACGCGTCAATATGCCGGTAATCGATCTGCAACTGCGCGGCCATTTGCTCAGCACGCCCCAGACGAATCGGGCCTCGCTCGATATCAATCAACAGGCCCGGACAGTCCAGTTTCGGTAACGCCTGCCCTTCTTTTAAACGCCCGTCGGTGATCAGCAAAAAGCGCTGTTGCTCTTGAGGCAACTGCTTGCGACGCACTTCAAGCCAGCGCGATACCTCTTGCAACGCTTCCAGCAACGGCGTGCCGCCACCCGCTCCCAAACTCTGCAACCAGTTATCCAGCGCTTTTGAAGCCTTGGCACCGCTGACGTGCCAGTGTGGTGCGCTGCCACTGGCCGTCATCACGGCAACTCGGGCACGTTGGCGGTAAGCATCTTCAAACAGTTGCGCCAACAAACCTTTGGCATCGCCCAGCGCCTGGTGCCGACGGGTTGAAGCCGAGGCATCAATGACCACCAGCCACAGTTCCTGCGCAGCACTTTTACGGCTTTTAAAAGCCAGGTCGTTGCGATTCTGTGGACGGCCTCGCAACAGTGTTTGCAGCCAATCAATGGCGCCGCTGTCAGCACGGCGACTGGCGCCCTGCCGACCTTGCTCAAGGGTGCCCGACTGAGGTTTGGCATCCACCCCCGCCGTTGTACGAGGGCGAATGCCTAAGGCTTTTTTGGCCAGCTCGGCACTTCACGTCGAGCGCCCATGGCTTGCGGCTGCGCAGGCATTTCACCCCACTGGCCTTGGCCTGAACGGCTGGAGCTTCCCGCCGACTTATCCTGAGACTGAGGCTGCTCGGGGGTTGGCGCTTGTGGCGGCTGTTCGCGGCGACGATGGCGCAAGGCGAACTCGGCCACGGCATCAATGTCTTCGAGGCTGATTGCCGTTGCCCCCCGCCATGCGGCATGCGCCCTCGCGGCACGCAGCCAGACCAGGTCGGCGCGCATGCCATCAACGCCTGCAGCGAAGCAGCGTTCAGTAATAATGGCCAGCGAGTCATCGTCCAGTGCAATGCCCTGCAAACTCTTGCGGGCCTGCTGGCAGCGCTGGCGCAAAGTCTCTTGTGCCTGTTCCCAGTGCGCGCAGAAACCCTGCGGGTCGCTGTCAAAGGCCAGCCGGCGACGGATGATTTCACTGCGTTCAGCCGGCTGCGGCTGCCCGTTCATGGCCACGTTCAGGCCAAAACGGTCGAGCAATTGCGGGCGTAGTTCACCTTCTTCGGGGTTCATGGTGCCGATCAGCACAAAGCGCGCCGGGTGACGATGGGAAATGCCGTCACGCTCCACCACATTGATGCCGCTGGCCGCAACGTCCAAGAGCACGTCCACCAGATGATCGGCCAGCAGATTGACTTCATCGACATACAGCACGCCGCCATCAGCCTTGGCCAACACGCCGGGTGAAAACTGCGCCTTGCCTAGGCCCAGTGCAGCGTCCAGATCAAGGGTGCCCACCAGCCGCTCTTCGGTGGCGCCCAGCGGCAAGGTGACAAATGGCCCGCTGGCCAGCACATCCGCCAGGCCGCGGGCCAAGGTTGATTTGGCCATGCCACGCGGGCCTTCGATCAACACACCGCCGATTTTCGGGTCAATCGCCGTCAGGCACAGCGCCAGTTTCAATGAATCCGCGCCAACCACCGCCGACAGCGGGAAATGCGGGGTGTCCGTCATGGGTTGAGCCCTTTCAAAAGTCAGTCTTCTTCAATGTCCAGCAACAGGTTTTCCAGCGCCTCGCGGTAGTCGCCCGGTTCGCTCCAGAGCCCGCGCTGCTGGGCTTCCAGCAGGCGTTCGGTCATGTCGCGCAAGGCATGCGGGTTGTGTTGCTGGACGAAATCACGGTTGTTCGGGTCGAGCAAATAGGCATCTGCGAGCAACGCGTACTGGTGGTCGTCGATCAATTGGGTGGTCGCGTCAAACGCGAACAGGTTGTCGAGCGTCGCTGCCATCTCGAACGCACCTTTGTAGCCATGACGTTTTACCCCTTCGATCCACTTTGGATTCGCGGCACGGGAACGAATCACCCGATTCAACTCTTCCTTGAGAGTGCGTACTTTCGGCAAGTCCGGCTGGCTGTGATCGCCATGGTAACTGGCGGCCGTCGTACCGCTCAGGCTCTCGACGGCCGCCAGCATGCCGCCCTGGAACTGGTAATAGTCGTTGGAATCGAGCAAGTCATGCTCGCGGTTGTCCTGGTTCTGTACCACCGCCTGCACCTGGCTCAAGCGCTGGGCAAACTGCCCGCGAGCAGCGGTGCCTTCATCGGCGCCACCATAGGCGTAGCCGCCCCAGTTGAGGTAAACCTCGGCCAGGTCTTCGCGGCTTTGCCACAGACGCCCGTCAATCGCGTTTTGCACGCCAGCGCCATAGGCACCCGGCTTGGCACCAAAAATGCGCCAGCCCGCCTGCCGCGCGGCAAGTTCCGGCGCCAGGCCGTCCCGTTCAAGCTGTTCGCGTTCGCTGCGCACTTTGGCCGCCAGCGGGTTGAGGTCATCCGGTTCATCCAGCGCAGCCACCGCCTGCACCGCCGCATCAAACAGGCGGATCAGGTTGGCAAAGGCGTCCCTGAAGAACCCTGAGACCCGCAAGGTCACGTCTACCCGAGGCCGGTCGAGCAAGCTGACCGGCAAAATCTCGAAGTCATCGACGCGCTGACTGCCCGTGGCCCAGACCGGGCGCACGCCCATCAGCGCCATGGCCTGGGCGATGTCATCGCCGCCCGTGCGCATGGTCGCCGTGCCCCACACTGACAACCCCAGTTGCCGCAAGTGATCGCCATGGTCTTGCAGGTGACGTTCAAGAATCAGGTTGGCTGACTGAAAGCCAATCCGCCACGCAGTGGTCGTGGGCAGGTTGCGCACATCGACTGAAAAAAAGTTACGCCCGGTGGGCAGTACATCCAGACGCCCGCGACTCGGCGCGCCACTGGGTCCCGCTGGTACAAAACGCCCGTTCAGGGCATCCAGCAAACCTTGCATCTCTGCCGGCCCACACGCGTCCAGACGCGGTGCGACAACATCCAGCAAAGCATCAAAAATCGAGCGCACTTCAGCCCATTGCTCACTGCCCGGCAACTGCAAGCAGCCGTCCAGCGCTTGCTCGATTAACTGTGCGGCGTACAGCTCAAGACGCTCACGGGTGTCGCCTGCGGTGCGCCACAGCGCCTCGCTGACGGCTTGCAGCTCAGGTGGCTGACGCTGGGTCCAGGGTTCGGCCAGCGCACAGTCCAGCGGGTCGAAACCCAGTTCAAAGGCTTTGGCCAATGCCCGCAACAGACTTGATTGGGCGCCACGACCATCACCACGGGGGATGCGCAGCAACGCAAGCAAGGTGTCGATACGCAGTCGCCCGGCCGGGGATTCGCCGAAAATATGCAGCCCGTCGCGGATTTGCGACTCTTTGAGGTCGCACAAATAGGTGTCCAGACGCGGCAACCAAATAGCCGCATCGGCGTCGCTGTCGAGGTTGTCGTCCAGTTGCAGCTCGCGATCAATGTGGGTGTCGCGCACCAGCTTGAGAATATCGCCCTGCAATTCACGGGCGCGGCGCGGGTCGAGCAACTGCGCCTCGTAATATTCATCGGCCAGCAGTTCCAGATCACGCAGCGGGCCGTAGGTTTCGGCGCGGGTCAGCGGCGGCATCAGGTGGTCGATGATCACCGCCTGGGTGCGCCGCTTGGCCTGTGCGCCCTCGCCCGGATCGTTGACGATAAACGGGTAAACATTGGGCAGCGGGCCGAGTATCGCATCCGGCCAGCAGTGCTCGGACAGGCCGACGCCTTTGCCCGGCAACCATTCCAGGTTGCCGTGTTTGCCCACGTGCACCACGGCATGGGCGCCATAGGTGTGGCGCAACCAGAAGTAGAACGCCAGATACCCGTGCGGCGGCACCAGATCCGGGTCGTGATACACCGCGCTGGCGTCCACCTGATAACCACGGGCAGGCTGAATGCCGACAAAGGTCAAACCAAAACGCAGCCCGGCAATCATCATGCGGCCACTGCGAAACATCGGATCGTTGTGCGGCGTGCCCCAGCGCTCGTTCACGGCCTGGCGATTGGCTTCGGGCAACTGATTGAACATTGCCCAGTACTCATCCAGGCCCAGACTCTGATGGCAGGGCCGCAGGTCCAGGCTGTCCAGATCGTTACTGACCCCGCCCAATAGCGCTTGAATCAACGCTGTGCCCGACGCGGGCAAGTCGTCTTGCAGCGGATAACCCTGAGCCTGTAACGCGCGCAATATATTCAGCGCCGCCGCCGGGGTATCAAGCCCCACGCCATTGCCGATGCGACCATCTCGGGTCGGGTAATTGGCCAGAATCAGGGCAATGCGTTTTTGCGCGTTGGGTACGCGGGCCAATTCGACCCAGCGCCGTGACAGCTCGGCGACAAAGTCCATACGCTCGGGCTGTGCGCGGTAGCACACCACGTCTGACTGGCTGCGCTCACTGCGCCAGGCCAGGTCTTTGAAACTGATGGGGCGGCTGATAATTCGCCCATCCAGCTCGGGCAAGGCAATGTGCATCGCCAAGTCCCGCGGGCCCAGGCCTTGCTCGCTGTCGCGCCAGCCGGGCTCATTGTCTTGAGCGCAAATCGCCTGGATCACCGGGATATTGCGCCGGAACGGCCGCAGATGCGGCGCTTCCGGGCTGGATTGGGCAAAACCGGTGGTGTTCAGGATGACCCCGGCGTCGACCTCATCGAGCAGATCTTGTACCACCGCCAGGCAGTCCGGCTCTTTAAGGCTGGCCACCACCATCGGCAAAGGGTTAAGCCCGGCCGCCTGTAAGCGCTGGCAAAACACATCGACAAATGCGGTATTGGCCGCCTGCAAGTGCGAGCGATAGAACAATAACGCCGCTACCGGCTGCCCGGCCTGCCAATCGGCTTGCCAGTGGGCAAGTTCGGCGCTGCCGTGCTGCGGGTGGTAGATGGCCGTACGCGGCAAGGTCTGTGGCTCGCCCCATGGATAATCGCGCCCCAGCCACAGGCTGGCCAGGCAACGATAGAGTTGCAGCGCGTTAGCACGGCCGCCCTGGCGTAAAAAGTGCCACAGGCGCTCGGCGTGTTCGGCGGGTACGTTGCACAACGCGCTGAGCTCCGGGTCGGGACGGTCATCGCCCGGCACCAGAATCAAAGTCACGCCGCGCTCGGCCAACTGCATCAACCGCTCGATGCCATAGCGCCAGTAACCAATCCCGCCGTGCAATGACAGCAGAATCACTTTGGCGTGTTGCAGCACCTGATCGACATACAGATCGACCGAGCCGTGGTTTTGCACCTGCATCGGGTTAGCCAGACGCAGGCTTGGATAATCTTCAGGCAACTGCTGCGCGGCGTCCGCGAGCAGTGCCAGGCTTGAATCACCGCTGCACAGGATCACCAGCTCGGCGGGTGTCTGGCCTAGGTCGGCAATGTTGTCGTCCGATACAAAGCCACCGGGCTGGGTCCTGAGCAAATGCATGGCTTAAGCGCCCAACGCTGTACGCAGTGTGGACTCGAGCAAGGCTGCGTCCAGGTCCTGCCCGATCAGCACCAGTTTGGTGGTGCGTGCTTCGTCGCTGCCCCAAGCGCGGTCGAAGTGCTTGTCAAAACGCGTGCCCACGCCCTGAATCAGCAAGCGCATCGGTTTGCCAGGAATGGCGGCAAAGCCTTTAACGCGCAGGATGTCGTGTTTGACAACCAGCTCGGTGAGCGCATCCAGCAACTGGCGCTCTTCTGCTTGTGGCAGCTCGATGGAGATCGAGTCAAAGGCGTCGTGGTCGTGATCGTCGTGGTCATCATCGCCATCGTGGTGATGGTCGTGATGGCTGTGGCGGCTGTCGATATGGTCTTCAGAGCCTGCACCCAGACCCAGCAACACGTCCAGCGGCAGGCGACCGCTTCTGGCTTCGATGATTTTTACCGCCGGTGGCAGTTCTTCAGCGACTTCGGCACGGACTTTGGCCAGGTCTTCGGGGTTGATCAGGTCGGTTTTGTTGAGGATCACCAGATCTGCGCTGGCCAGTTGATCAGCAAACAGTTCGTGCAATGGCGATTCGTGGTCCAGGTTCGGGTCGAGTTTGCGCTGGGCGTCGACCTGGTCCGGGAAGGCGGCGAAGGTGCCACGGGCAACGGCCGGGCTGTCAACCACGGTGATGACCGCGTCAACGGTGCAGGCGCTACGGATTTCTGGCCACTGGAAGGCTTGAACCAACGGCTTTGGCAGGGCCAGGCCCGAGGTTTCGATGAGGATGTGGTCGATGTCGCCGCGACGGGCAACCAGTTCGCGCATGACCGGGAAGAACTCTTCTTGCACGGTGCAGCACAGGCAACCGTTGGCCAGTTCGTACACGCGGCCGTTGGCTTCTTCTTCGGTGCAGCCTATGGAGCATTGCTTGAGAATTTCACCGTCGATGCCCAGCTCGCCGAATTCGTTGACGATCACGGCAATGCGACGACCTTGAGCGTTGTCCAGCATATGGCGCAGCAAGGTGGTTTTGCCCGAGCCGAGAAAGCCGGTAACGATAGTGACGGGGGTTTTGGCCAGTGTTTTCATCGGATGCCCTTTGGCAAAGCGGCGGGCATGCGGGACGAGAACCGCCCGGTGTGCGCGGTTACTCTTCGCCACCGGATCACCCCGCCCGGTTGAAGTAAGAATCTGGTACGAGGCAGGTCTCCTGGCTTACGGCTGGAAGTCCGCCAGCGGCTGACCTCTGCCCTGCGCCTTCCCGCTGAATCAGCAGTGGCCTGGCAGGGTTATTGACCGTTTACAGTTGCGGGGGCAGCCGCGGCATACCGCGTTCCCGTCTTAGCTTCGCGTTGCGAAGAACCTCGAAAGTGCAAGGCTACGCAGTGCTTTGTAACAGGTCAATGTTGAGGTAGTTGTCCACTCCCACAATCGAGTTGGTCATACACAACCGACTGGGCGACAATTGCGGCTTTTTTCAGCCTCCACGCGCTCCAAGGATCTGCTCATGTCGTTACCCCGCCCTACCCACGTCCTGATCATTGGCTACGTGTGGCCCGAGCCACGCTCCTCGGCGGCAGGCGGGCATATGATGCAAATCATCGAGAGCTTCTTGCAGGAAGGCTGGCACATCACCTTCAGCAGCCCCGCCGGGATTGGCGAACACAAGGCAGATCTGGCGGCCTTGGGCATTGCTGAGGTTGCTATCGAGTTGAACAACAGCAGCTTTGATGCCTTTATCAGTGAACTGGCCCCGGATATCGTGTTGTTTGACCGCTTCATGATGGAGGAGCAGTTCGGCTGGCGGGTCGAAAAGCACTGTCCGAATGCCCTGCGGGTGCTGGAAACCTCAGACCTGCAAAGCCTGCGTGATGCTCGCCACCTGCAACTCAAGGCTCACTTAAAAGATCATCCCGAGCAGGATGACTTCAGTCGCCTGTTTGCGCCCTCGCCCGTGCAGACCTTCGAACACATGGCCGATGCCGATCTGGCGCAGCGAGAAATTGCCGCCATCTATCGCAGCGACCTGAACCTGATGATCTCCGAATACGAGATTGATCTGCTGGTCGAGCAATTCCACGTGCCCGCCGCCTTGTTGCACTGGTGCCCGCTGATGGTCGACAAGGTGCCGACCGAGTTCGTGCCGTTTGAGCAGCGCCAGCACTTCTTAAGCATTGGCAACTTTCGCCATGCGCCCAACTGGGACGCGGTGCTATGGATGAAAACTCAGATCTGGCCGCTGATCCGCCAGCAGTTGCCCGATGCCCAGTTGCATATCTATGGTGCCTACACGCCGCCCAAAGCCACGGCCTTGCATAACCCCAAGCAAGGTTTTCACGTGTTGAACTGGGCCGAAGACGCGCTGGCGGTAATGAGCAGCGCCCGCATCTGCCTCGCGCCGCTGCGCTTTGGCGCCGGGATCAAAGGCAAAATCGCCGACGCCATGCTGTGCGGTACGCCCAACGTGACGACCCCGATCGGCGCCGAAGGCATGCACGGCGACATGCCGTGGGCCGGTGCCATTGAACAAAGCGCCAGTGCCATTGCCGCCGCCGCGGTTGAGCTGTATCAAAACCCGCAGGCCTGGCAAAACGCCCAGCAAAACGGCCAGGCATTGCTCCAGGCGCGCTACCTGCACAGCGACCATGGCCCGGCGCTGGTGCAACGGATCAACGCGTGCCGCATCGGGCTTGAGCAGCATCGGCGCAACAACTTCACCGGTGCCATGCTGCGTCATCACCAGCATAAAAGTACGCAATACATGTCTCAGTGGATCGAGGCGAAAAACCGTGTGTAAGGCTTGCTCCAGATCTGTAGCAGGAATTGGATGAAGGATGCTTCAAGCACCCGGTTGCCATGGGCGCTCAAATGGTTTGAGTCAAAGAACAAGGGCACATGACTGACATCATAAGCAGAGCAGACTGGATCAGGACCCAGCAGTGGAAATGGGTCCCATACCTTCAGATTTGAATACTCGTGCTGCAACTGCTCCAACAAACGCATCTGCGGTGCGCGCAGTTTTTCAAGCACATCGCGATTGATCGTCAGCCCTCCTGCACACAGCGGGTTCATTCGGTTGAACCAGTCCGAACAGCGGTGTGCTGGCGCTTTAAAGAGGGGTTTGGGTGCATCCAGCAGCACGTAAAGTCCGCCTGCCTGCAAGCGCGAAAGCACTGCCTCTGCAGAGCGTCGGGCCTGCACATTTCGGTCGGGCGTCTGTTCATCGAGGATCTCGTCCAGCATCACCTCATCACCATGCGCCCAGTTACGATCCTGAATCTCAGGCATTCTCAATGAGGCTAAAAACACGATATCGCCCGGTTTGGCGCGTGCTTCAATATCTTTCAAATCAGCTTCTCTACGGGCCGCGCAACGGGCCGGATCTGCGGCCATCAAACTGACAACACTGCACCCGCCTTGCTCATATTCAAACACTTTGATCCCCAGGCGCAGCGACACGAGGTTAAGCAATGTGCGATAGCCAGCCGTGTGCGAGTCGCCAAGCACAAACAACTGGCGCCCCGACACACGTGAATCTTCAATTCGCGTAAACGGCTCTCGAGGGTAGTGCTTATAGGCATACCAGTTATAAGTGTCACGCGTCTGACTGAGCGAAACGCGCTCGGTGTTCTGGCTGATGACATACGCCACTAGACCGATCGACACAGTAGCCGTGACGCTCGCCGTGACGGTGACCCAGGCTTTGCGCTGCCAAAGCGCTTGCCCTGTACGCACGGGTAATTCAATAAAGCGGCAGGTAGCGGCCGCCAGCCCCCACACCACCAACGGGTACAGCAACTGCACGGCGAGCCATTCTGTGCCAATGGTCCACCTCAGTAACACCAGTACCGGCCAGTGCCATAAATAGAGTGAGTAAGACAAGCGTCCGATATACGTCAGTAAAGGCGCTTGCAGCAACTGCTGGAACGGCGATCTATGGCTTTCTGCAGGCAATATGACGGCAGCGATCATTAGCATCGCCCCGCAGACAGTCACTATTGCCCATGGGAAGGGAAAAGCATGCCCGCCTGCGAACAGAAAGCCCACTATCAGAAGACCAAAGCCACCGCACAGCAACGCCGTTGCCAGCGCTCTAGAGCACAAAGAACCGCGTTGCCGAGCTGTTAGCTGAAACAGCAGTGCTCCGGCCGCCAACTCCCAAAAGCGTCCAGGCAGGAGGTAGAAGGCTGCGAGTTGATCAGTTTTGGTCTCATAGATACTGATGCCAAACGAAATTATCGCGAGTATCGGCAGCACAGCCCAAACCACGACTGTGCGTTGTTTAAAGCGCAGCCAAATGAAGAAAAGCACAGGAAATATCAGATAAAACTGCTCTTCTACTCCTAGCGACCAAGTCTGTACATAAGGGTTGAGATCATTGCCGGGCGCAAAGTAAGTGTCTGCATTCCAGGCCAGTACTACATTGCTCACGCCAAAGAAGGCGGCCAACCCTGTGTTGTTGATCTGCTCACTGAGCCAGAATGGTGGCATAAACAGGGCGGACATCAGGAAGCTAACCAGCAAAACCACTATTAGCGCCGGTAAAATGCGCAAGAAACGGCGGCGATAGAAATCCATCAGATAATCAGTAAAGCGGGCATGGCCTCGCTGGCTCAAGGATTGGCTGATCACATAACCGGAGATCACAAAAAACAGATCGACCCCGGTAAATCCTCCAGGAAAAACATCCAGAAACTCGGCATGGAAAACAATCACCGCCAGCACTGCAATGGCTCGTAAACCGTCTAGTGCGGGGATATAAGCGTGTGAAGGCTCACGCATCGTACGTATCCTTGGTGAGGGCGGGTGCAAAAAACGAAACTACCCCTCTCCTTAGATAAACGCCGTCATCACTTTCCCTTTTAGATGTAGGACGAAGATCTATTATCGGCCGCTCAATACTTATTCTTCCCCGCCTCTGCGCAGCAAGTAGGTGTCCATGATCCAGCCTTTGCGTTGTCTCGCGGCTTCGCGGGTGTGTTTGATCTGCTCGCACACATCGACGAGCTTGCCGGCAATCAGGATTTCATCCGCGGTGCCCAGGTAAGCGCCCCAATAGATGTCGAGATTTTCCTGGGTAAACGCCTGAAACGCGCAGTGGGCATCGAGCATCACCACCACGTTGTCCAGGTCTGCGGCGGTCAGACGTCGCCCGGTGGTGATACAAATCGGCTGACCAATACCGTTCAAGGGCACGCGATGGCGCGCCGCCAATGCCTGCACACTGCTGATGCCGGGGATCACTTCGTAGTCGAAGCCGGTACAGCCATTCGCCCGCACCCGCTCCAGAATACGCAACGTACTGTCATACAACCCTGGCTCGCCCCATAACAGGAACGCTCCGGACTCGCCCTCGGCCAGTTCATTCTCAATCAGGCGCTGGAACACTTCGGCGCGCTGCTCATGCCAGTCTTCCACGCCCTGAGTGTAGGAAGGCGTCGAGCTGTCACGCTGCGGATCACTGACCTGTACCACCCGGTACGCGGGTTCGCGGATGTAACGCTCGCAGATTTCCAGGCGCAGACGCACCAGATCTTCAGTGGCCTGGCCTTTATCCAGCACAAAAAATACCGATGCGCGGTTGAGGGCGTTAATCGCCTGGACGGTGATGTGCTCCGGGTCACCCGCGCCGATGCCGATCAGTAACAGTGTTTTCATTGAACCAGGCCCTTTGCGTACAGATCGTCGCTTCAATTGCGACGGAGTAATAACCGTAGCTGGTAGGAATTTAGATAAGGCGGCATGATCGCCCCATAACAATCCGAATAAGCGCGAAATCATGACGCGACTCGCCAGAGCTACCGACCCTTCCTACGAACTGATGGACGACCATAACGGCTTGTCGATCATTTATCGCCAGCATGGCTTCCCCTGCCCCTTGGTCCGCTGGCACTTCCACAAGGAATACGAGCTGCACCTGATTATGGCCAGCAGCGGCAAAGTGTTTGTCGGCGACTATATCGGCAATTTTTACCCTGAAACACTGTTTCTGACCGGGCCCAACCTGCCCCATAACTGGATCAGCCAGGTGGGCGAAGATGAAGTGGTGCCCCTGCGCGACATGCTGGTTAACTTCACCGATGAAATGCTCGAAAACGCGAGCACCGTGTTCACCGAGCTAAAAGCCCTGACCCCGATGCTTGAGCGGGCGCAGTACGGCATCGAGTTTCGTTGCGCAAAAACCATTCGCCGGGCGGTCAACCTGATGCAGGCTATTGCTGACGCCACCGGCACCACACGCCTGGGGCATTTTTTGATCCTGCTGCAGTTGCTGGCCGACTGCGACGATTATCAGCTGTTGTCTGGCGTGACGGCCGGGCACTTGGCTGACGAGCAGACCATCGACCGTACCAACCGCGCCGTTGATTATATTTTTACTCACTACGCCCGCGAGCTGACCCTGGAAGAAGTAGCCGCGTACATGGGCATGAAACCGACCTATTTCTCGCGGGTGTTCAAACAGGCCACCGGGCGTTGTTTTATCGAGTTTGTGAACCGTTTGCGCATCAGCAAATCCTGCGAGCTGCTGGCCGATGGCGAAAAAGCCGTCACCGACGTCTGTTTTGAGTCGGGCTTCAACAATATTTCCAACTTCAATCGGCGTTTTCAGCAGCTCAAAGGCATGACTCCATCACACTATCGGCGCCTTGCGGTCCAGCGTTTAACCGAGCAAAACCAGCCGCTGCCGGGTGAACGTCAGCGCAGTACAAAATAGTATCGGTTCAAGTGTTTCCAAAGCTTTGTCACGACGGTGATTGAGGGCTGTAATCAGCCCACGTGCAGGTCTCTGGGCCGGCAGCTATAAAAACAATAACCGTCCTTCAAAAGCCGCCTGGCCGATGAAGAGGAGTGCTCAATGAATATTCCTGTCAAAGCGTTATGTGTGGCGACTTGCATGACCCTCAGCGGCATCGCCTTGGGCGCGCAAACCCTGACCATCGCCACGGTCAACAACAGCGACATGATCCGTATGCAAAAGCTCGCGAAAACCTTCGAGAGCGAACACCCCGATATCAAGCTCAACTGGGTCGTTCTTGAAGAGAACGTCCTGCGCCAGCGCCTGACCACCGATATTGCGACCCAGGGCGGCCAGTTCGACGTACTGACCATTGGCATGTACGAAGCCGCACTCTGGGGCGCCAAAGGCTGGCTCGAACCTATGACCGACTTGCCCGCCACGTACGCCATAGAAGACGTGTTCCCGTCTGTACGTGATGGTTTGTCAGTCAACGGCACGCTCTACGCCCTGCCGTTTTACGCCGAAAGCTCCATGACCTATTACCGCACCGACCTGTTCAAAGAGGCAGGGCTGACCATGCCTGAGCACCCGACCTGGGAACAGATCGCAGGCTTTGCCAAACAACTGAACAAACCCGATAAGGAGCAATACGGCATTTGTCTGCGCGGCAAAGCTGGCTGGGGCGAGAACATGGCCCTGATCGGCACCGTGGCCAACGCCTATGGCGCGCGCTGGTTCGATGAGAAGTGGCAGCCAGAATTTACCGGCCCTGAGTGGAAGAACGCCCTGAACTTCTACGTCAACACCCTGAAGGAGTCCGGCCCTCCAGGCGCAACCAGTAACGGTTTTAACGAAAACCTGGCACTGTTCAACAGCGGTAAATGCGCGATCTGGGTTGACGCAAGCGTCGCCGGGTCATTTGTCACTGACAAAACCCAGAGCAAAGTTGCTGACCATGTCGGCTTCACCTTTGCCCCGCATCAAGTCACCGACAAAGGCAGCGCCTGGCTTTACTCCTGGGCACTGGCCATTCCTACCAGCTCCAAAGCCAAAGACGCCGCAAAAACCTTCAGCACCTGGGCAACTTCCAAGGAGTACGCCGCTTTAGTGGCTGAAAAAGACGGCATCGCCAATGTGCCGCCGGGCACGCGCAACTCGACCTACACCGACGCTTACCTGCAGGCCGCGCCATTTGCCAAGGTCACGCTGGAGTCGCTCAAAGCCGCAAACCCCAAAGATCCGACCCTCAAGCCTGTGCCTTATGTGGGTATTCAGTTGGTGACGATTCCTGAGTTCCAGGCCATCGGCACCCAGGTCGGCAAATTGTTTTCGGCAGCGCTGATTGGCCAGACCACGGTGGACCAAGCCCTGGCGGCCGCCCAGCAATCCACTGAGCGCGAAATGAAACGTGCGGGCTATCCAAAGTAGTCGACCCAACGCCAAAAACTTGTGGGAGCGGGCTTGCTCGCGATACAGGCAACTCGGCACACCTGATTCACTGAGGTGATGCGATCGCGAGCAAGCCCGCTCCCACAAACGCTTTGCGTTATTTTTCAGGTATTTACCATGACAACTTCGACTGTTACGACAGCGATTGACGCGCCGCCGCAGGTGCGTAAATCACGGCTGCTCAACCCCGGCTGGTTTCTGGTCTCACCCTCCGTGGCACTGTTGCTGCTGTGGATGATCGTGCCGCTGGGCATGACCCTGTACTTTTCGCTGATCCGCTACAACTTGCTCTACCCCGGCGAAAACCAGTTTGTCGGGCTGGAAAACTTCACCTACTTCCTGACCGACTCGGGCTTTTTGCCGGGCGCCACCAACACCTTGCTGCTGGTCGGCAGCGTGTTGTTGATCAGCGTGGTCTTTGGGGTGTTGATCAGTGCCCTGCTGGAAGCCACTGAGTTCATGGGACGCGGCATTGTCCGGATATTGCTCATTTCACCCTTTTTCATCATGCCCACGGTGGGCGCGCTGATCTGGAAGAACCTGATTTTCCACCCGGTATCCGGGATTCTCGCGGCCGTCTGGAAGTTCTTCGGCGCCCAGCCGATTGACTGGCTGGCGCATTACCCGCTGCTGTCGATCATCATCATTGTTTCGTGGCAGTGGTTGCCGTTTGCAATCCTGATTCTCATGACCGCCATGCAGTCGCTGGATCAGGAGCAAAAAGAAGCCGCCCGCCTCGATGGCGCAGGCCCGATTGCGATTTTCTGGCACCTGACCCTGCCGCATCTGGCCCGCCCGATAGCCGTGGTGGTGATGATTGAAACCATCTTCCTGCTGTCGGTGTTCGCCGAAATCTTCACCACCACCACCAACGGCGGCCCCGGCTACGCCTCGACCAACCTCGCCTACCTGATCTACAACCAGGCACTGGTGCAGTTCGACGTAGGCATGGCGTCGGCCGGTGGGTTGATCGCCGTGGTTATCGCCAACATCGCCGCCATTATTCTGGTGCGCATGTTGGGCAAAAACCTGACAGACAAGTCGTGAGGATCACGTGATGACACTCCAACAATCCCGCCGTCTGCAAAGCGTGCTGCTCGGCACCCTGGCCTGGGCCATCGCGATCCTGATTTTCTTCCCGATCTTCTGGATGGTGCTGACCAGCTTCAAGACCGAACTCGACGCGTTTGCCTCGCCGCCGCAGTTTATCTTCACCCCGACCCTGGAAAACTACCTGCACATTGAGCAGCGCAGTGGCTACTTTCACTTTGCCTGGAACTCGGTGGTGATCTCGTTCACCGCGACCATCTTGTGCATGTTGATCGCGATCCCGGCCGCCTACTCCATGGCGTTCTACGAGACCAAGCGCACCAAAGGCACGCTGCTGTGGATGCTCTCCACCAAGATGTTGCCGCCGGTGGGCGTGCTGATGCCGATTTACCTGTTGGCCAAAACTTTCGGCCTGCTCGACACCCGCGTCGCGCTGATCATTATCTACACCTTGATCAACCTGCCGATTGTGGTCTGGATGATTTACACCTACTTCAAGGACATCCCTAAAGACATCCTCGAAGCCGCCCGCCTGGACGGCGCCACCCTGTGGCAAGAGGTGATTCGCGTGCTGCTGCCCATCAGCAAGGGTGGCCTGGCGTCGACCTTGTTGCTGTCGCTGATTCTGTGTTGGAACGAAGCCTTCTGGTCGCTGAACCTGACGTCCTCCAGCGCTGCACCGCTGACCGCCCTGATCGCCTCTTATTCAAGCCCTGAAGGGTTGTTCTGGGCCAAATTGTCGGCCGTCTCGACCCTGGCCTGCGCGCCGATCCTGATTTTCGGCTGGATCTGCCAGAAGCAACTGGTGCGCGGCTTGTCTTTCGGCGCTGTTAAATAAAAATAACGACTGGAGGCTCATCATGGCCAACCTGAAAATCAAGAATTTGCAAAAAGGTTTCGAAGGGCTGTCGATCATCAAGGGCATTGACCTTGAAGTGAATGACCGGGAATTCGTGGTGTTTGTCGGCCCGTCGGGCTGCGGTAAATCGACCCTGCTGCCTGATTGCCGGGCTTGAAGAAGTCACCGGCGGGACTATCTCCCTGGACGGACGTGACATCACCGAAGTCAGCCCGGCCAAGCGTGACCTGGCGATGGTGTTCCAGACCTACGCGCTGTACCCGCACATGACCGTGCGCAAGAACATGTCGTTTGCCCTTGATCTGGCGGGCGTGCCCAAGGCCGACGTCGAGAAAAAGGTCAACGAAGCGGCGCGCATCCTTGAACTGGCGCCCTTGCTTGAGCGCAAGCCCAAGCAGTTGTCCGGCGGGCAACGCCAGCGCGTGGCCATTGGCCGGGCGATTGTGCGCAACCCGAAGATTTTCCTGTTTGACGAGCCGCTGTCCAACCTTGATGCAGCACTGCGGGTGCAAATGCGTCTGGAACTGGCGCGCCTGCATCAGGAACTGCAAGCCACCATGATTTACGTGACCCACGATCAGGTCGAAGCCATGACCCTGGCCGACAAGGTAGTGGTGCTCAACGCCGGTAAGATCGAGCAGGTCGGCTCGCCGCTGGAGCTGTATCACCACCCGGTCAACTTGTTTGTCGCAGGCTTTCTCGGCACGCCGAAAATGGGCTTTTTGAAAGGCAAAATCAGCCGCCTCGATAGCCAAGGCTGCGAAGTCGCGCTGGATGCGGGCACGCGCATTCAACTGCCTTTCATCGGCCCTTCGCTGAGCCTGGGCAGTGAGGTGACACTGGGCATTCGCCCCGAGCACCTGAACCTGGCCAAGCCCGGGGACTGCACCCTGACGGTCACCGCTGACGTCGGTGAGCGTCTGGGCAGCGACACCTATTGCCACGTGATTACTGCCTGTGGCGAACCCCTGACCATGCGTATTCGCGGTGACATGGCGAGCCAGTACGGCGAGCAATTGCACCTGCATCTGGACAGTGAACATTGCCATTTATTTGATGCCCAAGGGCTGGCCATAAGCCGTTCCTTGCGTGCTGCTGCCTGACCCTGACGCGCTTTTTTTGAGATCGCACCCATGAAATTGAACCGTCGTAACCTCGACAACCTGACCCCAAAAGTGGCCAAGCCAACCTACCTCGACCGCGACACGCAGCACGGCATCGCGCATTTCGGGGTCGGCGGCTTTCACCGCGCGCATCAGGCGTTTTATACCGATGCGCTAATGGATCAAGGGCGCGATCTGGACTGGAGCATCTGCGGCATCGGCCTGCGCCCCGAAGACCGCAAAGTGCGTGACGACCTGGCAGGCCAGGACTACCTCTATACCTTGTTCGAACTGGGCGACAGCGACGACACGCAAAGCCGCATCATCGGCTCGATCAGCAACATGCTGCTGGCCGAAGACGGCATCCAGGCGGTGATCGACAAACTGGCCAGCCCGCACATCCGCATCGTCTCGCTGACCATCACCGAAGGTGGCTACTGCATCGACGACAGCACCGGCGAGTTTATGGCTCAGTTGCCGCAGATTCAGCAGGACCTGGCCCAGCCGCACGCACCGCGCACGGTGTTTGGCGTGTTGTGTGCCGCCCTCGCCCAACGCCGCGCCAACCACACCCCGGCCTTTACCGTGATGTCGTGCGATAACCTGCCGCATAACGGCAACGTGGCCCGTAAAGCCCTGCTGGCCTTCGCCGCATTGAGCAACCCGGACTTGCACGACTGGATCGCCGCCAACGTCAGCTTCCCCAATGCAATGGTCGACCGCATTACGCCCATGACCAGCAACGCCCACCGTTTGCAGCTGCACGACCAGTTGGGCATCGACGATGCCTGGCCGGTGGTGTGTGAACCGTTTATTCAATGGGTGCTGGAGGACAAGTTCAGCAACGGCCGCCCCGCCTGGGAAACGGTGGGCGTGCAGCTCACCGATGACGTCACGCCCTATGAAGAAATGAAGATCAAACTGCTCAACGGCAGCCATCTGGCGCTGACGTACCTGGGCTTTTTGAAGGGCTATCGCTTCGTCCACGACACCATGAACGACCCGCTGTTTGTGGCGTACATGCGTGCCTATATGGACAAAGACGTCACCCCGCAACTGGCGCCCGTGCCAGGCATTGATCTTACGGCCTACAAAAACACGCTGGTGCAGCGCTTCTCCAATCAGGCGATTGCCGACCAGTTGGAGCGCGTGTGTTCTGACGGCTCATCGAAATTCCCTAAATTCACCGTGCCGACGATCAATCGCCTGATTGCCGACGGCGCCGAATTGAAGCGTGCCGCCTTGGTGGTCGCGGCCTGGGCGTTGTACCTCAAGGGGGTTGATGAAACCGGGCAAACCTATGCCATTCCGGACCCGCGTGCTGAGTTCTGCCAGGCGCTGGTGGCTGACGACGAGCTGATCGTGCAGCGCCTGCTGGGGGTTGAGGAGATTTTTGGCACGGCAATCGCGCAGTCGGCCGAGTTTGTGGCGGCGTTTGAGTGGTGCCTCAACAGTTTGCGTGAAGTGGGCGTGAGCGGGACGCTGGAGAGTCTGGCGCGGCTGTAAAAGCGCCTATCCCCCCCTCGTCCGCGACCACACGTACTGCAAGGTTAGGTTTCTATGAAGCATTTATACCTGGGCATCGATTGCGGCACCCAGGGCACAAAAGCCCTGGTCCTCGACAGCCAGTCCGGCCAGGTACTGGGGCTGGGGGCTGCCGCACATACATTAATCCAGGGCGAAAACGGGCGTCGCGAGCAAGACACAGGGCAATGGCTAGAGGCCTTGCAGATCGCCACCCGCCAGGCCCTGGACAACGCCGGGGTCAGCGGCCTGCAGATTCAAGGCATCGGCGTTAGCGGCCAACAGCACGGGCTGGTATTGCTCGACGCAGACGGTAATGTCCTGCGCCCGGCCAAACTTTGGTGTGACACCGAGTCCAGCGCCGAAAACCAACAACTGCTGGACTGGCTGGGCGGTGATGCCGGTTCGCTGGAACGCCTGGGGCTGGTGATTGCACCGGGTTATACCGTGTCCAAACTGCTCTGGACACGCCGTCACCATCCGCAGGTACTTGAACAGACCGCGCATATTTTGCTGCCCCACGATTACCTGAATTTCTGGCTGACGGGGCGCTATTGCAGTGAATACGGCGACGCTTCCGGCACCGGTTATTTCAATGTGCGAACCCGCCAGTGGGACCTCGGCATGTTGCGCCATATCGACCCCGACGGGCGCCTGGAACAGGCACTGCCGGAGTTGCTGGAGCCCAATCAAGCGGTCGGCACACTGCGCCCGCACGTCGCCCACTTGCTGGGCCTCAACCCGAATGCCGTGGTGTCCAGCGGAGGCGGCGACAACATGCTGGGCGCCATCGGTACGGGCAATATCAGCCCGGGGATCATCACCATGAGCCTCGGCTCGTCGGGCACCGTGTACGCATTTAATGCGCAAGCGCAGATCAGCCCGGATGCCTCTGTGGCGAGCTTTTGTTCCTCCAGCGGCGGCTGGCTGCCGTTGATCTGCACCCTCAACCTGACCAATGCCACCAGCGCTGTTCGCGAATTGTTCGGGTTGTCCGTCGAGGCCTTTAATACGCTGGCCAGCCAAGCTCCGATTGGCGCCGACGGGGTCAGCATGCTGCCGTTTTTGAACGGTGAACGGGTGCCCGCTCTGCCCCATGCCACCGGCAGTGTTCAGGGCCTGACCCTGACCAATATGACTCAGGCCAATCTGTGCCGCGCCGCCATCGAAGGCACCACCTTTGGTTTGCGTTACGGTCTGGATTTATTGCGCCGTAACGGCCTGCAAAGCCAGGCCATCCGCCTGGTTGGCGGCGGCTCCAAAAGCGCACTGTGGCGCCAGATGGTGGCCGACATCATGAACACCCCGGTGGTCTGTACCGAGCAAAGCGAAGCGGCGGCACTGGGCGCGGCCATTCAGGCGGCATGGTGTGTCAGCGCAGGTACCGAGACCCTTGAAGACCTCTGCCAACGTTGCGTGCGGCTAGAGTCAAACAGTCAGACAGACCCCGACCCGACCCATATCCTCGCCTATGAACAGGCTTATCAGCGCTACCGAGAGCAGGTAAGCGCCTTAACCGAGTGAGACTTATGTACCTGGTATGCGGTGAAGCGTTATTTGATTTTTTTGCCCAGGCGGACACGGCCGGCTTGCCGAATAAAGTCGGCTTTAATGCGATTGCCGGTGGTTCGCCCTTCAACGTGGCTGTGGGCTTACGTCGCCTGGGCGTCGAAGCCGGGCTGTTTGCCGGGCTTTCCACGGACTATCTGGGCAAACGCCTGAAACAGGTCCTGCTCAACGAAGGCGTGGCGGATCAGTACTGGTGGGAGATCAATGCACCCACCACCTTGGCCATGGTCGCGCTGGATGCCAATGGCGTGCCCAACTACAGCTTTCGCGGAGAAGGCTGCGCCGACCGGCAACTGCACGTGCAGCACCTGCCAACGTTGGGGCCGCAGATACGTGGAGTACACGTTGGCTCGTTCTCGCTGGTGGTGCAACCGATTGCCGATACGTTGCTGGCCTTGGTGCAACGCGAAAGCGGCAAGCGCCTGATCAGCCTTGACCCGAATGTGCGGCTCAACCCTGAGCCTGATATTGAGGTATGGCGCCAGCGGATCAAACAACTGATCCCCTATGCCGACCTGATTAAAGTCAGCGATGAAGACCTTGAGTTGCTGTATCCGGGACAAGACCCGGAGCAGATCGCGCAATCCTGGTTAAGTCAGCTTTGTCAGTTGGTGTTTTTGACCCGGGGTGCCCAGGGCGCAAGCGTATTCAGTCGCGAACACGGGCAATATTCGGTGCCAGCACAGTCGGTAACCGTGGCCGATACCGTGGGCGCCGGTGACACCTTTCAGGCTGCGGTGATTGCCTGGTTAACCGAGCAGCAGCGGGATTCAATCGAAGGTTTGCAGCAGTTGAGCAAAGCGGACATCGCCGCCCTGCTCGATTTTGCATGCCGAGCGGCGGCGCTGACCTGCAGCAAAACCGGGCCGGATTTGCCGTACAGGCACCAATTGGATTGAGACGACGTCCTTACCTCGCGATACTTTTGAAGATCAAAAGATCGCGAGGCAAGCTCGCTCCTACAGGGGGTGGTTACCAGATCGACAGGTTATAGCCGACAATCACTCGTGTTTCGTCGACGTCGCGGGCGAATTTTGAGTAGTTGGTGCGGTAGGTCGCATTTCTGAAGCGCACGCTGACGTCTTTGAACAGACCGCTCTGCACCACGTATTTCAGCTCGCTGTCGCGCTCCCACTCTTTGCCTTCTTCGTTGCGGCCAACCACTTTGATGTTGTCGCCGTTTACGTAACGGGTCATGAAGGACAAACCGTCGATGCCCATGGCTTTAAAGTCGTAGTCGTAACGCAGTTGCCACGAACGCTCTTGCGCGTTGGCGAAGTCGTTGACCTGAACATAGTTGACCAGGTACGGATTGGTCCCATCCAGGTACGGCATTGAGGTCTTGCCGTTCAGGGTCTGCCAACCGGCACCGAACTTATGACCGCCCAACGAGTAAGACAGCAGAGTGCCAAAGGCGCGGTTATCGATGGTACCGGCTCTGGACGAGCCGCTGTCATCGCTTTTCAGCAAGCGCACATCGGCGGCCAGTACACCCGGCCCCATCGGCTGCTTGGCCAACAGGCCAATGAACTGCTGACGGTAAATGTCTTGCAGCTCAGCGTAGTGGTACTGCGCCGTCAATTGCTCGTTAACCTTGTAATCGAGGCCGTACATCGTGAAATGGTCAGCCGTGATGTTGCAGGCATAACGCTTGTTTTTGCAGTTCAGCCGCAGGTCCTGGGAGTCGGTGGAGTCCCGTGCGGTGTAGCGATCCAGACGCGAAGCCATGAACTTCAGGTCTTTGATTTCCTGGGACTCCAGCATCGCGCCGTTGAAGATGTTGGGCAGCAAACGGCCGTCGTTGTACTTGAGCAACGGCAGATCAGGCAGCAAGGTGCCGTATTTGAGTACGGTCTTGGAAACACGCATTTTGGCGGTCAGGCCACCTTTGGCGTATTGATCTTTGGAACGACGCGGATCGCTGCCGGTCGAAGGCAGCAGGCCGCTGTTACTGTTGGCCGGGCTGGAGTCCAACTTGATCCCCAGCATGCCCAGCGCGTCGAGGCCAAAGCCGACGGTGCCTTCGGTGTAGCCCGATTGCAGGTTGAGGATAAAGCCTTGCGCCGTCTCGTCGCGCTTGGAAGCGCCTTGAGGGCTTGAACTGCTGCCATCGCGGAAGTCGCGATTGAAGTACACCGTGCGCGACTCCAGCGAGCCGCTGCTGTCTTCAAAAAAACCGCCGGCCTGCGTCTGGGCAGCGAAACCGGCACACACGGCCAGTGCACTCATACGCGCCATGCGGCTTTGCTTCAACGATGAAAAAGGATGAACCATGACCATGCTCCAGCAGCGAATCTTTCGCGCAACAAAAACAAGGGACGTCGCACCTGCGGTGAAATACCGAAGCGAATCCCTTGCCTGTAAAAACGGGGCGCAATTGTACGAAAGGCTAAGCTGGACACTCATTGGACCTTAGTCGCACGCTCAAGCACGGGCTTTTCAAGATCATTAATAGCCTTTAGCCGCTATCCGGCATTAAATACACTTCTTTTAGCTTCACACTCGGGACTTATCCATGAGCGCCGTTTTTACCACCCGCCAACTCACGGCGTTGGCACGCAGCCCTTTGGGCCAGATCACTGACTGGCCGCAAAGCCTGCGCACCAGTGCGCAAATGGTCATGCACTCACCCATGCCAATGTTGTTGCTGTGGGGCGAAGAACTGACGCAAATCTACAACGACAGTTTTGCCGCACTGGCGGGCAACAAGCACCCGGCAGGCTTTGCTCAGCCGCTGCATTTCAGCTGGCCGGAATACGCAGAATTCAGTCGACCGGTGATTGCCTCGGTACGGGCCGGGCAAAGCCGCTCGTACCTGGACCAGTACTTTCTTTACCCGGACCAGAAACACGCCACCGAACTATGGCTGGATCTGACCTTCAGCCCGGTTCACGACGAGCATGGCAACGTGGCGGGCATCTTGATGACGGCAGTCAAGACCTCGCGCCGCAGACGCACCGCCATCAAGTTGCGCCAACGCTCGCTGGCCAGCCGCAAAGCCCGGCATGACACTGAAGAGCGCCTGCAACTGGCACTCACCGCCACCAACGGCGTTGGCACCTGGGACTGGAACATTGACCAGGACCTGTTTGTGACCGACAGCCGTTTCGCGCAAATGCACGGCATCGAGCCGCAATTGTCCGGGCAACTGCCGATCACCGCCTACTTGCAAGGCGTGCACCCTGATGACCGCGGTTTATTGACGCGTACGATCAAGGACTGCGTGACCCACAACGGCGAGTATGCCCAGGAATATCGCCTGCAGAACCTGGACGGCAAGGTGCGCTGGATTTTTGCCAGGGGCCGTTGTTTTTCCGGCGGCCCAGGCAGTGCTCAACGCTTTATGGGCGCGGCGCTGGACATCACCGAGCGTAAAAAAACCGAACAAGCGCTGCTCAATCTCAATGAAACCCTTGAAGAGCGCGTGGCGCAGCGCACCCAGGCATTGGCCGAAGCCAACGCGCAACTGCAACGTGAGATGCACGAGCGTGAACGAGCCGAAGAGGCCTTGCGGCATGCCCAAAAAATGGAAGCCGTGGGCCAGTTAACCGGCGGTATTGCCCACGATTTCAACAATATGCTCACCGGGATTCTCGGCAGCCTGGACTTGATGAAGCGTTATATCGCGGCCGGGCGGATCACTGAAGTGGGTCGTTTTACCGACGCAGCGGTGTCTTCGGCACAGCGTGCAGCTGCCCTGACACACCGATTGCTGTCGTTCTCCAGGCGCCAATCACTGGACCGCAGGCCGCTGGACCCCAACCAACTGGTCAGCTCACTGCAAGCGCTGTTCAGCAGTACCAAAGGGGCCAACATTGATTTGCACGTTGAGCTGGGTGAAGACGTCTGGGCCGTGAACACTGACAGCGGCCAGCTCGAAAGCGCCCTGCTCAACCTGATTATCAATGCCCGGGACGCCATGCCTGACGGCGGCGAGTTGGTCGTACGTACCGCCAACACCTACCTCACGGACAGCCAGTCCAGCACGCTTGAGCCGATCAAGGCCGGTGAGTATGTGATGTTTGAAGTCAGCGACAACGGTGCGGGCATGACTCCGCAAATTCTTGCCAAGGCCTTTGACCCGTTCTTTACCACCAAGCCGGTGGGTCAAGGCACCGGTCTGGGCCTGTCGATGATCTACGGCTTTGCCCAGCAGTCCGGCGGGCACGTCAGTATCATCAGCGAAAGTGGCTCCGGCACCCGCGTGCGCTTGCACTTGCCGCGCTACCTGGAGAAAACTCAGGCATAATCCGCGCCCTCGTAAAAAGCCCCACAGTTGCAAGGTATCTGCCCCATGAAAGCTCAAGCCCGCCACATTCTGGTCAAGACCGCCGAAGAAGCCGAGTCGCTCAAGCAGCGCATTGCCAAAGGCGAAGCCTTCGATGTGCTGGCAAAAAAGTTCTCGACCTGCCCGTCAGGCAAGCGCGGGGGTGACTTGGGCGAAGTGCGTCCGGGGCAGATGGTCGGGGTGATTGATCAGATCATCTTCAAAAAGCCGCTGCGCGTGGTGCACGGCCCGGTGAAGAGCAAATTTGGCTATCACCTGGTGCAAGTGTTTTACCGCGACTGAATCGGTTAACCCTGCGGGAACAAACCCCTACCTCCTTTATGTTATTGCCCTGCACCTTCCATAGCCTCAAGCTATGCACTTCCTAAAAATCATAAAGTGCGTTTCAACGAGGCTGTTGTGTCCAAAGGTATTGTTTTATCGGTTCTGGCATCGAGCCTGTTCGGTGTCATGTATTACTACACGTCCATGCTGTGGCCCCTGAGCGGGGCTGAGATATTCGGTTGGCGGATGCTTCTGACGCTGCCATGCATGACGCTGTTCATGTTTTTCTCGGGTGACTGGCGACACGTCCCGGTGATCTTCTCTCGCCTGCGCAAGCAGCCTCGGTTGTGGGGCG
Organism: Pseudomonas sp. HY2-MNA-CIBAN-0224; assembly: GCF_040310285.1. Classification (NCBI taxonomy): domain Bacteria; kingdom Pseudomonadati; phylum Pseudomonadota; class Gammaproteobacteria; order Pseudomonadales; family Pseudomonadaceae; genus Pseudomonas; species Pseudomonas sp. HY2-MNA-CIBAN-0224. Next base: position 295,166 of record NZ_JBEOPQ010000001.1, on the reverse strand, counting down.
TGCTGGCGGCTTCCAGCGCGCTGGTTGGGGTGCAACTCTGGCTGTTCCTGTGGGCGCCGCTTAACGGGCATAGCCTGGATGTGTCGCTGGGGTACTTTTTGCTGCCGCTGACCATGCTGCTGACCGCGCGCATCGTGTTTGGCGAGCACTTGTCGCACTTGCAAAAAATCGCTGCTGCCCTGGCCACCATCGGTGTGGCCAACGAGGTCTATCGCGTGGGCGGGTTCTCATGGACCACGCTGCTGGTGGCCATTGGTTACCCGGTGTATTTCGTGCTGCGCAAACGCATGGCGACCGACAACCTCGGCGGTTTGTGGTTTGACATGTTGTTGCTGATCCCGATTGCCTGGTGGTTCGTGCAAAGCGGCGAACACGGTTTCGACGTGGCCAGCGAGCGAGCAGCGTTGTATGTATTGATTCCGATTCTGGGGGGCATCAGTGCCCTGGCCCTGATCAGCTACATCATTGCCAGCCGGATGCTGCCGTTCAGCCTGTTTGGCTTGCTCAGCTATGTTGAACCGGTGTTGCTGGTCCTTGTGGCCCTGTTGCTGGGCGAAAGCATCAGCTCAGGCCAATGGCTGACGTACATCCCGATCTGGCTGGCGGTGATGGTGCTGATCTTCGAAGGGTTTAAACACTTGGTGCGCCAACGTCGCTCTGTGTAACGTTTGAGTCTGCCAGGGTGTGGCACACACTACCGTTAATCACTTTTTCAGAAAACACGAACGCTCGTTTAAAACGACTTTGGCCCAGTATTTGCTTGGACTTTTAGAGTTTGATCGTTTTCTGTAAGTCTTTAAGCCAAGTCACTGGTTTAAAAGGGATTTGCCAACGACCTCCAACAACCTCAATCTATGTGCCCACTCTCATGAGTAACGCTGTAGATCCATTGAGGTTGTTGTGTCTAAAGGTATTGTTTTATCGATTTTGGCTTCGTGCTTGTTTGGCGTCCTGTACTACTTCACTTCCCTGCTTTGGCCCCTTGATGGCCAGGAAATCTTCGGCTGGCGAATACTGATCTCGCTGCCCTTCATGACTCTGTTTATCTGCTTCTCTGGTGATTGGAAATGGGTTCCCATAATTTTCAGTCGCTTACGAGACAAACCTCTACTAATTCCTTGCGCACTGATCACCAGCTTTCTGGTCGGCGTGCAGCTATGGATGTTTATGTGGGGGCCACTCAACGGGCACGGCCTGGATGTGTCGTTGGGTTACTTTCTGCTGCCGCTGACGATGATTCTCACCGGGCGAATTGTCTACGGCGAGCATCTCTCGCATTTGCAGAAAATAGCCACCGCCCTGGCCGTGATTGGCGTTGCAAACGAGTTATACCGCACCGGCGGGTTCTCCTGGACCACACTGGTTGTGGCCATCGGCTACCCAATGTACTTCGTACTGCGCAAGAAAATAGGCATCGATAACCTGGGCGGTCTGTGGCTGGACATGCTGCTGATGGTCCCGGTTGCGCTGTGGTTTGTGCTGGCAGGCCAGCATGTAGACCTCGATGCGCAACGCCAGGCACTGTATTGGCTGGTGCCCTTGATGGGGATCATCAGTGCGGCCGCCGGCTTTTCTTATATTCTCGCCAGCCGTTTGCTGCCCTTCAGCTTGTTTGGCCTGCTCAGCTACGTTGAGCCAGTGCTGCTGGTGGCCGTCGCCCTGTTACTGGGCGATAGCCTGGAAGACGGTCAATGGCTGACCTATGGCCCGATCTGGCTGGCCGTTGCGGTTCTGGTGCTTGAAGGCTTGAAACACGTGAGCCGCCAACGCCGCTTGATCTGAGCCAAGGCGCCGGTTCGCCCGCGCTAAGTTGCGTCAGACTGGCAACCACAGCTTGAAACGCGCCCCGCCCAACGGCGATTGCTCAACATTCAAGGTGCCGCCCTGGGCTTCCAGGGCTCGCCTGCTGATGGCCAACCCCAGACCAAAACCACCGGTTGCCCGATCGCGGCTGCGGTCCAGGCGATAAAAAGGTTCGAAAACTCGTTCCCGCTCTTGCTCGGGAATGCCGATGCCGTCGTCATCCACCCACAATGAGCAGCCTTTGGCATTGAGGCTAACCCCCACCTGAATCCGTCGATCGCAGTAACGCATGGCATTGCGCAACAGGTTTTGCAAGGCCCGGGCCGTCAGCCTCGGGTCGAGGACAAATCGCTCTTCGGTGCCGTGCAGCATCACGTCGAGGACGATTTCCGGGGCTTCAAGCTCTTCGTCAAAACTGCCGAGGATGCTGTCGATAAACTCTGCCAACGACACCTCGATGCGCTCCGGTACCAGCGCCGGGTTTTGCAGACGGCTGAACGACAGCAATTCCAGCACCAATTCATCCAGCTCGCGGATATGCCCGACCAGCACTTGCAAGCGCTCACGACTGGCAGGCGGCAGGTCGTCACAGAGTGCCAGCGCCAGGCCAAAATCGAGGCGGGTCAATGGGGTACGCAACTCATGTGAGACCGCGTTGAGCAAATCCCGCTGCTGGTTGAGCAGGTTCTCGATGTCCTGGGCCATCGTGTCAAAGGCGCTGGCCAGGCTGTAGATGTTGGAGCGTGGAGATATCTGCGTACGCTCGCTAAGCTGCCCCTGGCCGATACGTGCTGCCGTGCGCTTGAGGCGCTCAAGATCGCGCCAATGCGGGCGTAGCCACAGCAATAAGCCCGCGAGCAATGCCGCACCAATCAACACGTTGATGCTCCAATACAGCACGTTCAAGTCGAACGGATCAGGCGGCATCACCAGTTCGATGGCCTGCTCGCCGTTCAACGGTGAAACCACCCGCGTGCGCCAGCCCCACTCACCGATGCGCAACACGCCCTGCCCCTGATGCAACTGGTGCTGCTCGGCGGTGCTGAACTGCGGGTCGGTAATGGGCAGCAGGTTGATCCGCAGCGGCGCGAATTGGCTATCAAGGTCCTGTGCCAGCGCGGGCCACTGCTGCGCAGGCACCTGGTCAAACTGCTTGACCAGCAAGGCTTGCATGCCGCGTGACATATCAACGTTGTAGTTCATGAAGCGGTCGTGAAACACCGCCACGATCATTTCCGGCACCAGATAAATGGCCCCGGCGAACGTGACGATGGTCACCAGGTACAGGCGGATGAGAATTTTGAACACGAATCAGCATTCCCATTCCGAGCGGCTGAACAAGTAACCCTTGCCCCACACGGTTTTGATTTTGCGGGCCTCACCGGCGTCATCGTCGAACTTACGGCGCAATTTGGAAATGGCCACGTCAACCGAACGATCGGTGCCATTGAATTCGATGCCGCGCAGACGCTGCAGAATTTGGTCACGACTGAGCACTTCGCCGGCATGCCGGGCTAACACCACTAAGAGGTTGTATTCGCCGCAGGACAGTTCGATGATGTCGCCGCGCCATGTCACTGTGCGTTCCGACAAGTCGATGCACAGGTTGCCCATCAGGATCCGGTCACTGGCGACGTGAGGCTCTGCCAGGCTGCTGCGCCGCAATAAAGTGCGTACACGCGCCAACAGGACGCGAGGGTCGCAAGGTTTTGTCACATAATCGTCGGCCCCCATCTCTAGCCCCAGAACCTGATCATGACTATCGTCGCGCGCAGTCAACATCAGGATCGGTAAGCTTTCGGAGTCGGCGCGCAGCAATCGGCAGACCTGCAAACCATCCAGCCCCGGCAACATCAGGTCGAGAATCACCAGATCCGGGGGGTTGTTTCGCGCTCGATCACGCACTTGGTCACCGCGCGCAATGACATTGACCTGGTAACCATTGCGTTCCAGATAGCTGGCGATCAGTTCGGAGAGTGCAGCGTCGTCTTCGACCAGCAAGATAGTGGGCATAATAAATGCTTACAACCGGGGGAAAACCCAAAGGATATACAACCTCTCAGGGATAGGAGCAGAACCTTCACACTTTTTCACACACCGCCTACACAGCTTCACAACGCCTTTTGCGTGCTGCGCTTAGCATGCCAAGGTCTTTTACAGACTTAACCTGCATATATAAGAAGGCACGAACGTTGAAAAAGCTCTTCGTCCCGCTATGTCTTTCGGCACTGGCTTTAGCCTTGAGTGCCTGCGGTAAAACTCCGGCCACTGAAGAAAAGACGCCTGTGGTCAAGGTCAGCACTGAAGTCATCGTCCCGCAAGCGCTGTCGATCAATAACGAACTGAGTGGCCGCGTGGTTGCGCCGCGTGTCGCGCAGGTCAGCGCGCGAGTGGCGGGTGTTGTCCTCAAGCGCGCTTTCGAAGAAGGCAGCGAAGTCAAACAAGGTGACGTGCTGTTTATTATTGATCCTGCTCCGTTGCAGGCCGATCTGGACAGCGCGCAAGCAGCACTGCGCAAATCCGAGGCACTTGCCCTCCAGGCAAAGCTGCAAGACCAGCGCTACAGCGCCCTGGTCGACAGCAATGCCGTGAGCCGTCAGGACTACGACAATGCCCGCGCGCAATCGCTGCAGGCCCAGGCCGAAGTTGCCGCCAACAAGGCCGCTGTCCAGCGGGCAAAACTGAATCTGGGCTATGCCACCGTGACAGCGCCGATTTCCGGGCGTATCGGTCGTGCGCTGGTCACAGAAGGTGCACTGGTTGGCCAGGGTGAAGTGACACCGCTGGCGCGCATCCAGCAGTTGGACCCGATTCAGGTCGACCTGATGCAATCAACCCGTGACCTCGACAATCTGCGCGATTCATTCCGCGCCGGGGACTTGCAACAGGTTGGCAAGAATCAGGCACGCGTCACCTTGATCCGCGACAACGGCAGCCTCTACCCGGTACCGGGCAAACTGTTGTTTACCGATGTCAGCGTTGACCCGAGCACCGGGCAGATCATCCTGCGCAGTGAGTTTGCCAACCCGGACCGCGACTTGTTGCCGGGCAGCTTTGTCCGCGTGCGCCTGGAACAGGCGGTCAACAAGCAAGGCATCAGCGTGCCGCAACGGGCCATTCTGCGTGACAGCGCGGGGGTGGCGCAGGTGCTGCTGGTAGATGCTGAAAGCAAGGTCAAACAACAGCCTGTGCAACTGGGCGGCGTGATCAATGATCGCTGGATCGTTAACGAAGGCCTGAAGGCGGGAGACCGCATTGTGATCGAAGGCCTGCAACACGCACGTCCCGGTGAACAGGTGCAAATTGATGACCCGACACCTCCCCTCGCACACTCCACGGATCGGTGAGCATGCCGCAGTTTTTTATCGATCGCCCGATCTTTGCCTGGGTCGTAGCGTTATTTATTGTGCTGGCCGGAGCATTGGCGCTGCCGAAGCTGCCCGTGGCCAAATACCCGGTGGTGGCACCGCCGCAAGTTGAAGTGTATGCGGTGTACCCCGGCGCGTCGGCGCATACCCTGGACGAAAGCGTGGTCAGCCTGATTGAGCAAGAGCTCAACGGCACCGACGGCCTGCTGTATTTCGAGTCCCAAAGTAGCCTGGGCAGTGCCAGCATTACGGCCACGTTCAAGCCGGGTACTGACCCGGAAATGGCTCAGGTCAACGTACAAAACCGCCTCAAAGCGGTGGAGTCGCGTTTGCCACAAGCAGTTATCCAGCAAGGCTTGCAGGTGGAGAAAATCTCCTCGGGTTTCTTGATGCTGGTAACGCTGACCGCAGACCCGAGCAGCGGGCTGGATGAGGTTGCCCTCAGCGACTACCTGGCGCGCAACGTGATGAACGAGATCAAGCGCGTTGAAGGGGTCGGCAAGGCTCAGCAGTATGGCTCTGAACGGGCCATGCGGATCTGGATCGACACGCAAAAACTCATTGGTTTCAACCTTACGCCTGCGGACGTCAACCAAGCGATTGCCAGCCAGAACGCGCAAGTGTCTGCTGGCAGCATCGGAGATTTGCCGGGGCGCTCGACCCAGGAAATTACCGCCACGGTGCTGGTTAAAGGCCAACTGTCGAGCCCGCAAGAGTTTGGCGATATTGTCCTGCGCGCCAACCCGGACGGTTCCACGGTCCGGGTCAGCGATGTGGCACGGGTTGAGATCGGCAGCCAGGAATACCAGTACGGCACCCGCCTGAACGGTAAGTCGTCCAGCGCTTTCAGCGTGAAATTGGCGCCAGAAGCGAACGCCTTGAGCACCGGCAATATGATCCGCGCCAAGATGGATGAGCTGAGCCGCTACTTCCCTGAGGGCGTTGAGTACAAGATCCCTTATGACACCACGCCGTTCGTCAAAGTCTCGATCACCAAGGTGGTGTACACCCTGATCGAAGCCATGGTGCTGGTGTTTGCCGTGATGTTCCTGTTTTTGCAGAACATCCGTTACACGCTGATCCCGACCCTGGTGGTGCCTGTGGCCCTGATGGGCACATTCGCCACGATGCTGGTCCTGGGTTTCTCGATCAACGTACTGACCATGTTCGGCATGGTACTGGCCATCGGGATTCTGGTGGACGACGCGATTGTGGTGGTAGAGAACGTTGAGCGGATCATGCTCAGCGAAGGCTTGCCGCCCCGCGAGGCCACGCACAAGGCCATGACGCAAATTAGCGGGGCGATCATCGGCATTACTCTGGTACTGGTGGCCGTGTTCATTCCCATGGCGTTTATGCCGGGCTCGGTGGGCGTGATCTATCAGCAGTTCTCGGTGGCGATGGCAACCTCGATTTTGTTCTCGGCGTTCTTGGCCCTGTCGCTGACCCCGGCCCTGTGCGCGACACTGCTCAAGCCCATTGCCAAGGGTGAGCACCATGCCAAGGGCGGCTTTTTTGGCTGGTTCAACCGCAAGTTTGAGCGTCTGTCTGAAGGCTACGAGCATTGGGTGGTGCACCTGATCAAACGCAGCGGCCGTTATCTGTTGCTTTACGGTGCCTTGCTGGTGGTGCTGGTGGTGTGTTTTGCGCGCCTGCCCTCCTCTTTTCTGCCCGTTGAGGATCAGGGCTTCATCATTACTGATATTCAGTTGCCGCCGGGGGCCAGCCAGGGCCGGACGATCGCGGTGGCCAAGCAGATCGAAGCTCACTACGCCGAAGAGCCCGGGGTCAGCAACGTGACCATGATTCTGGGCTTCAGCTTCTCGGGTAGCGGACAGAACGCCGCGTTGGCGTTTACCACCTTCAAGGACTGGTCGACACGTGGCATCAAGGATTCCGCTTCGGCCATTGCAGATCGAGCGAACGCCGCGTTTGGCGAGCTCAAAGACGCGGTGGCGTTCTCCATTCTGCCGCCTGCGGTCAGTGGTTTGGGCACCTCCAGCGGTTTTGAATTGCGCCTGCAAGACCGTGGCGGTGTCGGTTATGACGTGCTGATGCAAGCGCGAACCGAGTTGATGGCCCTGGCCGAGAAAAGCCCGGTGCTGGCCAACGTGCGCGAAGACTCCCTGGCAGAAAGCCCGCAAGTGCAACTCGAAGTCGACCGTAAACGGGCCAATGCACTGGGCATTTCGTTTGCCGACATCGGTAATGTGCTGTCGACCGCCGTGGGCTCTGCCTACGTCAACGACTTCCCCAATCAGGGGCGCATGCAACGGGTTGTCGTACAGGCTGAAGGCGATCAACGCAGCCAGGTTGAAGACCTGCTGAAGATCAATGTGCGCAATAATCTGGGGAAAATGGTGCCATTGTCGTCGTTTGTCGAAGCGCGCTGGATTCAAGGCCCGTCGCAGATGTCCCGCTACAACGGTTATCAGGCGGTGAGTATTTCTGGCGAAGCAGGCCCGGGCCACACAACGGGTGAAGCCATGCTTGAAATGCAACGCCTGGTTGATCAGTTGCCGGCAGGCATCGGCCTTGAATGGACGGGGTTGTCGCTGCAGGAAAAGCTCTCCGGCTCTCAGGCGCCGTTGTTGTTGGGCCTGTCGTTACTGGTGGTGTTCCTGTGCCTTGCGGCGCTTTATGAAAGCTGGTCGATCCCCACCGCAGTGCTGTTGGTAGTGCCTTTGGGCGTGCTCGGTGCGGTGTTGGCGGTGACGTTGCGCGGCATGCCGAATGACGTGTTCTTCAAAGTGGGCTTGATTACGATTATTGGCTTGTCGGCCAAGAATGCCATTTTGATCATCGAATTCGCCAAGACCCTGTACGACGAAGGCCATGACCTGGTTGAGGCCACGGTGAAAGCCGCCCGCCTGCGTCTGCGGCCGATTGTCATGACCTCGCTGGCCTTTATTCTCGGCGTTGTGCCTCTGGCGATTGCCACGGGCGCCAGCTCGGGCAGCCAGCAAGCCATTGGTACAGGCGTTATCGGCGGCATGATCGTCGCCACATTGGCCGTGGTATTTGTGCCGGTATTCTTTGTGGTGGTGATGAAACTGACCCGCAGCAAACCGCGTAAACGTTAACGCCTGCTTCACGTGCTAAGGTTCGGCAATGCCCAGTAACATGGATTGTATTGACGATGCCGCACCTTGCACGCACTCACCCTCGCCTGACCGCTGGCACCTTATTGGGGCTGGCGGTCGGCATCTTTAATCCCGCCACCTCGTTGACCACCAAGTTTCTGTTGGGCTGGAACGCCGGTGTCTGGCTGTACTTGCTCCTGACCCTGTGGCTGATGCTTCGCTCTAAAGTGGGCGACGTCAAACGCACCGCAGAAATAGAAGACGAAAATGCCAGCATGGTGCTGTTCACCGTGAGCTTCGCGGCTGTTGTCAGCCTGGCGGCGATTACCCTCGAACTCACCGGTAACAGCCAACTGCGTCACTCTGAGCAATTGCTGCATTACGCCTTTACCGGGCTGACTGTGGTGGGTTCATGGCTGATGATCGGGGTGATTTTCGGCCTGCACTATGCGCGGCTGTTTTATAACAATGAAGGGACGGAGCCAGCCTTGCGCTTCCCCGAAGGTGAATTGAACCCGGATTATTGGGACTTCATGTATTTCTCTTTCACCCTGAGCGTTGCGGTACAAACGTCAGACGTAGAAGTCGCTACCCGCGAGATGCGCAAAGCAGTGCTGGGCCATTCGCTGCTGGGGTTTTTGTTCAATACGGCAGTACTGGGGTTTTCGATCAACATTGCAGCGGGGCTGTTTTAACACCAACCGCCGAACGTACAGGAGCGAGCTTGTCTCGCGATCTTTAGCGTGTTTAAAAGATCGCGAGGCAAGCTCTTTACTTAGTTGGCTTCAAGCACGCCACGACGAATCTGGTCGCGCTCAATGGATTCGAACAGCGCCTTGAAGTTGCCCTCGCCAAAGCCATCATCGCCTTTGCGCTGGATAAACTCGAAGAACACCGGACCCATCAAGTTTTCCGAGAAGATTTGCAGTAACAGGCGCTTGTCACCTTCAACCGACGAGCCATCCAGCAGAATACCGCGCGACTGCAGCGCTTCGACCGACTCACCATGGTCAGGCAGACGACCTTCGAGCATTTCGTAGTAGGTGTCTGGCGGTGCGGTCATGAAGCGCATGCCGATTTTTTTCAATGCGTCCCAGGTCTTGATCAAGTCATCGGTCAAGAAGGCCACATGCTGGATGCCTTCACCGTTGAACTGCATCAAGAACTCTTCGATCTGACCAGAGCCTTTGGACGACTCTTCGTTCAACGGAATACGGATCATGCCATCCGGTGCGGTCATGGCCTTGGAGGTCAAGCCGGTGTATTCGCCCTTAATGTCGAAATAGCGAATTTCGCGGAAGTTGAACAGCTTCTCATAGAAGTTAGCCCAGTAAGCCATACGGCCGCGATACACGTTGTGGGTCAGGTGGTCGATGATCTTCAGCCCTGCTCCCACTGGATGACGCTCAACACCTTCAATAAACACGAAGTCGATGTCATAAATCGAACTGCCTTCGCCGTACCGGTCAATCAGGTACAACGGCGCACCGCCGATGCCTTTGATGGCAGGCAGGTTTAATTCCATCGGGCCGGTCGGGATTTCGATAGGTTGAGCGCCCAGCTCCAACGCGCGGTTATACGCTTTTTGCGCGTTGGCTACGCGAAACGCCATGCCACATACAGATGGCCCGTGCTCTGCGGCGAAGTAGGAAGCAACGCTGTGCGGCTCGTTATTGAGGATCAGGTTGATATGGCCCTGGCGATACAGGTGCACGTCTTTGGAACGATGGGTGGCCACCTTGGTGAAGCCCATGATTTCAAAGATAGGTTCGAGGGTATTGGCTACTGGCGCTGCGAATTCGATGAATTCAAAGCCCATCAGGCCCATTGGGTTTTCGTATAGATCGGCCATTTTGGCGCCTCATCAGAGTCATTTTTACAATTAACAGTAGGTTATTTGCCAAGAATGCTGAGGGACACAGGTGGCGCACAGGAGATCCCGCGTACACTGCGCGCCAGGAAATCTCCGTAGATCAGTTGAAACCCGAATATCTTCATTTACCCATCTCTTACGCGGTGGTGACGCCTGATGACAGGGGTCATTATTCTTGTATGCGTAAGCGGATTCTACATGGCGTAATCATGTTTGTCTTACATCATGTGAAATGACCCTGAACCAATGCTAGGCTTTGTCTATTCATCTCACCTTGCCGCAGTCGCCATCAGTCCTCGGGATCTTGAATGCAATTAACGCTCAAACGGACCCGAAAATGGACCGATCGCTACGCGCTGGTCGTACTCAGCGCGTTACTGCCCATCGTCCTCGGTGTTTTTATCATTGTCTGGCAGGCCAATCGATCACTGATATCAGAAGCCAGTGATACCGCTAAAGAGGCCGTTCGCCAATTCGATCTCATGTTGGACAATGCCAAGCTGGCCGCAGATTTTGTATCCCCTCTCGCAGGCCAGCCGTGCGAACAGGTTGAACTGGACCTGCGTGAACAGGTGACGCGCCGCCCTTTTGTCCGCTCAGTGAATCTGGTCTGGAATAACCAGATTTATTGCACATCCCTGTTTGGCAACTTTAAAGAACCGGTCAATGCGGCTGACTATAACAACGGCGTGTTGTGGCTCATGCCCGGCAACGCGGTTACGCCAGACCAGCCGCTGCTGGTTTATCGCCGCGAAAAAGACCAGGCCGGTGCCATTGTCAGCCTCTACGGCCTGCACTTGATCAATGTCTTGAGTCTAATCAACCCGTACACGCAAATGATGTTTCAAGTGGGCAACAATTCCATAGACCGCTACGCAGTGGTCCGCAATACACCGTCTGCACCTTATCCTGTTGCATCTGTAAGCGTGTCGTCTGCGCAATATCCTTATCGCGTCATAGCAGGGTTTAGCGAAGGCACGCTATGGCGTTTTATTAAAGCTCGGTACTTGGGCTTATTGGCCCTGTTTGTATTTTTGGGCTGCGTTTCTGGCGCGACTGTTCTCTGGCTACAAAAGCGTATGTCTTTATCCTCCCCCACCCACGAGCTGCAACGCGGGCTTGAAGCCGAGGAGTTCATTCCTTACTTTCAGCCAGTGGTGCGCAGTGACACACAACAATGGGCCGGTGCCGAAGTCCTGATGCGCTGGCAACACCCAACTGAAGGGTTGGTGCGGCCTGATTTGTTTATTCCACTGGCGGAACACTCGGGTCTCATTGTGCCGATGACCCGTTCACTGTTTCGTCAAACTGCACAGTTACTGGCGCCTCACGCCAACAGCATGGCGCCGGGCTTTCACTTGGGCTTCAACATTAGCGCTCATCACTGCCACAGCCTTGAACTGATAGACGATTGCCGTGCGCTGCTTCAGGCATTCCCGCCGGGACGCATCACGTTGGTACTGGAGTTGACTGAGCGCGAGTTGGTGATACCCAGCGTGATCACCCACCAGTTGTTTGCCGAGCTGCGCGCGATGGGGATCATGATTGCGCTGGATGATTTTGGTACCGGGCACTCAAGCTTGAGCTACTTGCACGAGTTCAATGTCGATTACTTGAAGATCGATCAAAGCTTTGTCGCCATGATTGGGGCAGATGCATTATCCAGCCCGATCCTAGACAGCATCATTGACTTGAGCGCCAAGCTGAACCTCGGGCTGGTGGCTGAGGGCGTCGAAACACAAGAGCAAAGTGAGTACCTGGCACTTAAAGGCGTAGAGTTTTTGCAGGGGTATCTATTTGCCCGTCCGTTAACCGCCGACGATTTCATTAAGTCTTTAATGGCGCAACATCGAGTGTCGGTTTAAACGCTCAAGATGATTCTTCAGCAAAAGTGAATATCGGCTGGCGCACGGAAAAATGACAACTACAATTTCGATCAGGTTGAAGTTTATTGACAGTCAATAACAAAGCCCTCGTGTTTCGGCTGAACTGTTGACTCGGGTCTCTGTCTACCCCTTGCTGCCTCGCCTCATTAATTCACTTCGGCCCTGTCAATGCCGAAGCCATGACCGGAGTAATGACCTTGTCCAGACTTGCTGAATACCGTGCTGCCGAAAAGGCCCTTCAAGAACAAATGGCTCAGTTGGAAGCCTTGAAGAATGATGCCGGGCTTAAAAAAGAAATCGAGTTTGAACAGAAACTTAAGGCGCTGATGAGCTCTTACGGCAAAGGCCTGCGAGAGATTATTGCCATTCTGGATCCAAACCCTGCAGCTGCGCGCCAAACAGCAGCACCAAAACAGCGCAAGGCTCGTGTTTTAAAAGTCTATAAAAACCCGCACACCGGCGAATTGATTGAAACCAAAGGTGGTAATCACCGTGGTTTGAAGGCATGGAAAGAACAATACGGCGCAGCCACTGTTGAGTCCTGGGTACGCACTTAATGCTTTAGTAGTATTAAAAACCCTGCCTGGCAGGGTTTTTAAATATCACTAAACCCAGACATAACTAACGTGACTTACAGACAGTGTGAGGCCCGTGTAACACGCGCCGTTAAGCAAAATGTTAATAATCACTCACGATCAATTGTCACAATGATGACCCTCGCAGAAGACACAATAAGCCCATTTCCCGAGAACGGAGTCTCCCCGGATGAAAGGCCAAATTAACCGATGCCCTTTCACAGTTTTTTCACACGATTCATCACAGGATAGAGCCTGCTAAAGGACTAGCGCCCCATGCCCGCTTCGGCGGGCTTCTTTTTGCCTGAATTTTGCCAATCCCCCTCCCCGCACTGCCGCGGAACATCCCAAACAACGATCTTTTGTTGCCCACGGGGTTCGCGCAGGCCATCACATTCCGTATCATTCGTGCATCGACTGTTTACCCATGCATCACTTTCGGAGGGTTCATGAGCCTGCAAGAGCTGAACAACGTCCCTGGCGTAACCGCACAACCGAATAGCGCTACCCAACAATTCGTTTTCAACCACACCATGCTGCGCGTCAAAGACATCGAGAAATCCCTCGATTTCTACACCCGCGTCCTGGGCTTCTCGCTGCTGGAAAAGCGCGACTTCCCGGAAGCCGAATTCAGCCTGTACTTTCTGGCGCTGGTTGATAAAGCCCTGATCCCGGCTGACGATGCTGCCCGTACCGTGTGGATGAAGTCGATCCCAGGCATCCTGGAGCTGACTCACAACCACGGCACCGAAAATGATGCCGATTTTGCTTACCACAACGGCAACACTGACCCGCGTGGATTCGGCCATATCTGCATCGCGGTACCTGATATCGTCGCCGCCTGCGAGCGCTTTGAAGCCTTGGGCGTGGACTTCCAGAAGCGCCTGACTGACGGCCGCATGAAATCTCTGGCCTTTATCAAGGACCCGGACGCCTACTGGGTCGAGATCATTCAGCCGACCCCGCTGTAACGTTCGCACGTCAAAAAACCCATGATCGCTCATGGGTTTTTTTACGCCTGAAACATGAGCGTTGTTCAGAAGCGATCAAGCCCGTAGCATTAGATACGCCACGTATGTTGTATGGATTGAATTGGATTCAGGAGATCTGCGCCTCTATGGTACGAACACGCAAAGAGATGATCGAAGACACGCGGCACAGGCTTTTGGCAGCAGGCAGGCAAGCATTCGCGAGCAAAGGTTATGCCGAGTCCTCAATGGATGACTTCACTGCCAATGTCGGCCTGACCCGTGGAGCGCTTTATCACCACTTTGGCGACAAGAAAGGCTTGCTTGAGGCCGTCATCCAGCAAATAGACGCCGAGACGTCTGTACGCCTGCACGCCATTACCGCTCAGGCGAGCTCCACCTGGGATGGCTTTCTCAATGAAAGCATCGCCTACATGGAGATGGCGATAGAGCCGGAAATCCAGCGTATTGTGCTGCTAGATGGCCCCGCAGTACTGGGCAACCCTGCCCTGTGGTCAAACCAGAACGCCTGCATTCAGGGCACCATGGAGTGCCTGGAAAAGCTGAAAAGCGAGCACGTCATCCAGGACATCGAGGTTGAAGCAACAGCCAGGCTGTTGAATGGTGCCACATTGAGCGCCGCCTTGTGGATCGCCGCTGATCCACAACCACTGGCCGCACTGGAGAAAGCAAAAAATGCATTCGTCGCGCTGGCCAATGGTTTGCTGAAAGATTCAAGCCCCAAGGCGTAATCCATGTTGCACACAAAAAAAGCGCAGCCCGTGGGCTGCGCTTTTGTTTACTGAGAGGCTTTGCTAACGCAACGCGACTCTAGTGCCGAGCAATCAATCCGGCGCCGATGTGCGGATCAAGTGATCGAAAGCGCTCAGAGAGGCTTTGGCACCTTCGCCGACCGCAATCACGATCTGCTTGTAGGGCACGGTGGTCACGTCACCGGCAGCAAAGATCCCGGGGATCGATGTTTCACCGCGAGCATCAACCACAATCTCGCCGCGTGGCGTCAGCTCGATGGTGCCTTTGAGCCAATCGGTGTTAGGTAGCAGACCGATCTGCACAAAAATACCTTCCAGCTCGACGGTGTGCAGCGCTTCTGTCGCACGGTCTTTGTAACGCAGACCGTTGACCTTGTGCCCGTCACCGGTCACTTCAGTGGTCTGGGCGTTAGTGATCACCGTTACGTTTGGCAAGCTGTTGAGCTTACGCTGCAACACGGCGTCAGCGCGCAACTTGGTGTCAAACTCGAGCAATGTCACGTGTGACACAATGCCTGCCAGGTCAATGGCCGCCTCGACACCCGAGTTACCACCACCGATTACCGCAACGCGCTTGCCTTTAAACAGCGGGCCGTCACAGTGCGGGCAGTAAGCCACGCCACGGCTGCGGTATTCCTGCTCGCCCGGCACATTCATTTCGCGCCAGCGGGCACCGGTCGCCAGAATCACGGTCTTGGCTTTGAGCGAAGCACCACTGGCGAATTTAACTTCGTGCAGCTCGCCCGCTTTGCCCGGCAACAGCTTGTCGGCACGTTGCAGGTTCATGATGTCGACGTCGTATTGCTTGACGTGTTCTTCCAGGGCAGTGGCCAGTTTCGGCCCTTCGGTTTCCTGCACCGAGATAAAGTTCTCGATCGCCATGGTGTCGAGCACCTGGCCGCCGAAGCGTTCTGCCGCCACACCGGTACGAATCCCTTTACGCGCAGCGTAGATGGCTGCAGCAGCACCGGCTGGACCGCCACCGATAACCAGCACATCAAAGGCTTCTTTGGCGCTGATTTTTTCGGCCTGACGCTCAATGGCGCTGGTGTCCAGTTTGCCAAGGATCTCTTCCAGGCCCATGCGGCCCTGACCGAAGTTAACCCCGTTGAGGTAAACGCTCGGCACCGCCATCACTTGACGCTCGGTGACTTCGTCCTGGAACAGCGCGCCGTCAATCGCCACGTGGCGAATATTCGGGTTCAACACTGCCATCAGGTTCAGCGCCTGCACTACATCTGGGCAGTTCTGGCATGACAGCGAGAAATACGTCTCGAAGTTGAACTCACCTTTGAGGGAGCGGATTTGTTCAATCACTTCGGCACTGGCTTTCGATGGGTGGCCGCCGACTTGCAGCAGGGCCAGCACCAGCGAAGTAAATTCGTGGCCCATCGGGATACCAGCAAAACGCAAGCTGATATCGCCGCCTGGACGGTTCAACGAGAACGACGGTTTGCGCGCATCGTTGCCGTTTTCCAGCAAGGTAATCTGGCTGGAGAGGCTGGTAATTTCTTTTAACAGGTCATGCATTTCACGGGATTTCGCACCGTCGTCGAGAGACGCAACGATCTCGATCGGCTGTGTGACCCGCTCCAGGTATGACTTCAACTGTGCTTTTAGATTGGCGTCCAACATACGGGCGATCTCCTAACTGTTTAATTCTGTGTCAAAAAAAACGCCCGAGCGAATGTCGCCCGGGCGTTTTGAGGGCGATGCTGCTGACAACTCAGGTGCGGATCACCGCCCTAGTCTTCACAGACTTAGATCTTGCCAACCAGGTCCAGCGAAGGAGCGAGGGTGGATTCACCTTCTTTCCATTTAGCTGGGCATACTTCGCCTGGGTGAGCAGCAACGTACTGAGCAGCCTTGATTTTGCGCAGCAACTCGGAAGCGTCACGGCCAACACCGCCGTCGTTCAGTTCAACGATTTTGATCTGACCTTCCGGGTTGATCACGAAAGTACCGCGATCAGCCAGGCCTGCTTCTTCGATCAGAACGTCGAAGTTGCGGGAGATGGTCAGCGTAGGGTCGCCGATCATGGTGTACTGAATTTTGCCGATGGCTGGCGAAGTGTTGTGCCAGGCAGCGTGAGCAAAGTGGGTGTCAGTCGACACGCTGTAGATTTCCACGCCGAGTTTTTTGAACTCTTCGTAGTTGTCAGCCAGGTCTTCCAGCTCGGTTGGGCAAACGAAGGTGAAGTCGGCTGGGTAGAAGAACACTACAGACCACTTGCCTTTCAGGTCAGCGTCCGACACTTCCACGAAGCTGCCGTTTTTGTATGCAGTAGCTTTGAACGGTTTTACTTGGCTGTTGATGATAGGCATCGTTGACTCTCCGTCAGGGTTGAAAAGTTGATGGGGTGAATCCTAACAACTCATTTCGTATCTGGCTCATTGGTAAAGCTGATGCTCACGATTGGTTTTGACTATCAGCCGACCCTATAAATAGTCAAAAACTAAATATGGACCGAATGGCCGGCTTTCAAGTTGACGTCGATCAGCTACCAATGCGTTTTTCAGCGGTCATGCTCATCCCGGCAAACGGGGTGGACTCAACATAGCGCATGGCTGACTTGATGTCTTTCCAGCCGACGTAATTCATCAGCGACTTCAAGTCCCATCCACTTTGATGCGCCCATGTTGCAAAACCGCGACGCAGCGAGTGACTGGTGTAATGTTCGGCTGAAATACCGGCGCGCTCCAGCGCCTGGCGCAGCAGCGGGATCACGCTATTGGCGTGCAAGCCCTCCTCACTCAGATTGCCCCAGCGATCAATCCCCCTGAACACCGGGCCACGTACCAGGGCTGCTGTATTCAGCCATTCGATGTAAGCCCGCACCGGGCATAGCCTCAGCAGCGCCGGGGTTTGAAAGGTCTTGCCCAGATTGTCGCGATCACTTTTGCTGCGCGGTAAATACAAGGTAATGCCTGAGCCTGCCACCGCCTGCACGTGCTCGACTTGTAAGCGACACAACTCATCGCTACGAAACCCGCGCCAAAACCCCAGCAGGATCAACGCCGCATCGCGTCGCGCGCGCAGCAGCCCCGGTTGATCCTCATTGACCTGCGCGATATTCGCCTCACTTTCAAGCCAAGCAATGACTTGCTCCAGATGCTGCAACTGTAGCGGCGCAGCTTGTTTCTCTTGGGCCGGATGCAGCGCGCGAATGCCCTTGAACACTTTGCGCACCACTGGCGACTTGGTCGGGTCGGCAAAGCCCTGGCTGTTATGCCACTGCGCAATCGCGGATAGACGCAGCTTGAGCGTGTTGATCGACAACTGCCCAGCGTGCGCAACCAGATAGTGCGCCACGCTGTCGCTGGTGGCGGGCAAAAAGCCGCCCCAAGTCACTTCGAAATGCTCGATGGCTGCCCGATAACTGCGACGGGTGTTATCGCGGGTCGCGGCGTTTAAGTAGCGATCCAGCTCGCTCATGCCCTGTTCTCTTGGTTGACGTACTGAAATAGCGCCTAAAAAACGGCTCAGGCGCTATGACACGGGATAATACCAGTATATCCCGCCTCAAAATCAGCAATTAAAAACAAAAATAAAGTGCTAATATAGTACGTAATTACAGGGTACATACCACAGTACATAATCGTAGGAGAATGCAATGGCTCGTGGCGGCGTAAACAAGGCGGTGGTGCAAATAGCGCGCACGGCGATACTGGCTCGCGGCGAACACCCCAGCATCGATGCAGTACGGATTGAAATGGGCAACACCGGGTCGAAAACCACGATCCACCGCTACCTAAAGGAGCTCGACGAGACTGACTCCCGGCGTGGCGTGCAGCACGAACAGCTAGGTGATGAGCTAAGTGAACTGGTCGCCCGCCTTGCCCAGCGCCTCAAAGAGCAGGCACAAGAGCCGATCGACCGCGCCGAAGCGCACTACGAGCAGCTCAAAGCAGAGTTACGCGATCAACTGGCGCAAGCGCAGCAAGACCACCTGCAATTGCAGAAAGAGCTGGACATCCAGAGCACGGCCTTGCAGCAAGAAACGGCGAACCTGGAAGCCACCCGCTCCATGCTGCAAACCGAGCAAACGCGCAACGCCGCGCTCAACCAGGCGTGCAGCGATTTCGAGTTGCGCCTCAACGACCGCGACGAGCAGATCCGCTCACTGGAAGAAAAACACCTGCACGCCCGCGATGCGCTGGAGCACTACCGCAGCGCGACCAAAGAGCAGCGCGAGCAGGAACAGCGCCGCCACGAAGGGCAGTTGCAACAACTACAAATGGAATTGCGCCAAGCGCAGCAAAGCGCGCTGGTGCGCCAAGACGAAATCACCCAACTACACCGCGATAACGAACGCGTACTCAGTGAAAGCCGCGCATTAAGTAAAGAGTTGAACCAGGCCAGCGATCAGCAGCACAAGCTGAGCAACCTGAATGAACGACTGACCGCACAACTGAGCCAGCAAGAAAGCGAACGCACATTGCTGCAAGAACGCTTGCGGGTCGCCACCCAAGAAAGCCAGGCATTAAAAGAAGCGCAAAACCAGGCCCTTGAAGCCAGCGCAGCTTTGACATTAAGAGCCCTGAAGGCCGAGGCGGCGCTGGAGACCCTCACTGCCAGCCTAAGCAATACTCCAAAAGAGGCTACCGACCTTTAACCCATCAGCAGGCTTGCCCGTCAGCGCCACCAACTCCACGTGCAAGCCCAAGCCCAGAACATGCGTTCAGCAACCGTTCAGCCAATGAAATCGATTCTTGTTTAGCAATACGTATCAGTATGTTACAAATTAGCCACTACTAATTCGTGACGCGGTGCTCTCTTCATGCTTGTTCCTTTTCTGATCATGCTGCGCGAGGGCATTGAAGCCGCGCTTATCGTCGGCATTATTGCCAGCTACCTTAAGCAAACCGGGCGTGGGCAGTGGATGCCAGCGGTATGGATCGGGGTTTTCCTTGCCGCAGCCTTGTCCCTGCTGGTCGGTGGCGGCCTGGAGTTGATGAGCGCCGAATTCCCGCAAAAGCAACAAGAACTGTTTGAAGGCATCGTCGGCTTGATTGCCGTCGGCATCCTCAGCTCGATGGTGTTCTGGATGCGCAAAGTCGCGCGCTCCATTAAAAGCTCGCTGCACACCTCCCTTGATCATGCCCTTGCCGGTTCCAAACATCAGGTCACTGCGCTGATCGCCATGGTGTTTTTTGCCGTGGCCCGTGAAGGCCTGGAAACCGTGTTCTTCCTGCTCGCGGTTTTCCAGCAAAGTGAAGGCCCAGCAGCGCCTTTGGGCGCCCTGCTCGGTTTGATCCTGGCGATCTTTGTCGGTTTTGCGATCTACACCGGCAGCATGCGCCTGAACCTCGGCCTGTTTTTCCGCTGGACCGGGCTGTTCATTCTGGTGGTAGCGGCGGGCATTCTGGCCAACTCAGTCCAGGCCCTGCACGAAGCCGGCTTGTGGAATGCCCTGCAAGGCGTGGTGTTTGACATCAGCAGCACGCTGCCGATGGACGGCCCGCTCGGCTCGGTCCTCGCTGGCATGTTCGGCTATCAAGATGCGCCCACCGTCAGCGTGCTCGGCGCCTATGTTATTTATCTGGTCGTGGCCCTGGTGATGTTCTTCCGCTCCCCGCCCGCGCCAAAGGTTGCCCAACCCTCTTCAGTGACGAACTCATAAGGTCCTGCATGTCTACCCCTGCAAGCGGTACACCCCCTCGCGCACTGCGCTGGGCGGTGGCCGGCTCGGTGATCGTTATGATCGCGGCCGGCGGTTTGTTCTATTACGCCTCGCAACTGGCCGCCGCCAAACGCAAGGTTCACAGCAATGAAATCACCGTAACGATCCACCCGCACAGCTGCGAACCGAATGAGCTGACAGTTCCGGCAGGCTTTAACAGCTTCCGCATCGTCAACGCCTCGGAACGCGCGGTGGAATGGGAAATCCTCGACGGCGTACTGGTGATCGAAGAGCGCGAAAACATTGCCCCCGGTTTGAGCCAAGTGATCAATGCCACGCTCAACCCCGGTGATTACGCCATTACTTGCGGCCTGCTCAGCAACCCGCGCGGCAAGCTCCACGTCACACCGACCGCCGAATCTGAAGCCAAGGCCAAGGCACGCCCATCAATGGTGGCGTTTATCGGTCCGCTGTCTGAGTTCCGGGTGTACTTGAGCAGCCAGAGCAACGCGCTGATCAAGGCGGTAGAAGCTCTGTCGCAAGCCATCAGCAGTGGCGACCTTGCCCAGGCGCAAACACTCTATGTACCGGCGCGCGAGGCTTATCAGCGCTTGGCACCCGCCGCGCAACGCTTGGGCGAACTGGACAACACCCTGAATGCCCGCGCCGACTATTTTGAAAAACGCGAGCAGGATCCGGGTTTCAGCGGATTCCATCGTCTCGAATATGGCCTTTTTGATCAACGCAGCACCCAGGGCCTGGCGCCTGTGGCCGAACAACTGCAAGCCAATGCGGCGCTACTCAAGCAGCAACTAATGGCGCAATCACTCCCGCCCGAGCAGTTAGTCAGCATCGTTTCGCGCACGCTGCACAACATGGCCGACACCCGCGCCACCAGCGGCGAAGAAGAGCGCTACAGCCATATCGACCTCAACGGTTTTGCCGCCAACCTGCAAACCACCCGCAAAGTGGTTGACCTGTTGCGCCCACTGCTGGCCAAAAACAATGCTGACATCTTGCTCAACATTGATAACGCCAGCACTGCACTCGACACCGAGCTCGACACCTTTAAAACCGCACAGGGCTACGCCACGTACGACACGGTAAGCGCCGCCCAGCGTCAAGCAATCAGTAACAAGGCCAAGGCTCTGGCCGATGCACTCGATGGAATCGATCCAGCCCTCGGCCTTTCAGGCCTGTAATGCAGACGAGACGTACATGAGCGATTCAGACAACACCCAGAATGAGATCAACCTGCAACGTCGTCGCGTACTGCTCGGCATGGGCGTCGCCGGCGCCGCGCTGGCAGGCAGCGCTCTGAGTTGCCCGGCCATGGCCGCCAGCGGTGCAGCCAATGCGCAAGTGACTCAGGCACCCAGCAGTGACAAGACCCAGGATCATCACGAGTTCCACGGCCAGCACCAAAACGGCATCGTCACGCCTCGCCCGGCCGCCGGCATGCTGGTGTCCTTTGATGTACTGGCCACTGATCGTGCAGACCTCGAACGCCTGTTCCGCACCCTGAACGAACGCATCGCGTTTTTGACCAAGGGCGGCCCGGTGACACAAGTCGACCCCAAACTGCCACCCACCGACTCAGGCATCCTCGGCCCGGTGGTTACGCCTGACAACCTGACCGTGACGGTGTCGGTCGGAGAGTCGCTGTTTGATGAGCGTTACGGCTTGGGCAGCGTCAAGCCCAAACACCTGAGCCGCATGCAGGGTTTTCCCAACGACGCGCTGGAGCCTGCCTTTTGCCATGGCGATTTGAGCCTGCAATTTTGCGCCAACACCGCCGACACCAACATCCACGCCCTGCGCGACATTGTTAAAAACCTGCCAGACCTGCTGCTGGTGCGCTGGAAGCAAGAAGGTACAGTACCGCCGCAAGCGCCCACCAAGCCGGGCGTACCCCCGCAGAGCGCGCGCAACTTCCTGGGTTTTCGTGACGGCTCAGCCAACCCGGATTCCAACGACAACACCCTGATGAACAGCATCGTCTGGGTCCAGCCAGGCAGCGACGAACCCAAGTGGGCGGTCGATGGCAGCTACCAGGCGGTGCGCATCATTCGCAACTTTGTCGAACGCTGGGACCGCACGCCGCTGCAAGAGCAGCAAAGCATCTTCGGCCGCAACAAGGCCAGCGGCGCACCGATGGATGGCCATCACGAAACCGACGTGCCGGACTACAGCAAAGACCCCGAAGGCAAGGTCACCAAGCTGGATGCGCACATCCGCCTGGCCAACCCGCGCACCGCCGAAACCAGCAAAAGCTTGATCTTGCGCCGCCCGTTCAACTACTCGAACGGCGTCAACAAGAACGGCCAACTGGACATGGGCCTGCTGTTTATCTGCTACCAGAGCAACCTGGAAAACGGCTTTATCGCCGTACAGACCCGACTCAATGGTGAGCCACTGGAGGAATACCTCAAGCCGATTGGCGGAGGTTACTTCTTTACCTTGCCGGGCGTACGCGACGACAAGGACTTTATTGGGCGCTCGCTGCTGAATGCCGCAGCCCCCCTGACTCGAACTTGATTTCACCCCCCCAACCTGAACCTAAAACAAACCGGAAAAGTCCCATGAAGAAGACGCCGCTCGCACTGTTTATCGCTCTAGGTTTGCTCCACACCCCGCTCTCGGTATTCGCGGCGAATGCACCACTGGACCTGGTGCAACCTGTATCGGACTACAAAATTTACGTCACCGAAGAAATCGACACGCTGGCGCAAGAAACCCAGAAGTTCACCGACGCCATCAAAAAGGGCGACCTGGCCACTGCCAAAAAGCTCTACGCACCGACCCGCGTGCATTACGAGTCGATTGAGCCGATTGCCGAACTGTTCAGTGATCTCGACGCGTCTATCGACTCCCGGGTTGATGACCATGAGAAAGGCGTGACCGCTGAAGACTTCACCGGCTTCCACCGCATCGAATACACCTTGTTCTCCGAGAACACCACCAAGGGTCTCGATGTGCTGGCCGACAAACTCAATACCGACGTCAAAGACTTGCAAACCCGCGTTGCCGGTCTAACCTTCCCGCCAGATAAAGTCGTGGGCGGTGCGGCCGCGCTGATGGAAGAAGTGGCTGCGACCAAGATTTCCGGCGAAGAAGACCGCTACAGCCATACCGACCTGTATGACTTCCAGGGCAACGTAGACGGCGCGAAGAAGATTTTCGACCTGTTCCGTCCGCAAATTGCGGCCAATGACAAGGCCTTTGCCGATAAGGTCGACAAGAACTTCGCCACGGTTGACAAGATCCTGGCCAAGTACAAAACCAAAGATGGCGGTTTTGAAACCTACGACAAGGTCAAGGATAACGACCGCAAAGCGTTGGTTGGTCCGGTTAACACCTTGGCCGAAGACCTGTCTACCTTGCGCGGTAAGCTGGGCTTGAATTAAGCCTGCTTGAGTGGCGCCATCCTGTGTGACGCATGTCACAAATCCGCAGGTTGGCGCTGCTTTTTTTCGTCCGTTAAAAAAAGTCTTTTTTTGTGTAATGACTGATTTGGGTCATTGTTTAAAATCGCTAAAACCTCATCCTTGTCACCCGATACATTCCCCTCACACTTTTACCCATAAAGCCGCGGGCCAAGCGCTACACGGGGTTTCCTGAATAGCACCTGTCTACCCCCTAAAAAACATGGCCTTTTGATTCAACTTTCATAGGTTTTTCACACCTCTGCGTTTAACGTAGAGGGCAGCTTTTAGGATTATCGAAAATAGTTTGTAAGAAAAATCATACAGATAACGTAGTTCGATGACTTTACCTTCGTCAGTTTTAGGCTTTAATGCCTGCAGGCGTAGTCTATGTATCGCGCCTGAACAGGCCGACTTCTCAGACAAGTCATCTTGTGCCATTGAAACTGACTGGAACGAATACCTTGAAACCCTACCCTATCCAGTGCGTGTCGATCGTCATTCCGGTCTACAACGAAGAAGAGAGCCTGCCTGAGCTGCTGCGCCGTACCGAAGCAGCCTGTGCCCAGCTTACCCAAGCTTACGAAATCGTACTGGTCGACGATGGCAGCCGGGACAAATCGGCGCAAATCCTGCAAGACGCTGCCGAGCGTGAAGGCAGTTCCGTAGTGGCGGTGATACTCAATCGCAACTATGGACAACATGCCGCCATCATGGCCGGCTTTGAAAATTCCAAGGGCGATGTGGTCATCACCTTGGACGCTGACTTGCAAAACCCTCCAGAAGAAATCCCGCGTCTGGTTGCCCAGGCAGCCTTGGGCTATGACGTGGTTGGCACTGTGCGCAACAACCGTCAGGACTCGGCCTGGCGCCGCTGGCCTTCGCGCCTCATCAACCTGGCCGTACAGCGTTCCACCGGCGTTGCTATGAGCGACTACGGCTGCATGTTGCGCGCCTATCGCCGTTCAATTGTCGACGCGATGCTGGCGTGCCGCGAGCGCAGCACCTTTATCCCGATTCTCGCCAACAGCTTTGCCCGCCACACCACCGAGGTGCTGGTGCAGCACGCTGAGCGTGAACACGGCGATTCGAAATACAGCCCGATGCGCCTGATCAACCTGATGTTTGACTTGATCACCTGCATGACCACCACCCCCCTGCGCCTGCTGAGCATCATCGGCTTCAGCATGGCCTTGCTGGGCGGTATATTCGCCATTCTGCTGATCGTATTGCGCCTGATCTTTGGCGCAACCTGGGCGGGCGACGGCACCTTCGTGCTGTTTGCCGTGCTGTTTGTGTTCACCGGCGGCCAATTCATTGGCATGGGCCTGCTGGGGGAATACCTGGGACGTATGTACAGCGATGTACGTGCACGGCCACGGTTCTTCATCGAGAAAATCGTCCGCGCTGAACCGGCCACTGAAACTGCTACACCTTGCAACTCGTCTTCTTCTACTTCGACACAGGTCTAACCATGAGTTTGAAAGCCGTTGTTTTCGCCTATCACGATATTGGCTGCACAGGCATCGAAGCCCTGCTCAATGCAGGCTACGACATTGCTGCCGTGTTCACCCATGCTGATGACCCCTCGGAAAATAACTTCTACGGTTCTGTGGCCCAACTGTGCGCCCGTAAAGGCATTCCGGTACACGCTCCGGAAGATGCTAACCACCCACTGTGGATCGAGCGCATTCGCAAGCTGAATGCCGACTACATTTTCTCGTTCTACTACCGCAACCTGTTGGGCGAAGAACTGCTGGCCAGCTCCAGCAAAGGCGCATTCAACCTGCACGGTTCCCTGCTGCCCCGCTACCGTGGCCGCGCTCCAGCGAACTGGGTACTGGTCAACGGCGAAACCGAAACCGGCGTAACCCTGCACCGCATGGTCAAACGTGCCGATGCCGGTGACATTGTTGCCCAGGAACGCATCAGCATTGAGCGCAGCGACACCGCGCTGAGCCTGCACGCCAAGCTGCGTGAAACCGCTGCAAAACTGCTGGCAGAAACCTTGCCTGTGCTGCCTGAAGGCAAGCTCAAAGAAACCCCGCAAGACGAATCCAAGGCCACTTACTTCGGTCGCCGCACAGCCGCTGACGGCCTGCTGCAGTGGAATCGCCCGGCAGAAGAACTGTTCAACCTCGTTCGTGCAGTTACCCAGCCGTACCCAGGCGCGTTCTGCGCCGTTGGCGAGCACAAACTGATTGTTTGGGCCAGCGAAGTGGTTGCCGGCAACGAAGGCCAGGCACCGGGCAACGTGATCAGCTGCGACCCGCTGCGTATCGCTTGCGGCAAAGACTCGCTGGTGATCACCGCCGGTCAGCGCAACGACAACGGCCTGTACCTGAGCGGCCCGCAACTGGCTCGTGAACTGGGTCTGGTTGATGGCTCGCGTCTGCGTGGCAGCGAATCCGGCCGTCCGGCCCGTCGTACCCGCGTTCTGATCCTGGGCGTTAACGGCTTTATCGGTAACCACCTGTCCGAGCGTCTGCTGCAAGACGACCGTTACGAAGTGTACGGCCTGGACATCGGCTCCGACGCTATTGACCGCCTGCGCAGCCACCCGAACTTCCACTTCGTGGAAGGCGACATCAGCATCCATACCGAGTGGATCGAGTACCACATCAAGAAGTGCGACGTGATTCTGCCGCTGGTAGCCATCGCCACGCCGATCGAATACACCCGCAACCCGCTGCGCGTATTCGAACTGGACTTTGAAGAGAACCTCAAGCTGGTTCGCTACTGCGTCAAGTACAACAAGCGCGTGATCTTCCCGTCCACGTCCGAAGTGTATGGCATGTGCCAGGACCAGAACTTCGACGAAGACACTTCCAACCTGATTGTTGGCCCGATCAACAAGCAGCGCTGGATCTACTCCGTGTCCAAGCAACTGCTGGACCGCGTGATCTGGGCTTACGGCACCAAAGGCCTGAAGTTCACCCTGTTCCGTCCGTTCAACTGGATGGGCCCGCGTCTGGACCGTCTGGATTCGGCTCGTGTTGGCAGCTCGCGCGCCATCACTCAGTTGATCCTGCACCTCGTGGAAGGTACCCCGATCCGTCTGGTTGACGGTGGTGCTCAGAAGCGCTGCTTCACTGACGTAGCTGACGGCATCGAAGCCCTGGCACGCATCATTGAAAACAAAGACGGCAAGTGTGACGGCCAGATCATCAACATCGGCAACCCGGAAAACGAAGCCAGCATTCGTGAACTGGGCCATGAGTTGCTGCGTCAGTTCGAAGCGCACCCGTTGCGTGACAACTTCCCGCCGTTCGCCGGTTTCCGCGATGTTGAAAGCCAGTCGTTCTACGGCACCGGCTACCAGGACGTGAGCCACCGCAAGCCAAGCGTTGAGAACGCACGTCGCCTGATCGACTGGACACCGACCACCGAGCTGAGCGAAACCATCGGCAAGACTCTGGATTTCTTCCTGCGTGAAGCCATGGTTGAAATCGCGGAAAAACGTTAATGCAAGCTGGACTACGTATTGATGTCGACACCTACCGAGGCACCCGTGAAGGGGTGCCCCGGTTACTCGAACTGCTCGACGAAGCCGATGTAAAAGCCACGTTTTTCTTTAGCGTGGGGCCGGACAACATGGGTCGCCATTTATGGCGCCTGATCAAGCCCCAGTTCTTCTGGAAAATGATGCGCTCCAAAGCTGCCAGTCTGTATGGCTGGGATATTTTGCTGGCCGGCACCGCCTGGCCAGGCAAACCGATCGGCAAGGATCTGGGGCATTTGATGCGCCAGACCCTGGCTGCGGGCCACGAGGTAGGCTTGCACGCGTGGGATCACCACGGCTGGCAGGCCAACACCGGGCGCTGGAGCGAGGCACAACTGATCGAGCAGATTCGCCGGGGTGTTGACACCCTGAGCGACATCACCGGGCAAGCGGTCGAGTGTTCGGCCGCCGCCGGTTGGCGCGCAGATGAACGCGTAGTCCAGGCCAAAGAAACTTTTGGCTTTCGTTACAACAGCGATTGCCGCGGGCACAGTCTGTTTCGGCCAAGGTTGGCCGACGGCAGACTGGGCGCGCCGCAAATCCCTGTTGATTTGCCTACATTCGATGAAGTAGTCGGGCCCGAGCTGAGTGCTGCCGACTTCAATTCATACATTCTTGATCGCTTCAGCCCGCAAAAGCTGAACGCGTACACCATCCATGCAGAAGTAGAAGGGATTCTAATGGCCAATGACTTTCGTCAATTGCTGACGCAGGCCCGTGCCCGCGACATTCACTTTCAGCCGCTTAAGGACTTGTTACCCGCCGATATCGACAGCCTGCCCGCCGGCCAATTGAGCCGTGGCGTGCTGGAAGGTCGTGAAGGTTGGCTGGGAGTGCAGAAGCCATGACTCAACGCTGGATGATTCCGCTGCTGGTATTGGCATTTGTTGCTTTCTACCTGTTGCCCCTGGGTACCCACGGCCTGTGGATCCCGGACGAAACGCGTTATGCCCAGATCGGCCAGCAAATCCTGGTCGATGGTAACTGGGTCACCCCGCATTTCATGGACATACGCTACTTCGAGAAACCGATTGCCGGTTACTGGATGATCGCGATCGGCCAGGCCATTTTTGGTGAAAACCTGTTTGGCGTGCGGATTGCCTCGGCGATTGCTACGGGCCTGAGCGTGTTGCTGGCCTACCTGGTCGCCCGCCGCCTGTGGAACGACCCGCGCAAGAGCTTCGCCTGCGCGCTGGTGTACATGACCTTCGGCCTCATTGCTGGTCAGGCTGGCTACTCCAACCTCGATCCGCAGTTCACCCTGTGGGTCAACCTGAGCCTGGTTGCCCTGTGGTTTGCAGTCGATACCCAAGACTCACGCCAGCGCCTGTTCAGTTGGGCGCTGCTGGGCTTTGCCTGCGGCATGGGCTTTATGACCAAGGGCTTTCTGGCCCTGTTACTGCCGGTTCTGATCGCCCTGCCCTACATGATCTGGCAAAAGCGTTTTCTGGAGCTGGTCAAGTACGGCCTGGTCGCCATGTTGGTCGCGGCTGTGGTGTCGTTGCCGTGGGTACTGGCGGTGCACGCACAAGAGCCGGACTACTGGCGTTTCTTCTTCTGGCACGAGCACATCCGCCGCTTTGCCGGTGAAGATGCCCAGCACGGTCGCCCATGGTGGTTCTACCTGCCGCTGATGGTGGTTTCCAGCTTGCCGTGGGCAGCCCTGCTGCCTGCCACCCTCAAAGATGCCTGGAGCCAGAAGCGTCAGACCGGCGTGATCTTTGTGCTGATGTGGATGTTGCTGCCACTGGCCTTGTTCAGCCTGAGCAAGGGCAAACTGCCGACCTACATCATGCCGTGCATGCTACCGCTGGCCCTGTTACTGGGCCACGCCCTGATGGATCGCGTTGATCAGGCGAAAACCCTGTCGCTGCGCCTCAATGGCCTGGTCAACCTGCTGATTGGCGCCGTGGCCTTGCTGGCCCTGATCTTCTTCCAGATCAAAAAACCGTTCTACGACAACGAGCCGCTGCACATGGCTTTGCTGGTCGTGGTCTTGCTGACCTGGATCGTTACCGGCCTGCTGGCCATGACCCGTCCGCTAAAAATGTGGGCGGCGCCTGCAGTCGCCATGGGCGTTCTGGTCCTGGTGTTGCCAGCCAGCATGCCAAGCAGCGTGGTGCACAACAAAATGCCTGACCAGTTTGTGCTGCATCATCTGGACGCATTGAAGCCTGCGACTGCCCTGCTGAGTAACGATCTGGGCGCGGCATCGGCACTGTCATGGCGCCTGCGTCGTCCAGACGTGACGCTGTACAACACGCAAGGCGAGGTCAAATACGGCCTGACTTATGACGATGCCAAAGGCAAAAGCATCGGTCTGGAAGACGTTCAGCAATGGCTAGCCGATGCACGTCTTAAAGGCCCGGTAGGTGTTGTGATGCGGGTCAAGGACAGCGATGAAACCCACGAAATGGACATGCTGCCCAAAGACGCCCAACGTTTTGACGAAGGCAACATGGTGATTTTGATCTACCCGCAGACCACTCCATGACCCTCACCCTGTTGCTCATGGCATGTCTGTTGACGTGTGCAGGCCAAGTGGCCCAGAAGTACGCCGTTGAAAGCTGGCGTGGGCCTGAGTCGGGGATCGCGCAAAAGCTGCGCTCCCCCTGGCTATGGTTGGCCCTGCTATGCCTGGGTCTGGGTTTGCTGGTGTGGTTGCTGGTGTTGCAACGCCTTGAAGTGGGCATCGCTTACCCGATGCTCAGCCTCAACTTTGTATTGATCACTCTGGTAGCCCGCTACCTGTTTAAAGAAACCATCGACCTGCGCCACTGGTGTGGCGTGGGCCTGGTGATTGCCGGTGTGGTTCTGCTGGGGCAAAACGCATGAGCCTGCGCCGTGGTTTTACCTTTGCCTGCTCAAGTGTATTGCTGGTCAGCGGCGCCCAGTTGGGCATGCGCTGGAGCATGACGCGCTTGCCGGAGCCGACACAGTGGCTGGAGGCAATCAGCCAAGGAGACGTTTCAATCAGCGCATTGGCAGTCGTGTTTGCCGCGATCATGGCCTACGCACTGTCAATGCTCTGCTGGTTGCTGGCCTTGCGTGACCTGCCCTTGGGGCGGGCCTATTCGCTGCTCAGCTTCAGCTACGCCCTGGTCTATCTGCTGGCGGCCAGCCTGCCGGTATTCCATGAAAGCTTCACCCTTTCAAAAACCCTTGGGGTGGCCTTGGTCATTCTGGGGGTGCTGACGATCAACTCTCGACGTACCCCAAGTTCCAGGAACAGCGCATGAAAATCAGTGTATTTGGTAGTGGTTATGTAGGCCTGGTGCAGGCAACGGTATTGGCGGAAGTCGGCCACGACGTGATTTGCATGGACATTGATCAGAAAAAGGTCGAGCTGTTACAGCAAGGTCACGTCAGCATTTTTGAGCCCGGGCTTTCGAGCCTGGTGCGTGAAAACCTTGAAAGCAAACGCCTGCGCTTCACCAGCGACGAAAAAACCGCTGTTGAGCACGGCCAGGTACTGTTTATCGCCGTTGGCACTCCGCCCAGCGAAGACGGTTCGGCAGACCTTAAAGCGGTATTCTCGGTGGGTGACGCAGTAGCCCGTCACCGCGTAGAACCGGTGATTCTGGTCGAGAAATCCACCGTGCCCGTGGGCACCGGTGACGCACTGACCGCGCACATCAACAAAGCGCTGGAACAAGCCGGCCGCGCGTTGCAATTCGACGTGGTGTCCAACCCCGAATTTCTCAAAGAAGGCTCGGCTGTCAGCGACTGCCGCCGCCCGGACCGCATCATCATTGGTTGCGAGCGAGACGAAGTACGCGACGTGATGCGTGACCTCTATGCCCCGTTCAACCGCAACCACGACCGCATCATCAACATGGACCTGCGCAGCGCCGAGCTGACCAAGTACGCCGCCAACTGCATGCTGGCGACCAAAATCAGCTTCATCAACCAGATCGCCGAACTGGCCGAACACCTGGGTGCGGACATTGAGTCGGTGCGTCTGGGCATTGGTGCCGACACCCGTATTGGCTACCACTTTATCTACCCTGGCTGCGGCTATGGCGGTTCGTGCTTCCCTAAAGACATGCGCGCGCTGATCCATAGCGCTCAGCAAGTCAATTGCTCCAGCGACCTGCTGCAAGCTGTAGAAGCCATCAACGAGCGTCAAAAGCACAAGCTGTTTGATCGCATCAATGCCTATTTCAAAGGCGACCTCAAGGGCAAAACCTTTGCCTTGTGGGGCCTGGCGTTCAAACCCAATACCGACGACATGCGCGACGCGCCTAGCCGCGTACTGATGGAAGCCTTGTGGGCCGCGGGTGCAGACGTTCGCGCCTTCGACCCTGAAGCCATGCAAGAGACTCAGCGCCTGTACGGTGATGAGCCTCGCCTGAGCCTGATGGGCACCCCGGAATCCGTGTTGCAAGGCGCCGATGCTTTGATCGTGTGCACTGAATGGCAGCAATTCAAGGCGCCAGATTTTGACCTGATCAAACAACGCCTGAAAACCCCGGTGATTTTCGACGGTCGTAACCTGTACGACAGCGAGCGCCTGACCCGCGCGGGCTTGCAGTACTTCCCGATGGGACGCGGTGAGTCTATCAACTTGCCGGTTTCACAAGGCGCTACAGCCGTTTAACGCTTCAACAGCGCCGCCATTGGCAACAATGGCGGCGTTTTTTATGGATGAAATTCGACTGTTTGCCCCTGCACGCCCCCTATTGAGTCAAGGAAACTCGACATGCCGGCTTTCTCTTCCCCCAGCGTTTTACGTGCCTTGCACCGACAGTCACTGCTACTGGGTGCGTTGACCTTACTGCTGTTTATTGTGGGTGATATTCACCAGGCTGCGATTGGCTTTGACTCGCGCTTTGTGATGTTTGCCAAGGAAATGCTGCGTCACGGCCCAAGCTTTTTCCCCACCACCTATGGCGAGCCCTACGCCGACTACAACGCCACCACCACCGTGTTTACCTGGCTGCTGTCGTTGCCATTTGGCGAGGTCAACAGCCTCACCGCCTGGCTACCCACCGCCATTGCCAGCTCGGTCATTGTGACCCTGATCTATCGCCTGGTAGCCCCGCAATCCACGACGTGGGCCTTGCTCAGCGTGGCGCTGCTGTTACTCAGCATGACCTTTATCACCGAAACCCGCGCCGTGTCGCTGGACCAAATGCTCGCGGCCGTCAGCCTTGGCGCGTTCTATCTGGCGTATGCCCACGATCACTTTGAAGCACCGCGCCGACACTTCTGGCTGCTGCTGTTGCTGATCCTCGGTTTTGCCATTCGCGGCCCGATTGGTCTGGTCATTCCGACCGGTATGTTGTGCAGTTACTTCCTGCTCAGCGGCCAATGGCGACGCATGATCAGCGTGGGTTTACAGGCACTGGTAATTTTGCTGCTGTGCATTGGCCTGCTGTTGTTTCTGGCCTGGGTCAGTGGCGGGCAAGCGTTTGTGCAAGACGTGATCCGCATGCAGGTTACTGGCCGTATCGACGGCTCTGAAGGCGCCAGCGGCCCCTTTTACTACTTCACCAGTTCCATGGGTAACTACGCCCTCGCCTATCCATTGGCCGTACTGGTGCTGGTTGTTGTCTTGATCGCCGGGCGCAAGCCGTCGAGTCCGGCCTTGCATCTGGTCAAGTACTGCGCCGCAGCGGGCTTGATCGTGATGATCGGCCTGTCGGTGCCGCAAGCGAAAAAAGCCCGTTACTTATTGCCGATGCTGCCGATGGCCGCAATTATTGCCGCGTACCCGTTTCAAGGCGTTCGAGGTCGGGCATTCGCCGCATTGCGCGTATTTATCCAGGCCATTTTGCTGGTGTTGCCAGCCTTGTTGATTGCCGGGCTGATGGTCGCAAGCAAGCGTTTCGCCGACCAACTGCCGCCCCTTAACGCGATCTTTATCATTTTGGGCGTGTTGCAGGTCATAGCACTGGGCCTGCTGTTCAAAGCGCACTTGCGCGCTGTGGGCTTGGGTGCGTGTGCGGTATTGGCGATGTGGAGCAGCTACATTCTGGTGCTCGAACCGGCTGAGCAGAACGCCTACAACACCCGCGATTTCACCCTCAACGCCATGCATCTGATCGACCAGGCACCCGCGCCGCTGGTGCTGCACGGCATGGGCAAAGACGCCAAGGCCATCAAGTTCATGGTTAACGTGGATCGCGACTTGCTGCCGGTATTCACCCAGTCAGCGGTTGAATTGACGGCCTTGCAAGCGCCGGTATGGATCGTGATGGATCGCAAGGACTATCAAGCGCTGCAAGGCACCGAGTTGGGCAATATCGTTCCGGCATTGACCGGTCAGTTCGACAAGAACGACTTCGTGTTGCTGCATTTGCCCTGAACCTTGGGTAAGCACAGAGGCTGCGGCATGTGCGCCGCAGCCTTGATCACTCCATACTTATTGACCCGCTGAACGCGCCTGATAGTCGTCAATCAGCTTGCGGGTCAGCTCAAACGATGACAGCTCAGCCGTGCGCCCAGGGCTCAACGGGAACGCCTGACCAGCCCACAAGTTGATGAAATCGCCTGAGCCGGCAGGCTCGGATTTGGCTTTCAGGGGCAGCAACACACCGCCAGCCAGCGGAAACGCCGGGGCTTGCGGGTTAATCGGGCCAATCTCTCGCATCACTCGATTCAGAATGCCCCGCGCCGGTCGCCCGGTGAATAGATTGGTCAATGCGGTATCACTGGAGCTGGCTTCGCGCAGCGCACGGTGATGAGGTCTGGATATTTTCGCCTGCGGGCAAAACAGGTACGCGGTACCGATTTGCACGGCGCTTGCGCCCAAGGCAAAGGCTGCTGCGATACCTCGTGCATCGGCAATCCCGCCAGCGGCAATCACCGGCACCGAGACCGCATCAGCGATTTGAGGGACCAGCGCAAAGGTGCCGATCTGACTGGTCCACTCAGTGGTTAAAAACATCGCCCGATGGCCACCCGCTTCATTGCCCATGGCAACAATGGCATCGCAGCCGTGGCGTTCGAGCCACTGTGCTTCTTCGACAGTGGTTGCCGAGCTGAGAATCTTCGCGCCCGTGGCTTTGACCCGCGCCATCAGTTCAGGGGCTGGCAGCGCAAAGTGAAAGCTCACCACCGCAGGCCGCAGCTCCTCGACCAGCGCACACGTGGCCTCATCAAAAGGCGCACGGACGGAGACCGGAGTGGGTGCGTCAAAGTCGGCACCGAGTTCGGCGTAATAGTCTTTAAACAACGCCTTCCAACGCTGAATGTGCGCCTCGTCGTATGCCGGGGCCTGGTGACAAAAAAAGTTCAAATTGAACGGCTGGCCAGTGACCGCACGGAAGGCGGCGACCTCCTCACGGATCGCATCAAGACTCAATGTGGCGCAGGCCAGAGAGCCCAGACCACCCGCCTTTGCCACACCGATCATTACATCGGCGCCAGCACCGAGCATGGGCGCCTGAATGATCGGGACGTTAATGCCAACCAGGTCGATAAAACGCGAGTCAGGCCATTGAGCCATCGGGGTTCTCTCTACGGTCAATAATCGGAAGCTGGATAGTAACGTGTAGGAGCGAGCTTGCCTCGCGATCTTTTAAACAATCAAAAGATCGCGAGGCAAGTTCGCTCCTACAGGGGGTTTAGGTCAGCGCTTGCTGCTCAGCGCCGTTATCAGGGCCGGATCACGGTTGTAGATGTCCGGGGTGTAGATCACTTTGCCGGTTTTATCGGCTTGGGCCGTCCAGTAGGTCATCAGGATCGGTTTGGGGTTAGACAAGCGAAATTCATGGGTTTTGCCGGTACTGAGCAAGTCTTCGGTGCGGCTTTTTTCCGCCGGGGTGACCAGTACGTCGCGCAGCTGGAATACCGATTCAACGCGCACACACCCCGAGCTGAATGCCCGCGGGCCTTTGCTGAACAGCGCCTGGCTTGGCGTGTCGTGCAGGTACACCGAAAACGGGTTGGGGAAGCGCAAGACAATCTTGCCCAACGGGTTTCTTGGCCCGGCGCCCTGACGCAGGAGGATATTGCCGGGGCGGTCCCAATCAATACTCTGCGGCGAGACTGGCTGCCCGTTGCTGTCAATAACCTGCAAGTCGTGCCGGCTCAGAAAGGACGAATCACGGCGGATTTGCGGCAGTTTGTCTTCCTTGAAAATGGTCGGCGGGATGGTCCAGGTCGGGTTCAGGGTCAGCCGCGTGACCCGCGACTTGAGCAGCGGCGTTTGTCGGTCTGCGCGCCCCACTTGCGTTCGGGTTTGCCAAATCGGTTGGCCGTTTTCATACACCGTTAACTGCGCCGCAGGCACATTGACCAGCAGCATGGACGGCTCAACGTCCTGGGCCATCCAGCGAAAGCGCTCCAGGTTGATCCGCAACTGTTCACGGCGGGTCGCCGGGCTGACGTTAAGCTCTTTTACCGTGCCCGCCCCGATGATGCCATCGGCCTGCAAGGAATGGTTGAGCTGAAAGCTTTTGACCGCAGACACCAGCTCATTGCTGTAGACGTTATCCGCTGTCGCGATTTTATGATCCAGATAACCCTCACTCATCAGCCGCTGCACCAAGGCCGGTACGCGAGAGTCTTGCATGCCGGGGCGCAGCACAGGGCCGTCGCCGATAGTTGGCCATTTGGGTAGCGGTTGCAGACGTTGCCTGGCGTAGACCTGACGCAAGTTTTTGTACTGCTCGAACGCAGGGCGCGCCTTGTCGAAGGCGTCACTGATGTTATTCAAACCGGCTTCGGCAATCGGCAGAATCTCGCGCCTGTCAGGTACTACTTCATTGGCATGCCAGACCGGCTCAAAACGCGCTTGCGGCAGGCGCCCGTAATGCAGGTCTTGCAGGGCTTGCAGGTACTGGCGGCTGATGTCGATATCGGCGCACAGGTCCTGACCCTTGGGCAACAGGTAGTTCTGTGGGTCGAGGCCATCATCGGCCAGGGTTGGCAACGTGGCTTGCAAGGCCGCCAAACGCACTTTGTCGGCCCAGATTGGCTGGTAATTCTGGCTCTGGTAAAAAGCCTCAAGCAGTGCCTGTGTGGGCTCATTAATACTGCCTGCCAGGGTCGGGCATGCTTGCGGCAGTTGCGTCAACGCCACATGCACCGGGTTCGACGGCTCTACTGGCGGCTCATCAGCCAGTGCGACCAGTGGCGCAGCGAGCAAGGTCAGGGTCAAGTAACATGCGTGTTTTTTGATCAACTGCTTAACTCCAGTCCGTGGCCTTTATGTGAGGGTCACCGTGTTGCTTGTCGCGCTATACAGTCAGGCTAGCAGCTAAATCGCGGTGGCCCTTGGATCAGCGCAATGTCATTCGTTTATTTAATGTGGAAGTTTTCTTTATATGCTGATTTTTTTGCGACGACTTTTTCTGGTCGCCGCGACCCTGGGCTCAGTCTGCAGCCCGGCGTTCGCCGCCAATACTTCCGCCCCGGTGCTCTACAACAGCCTGTCCAAGGCCGCTCCGGAACTCAATCCGCAAGTCCTGCAAAGCGCCCTCAGCGCCATGCAATGCGCCGTTAACAACGGTGCCAGTCAAGCTCGGCACCTGGCGGTCATCGACTACTCCATGCCTTCAACCGCCCGACGCTTATGGATCTTCGACCTGACCTCTAAAAAGCTGGTCCTGCGTGAGCTGGTCGCTCATGGGCAAAACTCCGGTGAAAATTTTGCCACCCGTTTTTCCAACAGCGAAGGCAGCTTCCAGTCCAGCCTCGGGCTGTTTCGTACCCGCGAAAGCTACCAGGGTGCCAACGGCTACTCCTTGCGCATGGATGGCCTTGAGCCGGGCATCAATGACCGGGCCCGTGACCGCGACATCGTGATCCATGGCGCCAGCTATGTGAATCCACTGTGGAGCCAACGCCAGGGCCGCATCGGGCGTAGCCAGGGCTGCCCTGCCGTACGCCCGCAAGTGGCACGCCAAGTAGTGGACAACCTCAAGAACGGACAGTTCATGTTTGCCTGGTACCCCGATCAGCGCTGGCTCAAATCGTCGGCTTACTTGAACTGCAAGCCACAGCTGGTGGCGAGCATCGTTTCGACTAAATAAATCACTGGCTTTTCCTGTAGTCGCTGACGAGGCACGAGGCTGCGAGGGGTTGCGAGGGGTTGCGAAGCGACCCTTAACGGCGGTCCTGCGGCCCGCACCGCAGCCTCGTACCTCGTCAGCGGCTACACCGAGCATATCCATTCCCGACCCCTTTTCTCTGAAAACGACACCTCGCCCGGTCGATGGTTGACTGCGCCTGCGCAGATCTATTTATTACTATTTATCCGCATTAATACGATAAATAGACAACATGCTTAATCGCCCGATTCGCCGCAAACGCCAGAAGCTGTCCGATGTGATTGTCGAATCGGTGAAGCGTTCGATCGTGACTGATGCACTCAAGCCCGGTGACCGTTTGCCCACTGAGCGTGAGCTGATGGAAAGCTTTCAATGCTCGAAAGGCTCAGCCCGCGAAGCTTTGAAGGCGCTGGAGGTCGAAGGTCTGGTGAGTACCCGTACCGGCCCCAG
Source organism: Pseudomonas sp. HY2-MNA-CIBAN-0224 (assembly GCF_040310285.1). NCBI lineage: Bacteria > Pseudomonadati > Pseudomonadota > Gammaproteobacteria > Pseudomonadales > Pseudomonadaceae > Pseudomonas > Pseudomonas sp. HY2-MNA-CIBAN-0224. The sequence goes on along the minus strand of NZ_JBEOPQ010000001.1, from coordinate 257,836 downwards.
CGGCGGTGCATACCTGAATCAGGCCGGAACTGAGCCCGCCAGCCGCGCCTTGCGAAACTACCTGCACTTTCAGCATCTGGATGGCGAGCAGGTCTATCAGTTGCGCAAGGTTATTGAGGTCGAGTTGGCGGTTTCTGTTATCGGGCGTTTGAGCGCCGAAGATTATCAAGCGCTGCAAGCCAACGTAGATTTCTGCAGCGCCCCTGAAGACAGCGAGGCTGGCCAGCGGGAGCAGCGTTTGGCCGAGCTTGAGTTTCATACCCTGCTGGCCCGGGCCTGCCCTAACCCGCTGTTAAGTTTTATGGCGCAGTTTCTTAACGATTTGCTGCGCGATCTGGTGGTCCTGAAAAAGGCCTACAAACCCAAACGCAAGCAGTTTGATGCCGCCAACCTCGATTATCACAAGCAGTTGCTGGTTGCCCTGCGTGCCGAGGATGAGGCGCAAGTGCGCACCTTGATGCACGAGCACATGTGCGACGCCGAGCACCACATGACCGCCCTCGAAGGCCAGGTCAACCCGCATTTCTTGCTGGAGTTCGATCACCACCACTGACCCGTTTAGCCGTAACTGTGTGTTAGCAAGCGCTCCACCCCTATCCAATAAAAGGCCTGCCCACAGGACCTGATCCGCCGTTTGCCATTGCTACTCCTGCCAATAATTAAACCAGGGAGTTACCCCATGCAACGTCGTACTTTGTTGAAAGCGGGCCTGGCTGCTGCCAGCGCTTTAAGCCTTCCGCTTGGCATACGCCAGGCCTTCGCCGCCGAGCCCTTTACCTTCTATGGGTTGAAGTCCATGTCTGGAGCCTTTGCCAGTTATGGCAAGTTTGCCGACATGGGCTCGCGTCTGGCCGTCGAGCAATACCCGCAATTGCTGGGCAGACCATTGGTCTACAAGGTGATTGATACCGAAGGCAATGCCGGCAAAGCAGTACGCAAGGTTCAGGAAGCCATTGGCCAGGACGGCGCACGTTTTTTCCAGGGCTGCACCCTGTCATCGTCTGCCCTGGCCGTGGCCAAGGAAGTGAACAAGACTGGCGGAGTGTTCATGACCCCGGTCGGCGCCGATGAAGTCACCGGCAAGGACTGCAACAGTTCGACGTTTCGCTGGTCCGTGCCCACCTATGGCGCGGTGCGTGAAACCCTGATCCCGCTGATCAAACGCCTGCCGGAGGCCAAGCGCTGGTACACCATCACCCCGCAATACGTGTTCGGCGAGGCACTGCTTGATGGCACCCGGGAGGTGCTCAAGGAACACGGGCTGGAGCTTGTCGGCAACAGTTACCACTCTTTGCAGGAGCAGGAATTCTCCGGCTATTTGACCAACGCCATTTCAGCCAAGCCCGACGTGCTGGTGCTGCTCAATTTTGGCAGCCAGTCCAACAACACCCTGCGTCAGGCCGTGAATTTCGGCATGAAAGAGCGCATGAAAATTCTGCTGGTGTGGTCCGCCGGGCTGGATCAATTCCAGGAGCTGGGCAGTGATGTGCTTGAAGGCGTATACCTCGGCGCCCAGTACTGGCATCAGGTCGACACCCCGCTCAACCGCGAGCTGGTCAAGGCGACCCGGGACAAATACGGCATCAACCCGAACTACCCGCTGGCGGCTGACTACATCAGCACCAAGGTCATGCTCGACACCATCGCCGCCACGGGCAGTTTCGATGGTCCCACAGTGGCCAACGCCATGCAGGGCTTGAGCTACGAAGGCCCGACCGGCAAAGAAACCATCCGCGCCGGTGACCATCAAGTGATCAAGGATTACTACCTGATGCTGGGCAAACCGGAGCGCGAAATGACCGACAAGGACGATCTGGCGCTGGTGGTCAGTTCCGGTCAGTCGTTTGCCCCCGTCGCCGACACCGGCTGCGTACTCAGCTAAACCACCGACTATTTAGCACTTGCTACACGCAGCCGGTCAGCCAAGACCGCCTGCAGAGGGTATCTGCATGCTCGAACTTTATATGTTTCAGATTCTCAATGGCCTGGGCCTGGGGATGATCTACTTTCTGATTGCGGTTGGACTGACCATCATTTTTGGCCTGTTGAACTTCGTCAACTTCGCTCACGGTGCGTTCTTTCTGCTGGGCGCCTACCTCTGCTACACCGCCGTCAGCCTGACCGGCAACTTCTGGTTGTCGCTGCTGATCGCGCCGCTGCTGGTTGCCGCCCTCGCGTGGGTGATCGAGCGGGTGCTGATTCAGCGCATTTATAACCTGCCGCACATGTTCCAGATTTTGGTGACGTTGGGTATTGCGCTGATTATTCAAGAAGCCAGCGTGATGATCTGGGGCCCGGTCGGTAAAAGTGTCGCGGTGCCGCCGTTACTGCGCGGCGTGGTGGAAATTGGCGACTTTGTGTACCCCTACTACCGCTTGTTCCTGATTGCCTTCTCGGCGCTGGTGGGTTTCGCCCTGTGGTTGCTGCTGGAACGCACACGCTTCGGCGCGCTGGTGCGCGCCGGCAGTGAAAGCACCGAAACCGTGTCGCTGCTGGGCACCAATATCTTCCGCCTGTTTTCCATGACCTTCGCCCTGGGCGCCGGGCTTGCCGGCATTGCCGGGGTGCTGTTCGCGCCATTGCGCGGCGCCCAGCCTTTTGTCGGCCCGGAGATTCTCGGCGTGGCCTTCGTGGTGGTGGTGATTGGCGGCATGGGTTCGTTCAGTGGCGCACTGGTGGGCGGTCTGCTGGTGGGTGTGGTGCAAAGCCTGATGACAACTATCTGGCCCCAAGGTGCGAGCCTGATGATCTACGGCGCGATGGCCGTGGTGATTTTGCTGCGTCCTTACGGCCTGTTTGGGAGAGCCTGACATGAGCGAGAAAAACCCCCTGCCCTTCGCCAAAACCCAGTCGCGCTCGATGCTGCTGTGGGTGATTGCGGTGCTGATCGGCCTGCCACTGCTATTGCCATCGGCCACTCTGGCCACTGAAATCCTGATCTTCGCCATGGCCGCGCTGGCCTGCAACCTGTTGCTGGGTTACACCGGGTTGCTGTCCTTCGGCCAAGGCATCTTCTTTGGTGCCGGTTCTTACTGCGCTGCCTTGCTGATGATTCATCTGCAATGGGGGCTGTTCAGCGCACTGCTGGGCGCGGCTATCGCCGGGGCCTTGCTGGCGTTTCTGGTCGGTGCCCTGGCGATTCGCCGTACCGGTATTTACTTTGTGATGCTAACCCTGGCGTTCAGCCAGATGGCGTACTTCCTGACCTACACCCTGAGCGGCTGGACCGGCGGCGACAACGGTCTGCTCGATGTGCCACGGCCAGAAATCCGCATCGGCGACACGCTGCTGATGTCGCTGAGTGATGCGCGCTACTTCTACGGCTTTGTCGCGGTGCTGTTTTTGCTGATTTTCATTGGCGCACGCCGGGTGATTGCCTCGCCCTTTGGCAGCACGTTGATGGCAATCCGCGAGAACGAAACCCGTGCCGCCGCCATCGGCTACGACACCCGCCACTTCAAGATCCTGGTGTTCATGCTGTCGGGCGCGGTCACCGGGGTTGCCGGGGCGCTGTACGCCATGCTGCTGCACTTTGTGCCGTTGTCCAACATCGACCTGATGATGTCCGAAAACATCCTGATCATGACCATTGTCGGGGGCACCGGATCGCTGTTTGGCTCCTTGCTTGGGGCCGGTTCCATTGTGCTGCTGGGTGATTTCCTGTCAGACCTGTGGCCGCGCTGGCTGATGCTGCTCGGGATCATTTTGATCGTCGTCGTGGTGTTTATGCGCGGCGGTTTGTGGGGTGGGTTTACCAGCGCTTTCGAACGCATCAAAGGCTCGCGCAAAAGCCGCCTGCCCATTCAGGAGGAACAGCCATGAGTGCTAAAACACCTTACCTGCTGGAAACCGAGAACCTGAAGCTGTGCTATGGCGCTTTCAATGCCGTAAACGGGGTCAACCTGAAGGTCGAGCAAGGCACCATTCATACCGTGATCGGCCCCAATGGCGCGGGTAAAACCAGCCTGTTCCATTGCTTGACCGGCGAGCGCCGGGCCACCGACGGGGCGATTGTGTTTGGCGGTAAAAACATCATCAAAAAGCCGTCCCATGGCCGGGTTGCGCTGGGCATGGCGCGCTCCTTTCAGCTCACCAGCCTATTCCAGAACCTCAGCGTGCGGGAAAACCTGCGCCTCGCTGCACAGGGCCGTGACGGGCTGGCCGCACTGAACTTCTGGCGTCGGGTAGACAGCAAACGTGAACACCTGGACATGGCAGACCAGGTGCTCGAACGCCTGCAATTGACCCAACGCGCCAACACCCTGGCGGGTGAACTGTCCCACGGCCAGCAACGGGTGCTGGAGGTGGGCATGTCGATTTGCTCCAAACCCAAACTGCTGATGCTCGACGAGCCCACCTCCGGGATGGGCATTGACGATATTCCGATCATGACCCAATTGATCAGCGACCTGGGCCGCGATCACACCGTGCTGTTGATCGAACACAACATGAGCATTGTGATGTCCATCAGCCAACGCATCACGGTGATGAGCCACGGCCAGATCCTGGTCGAGGGCACCCCTGAATTTGTCCGCGCCGATGAGCGTGTGCGTACTGCCTACCTTGGAGAAGCCGCCTGATGCTAATCGTCGACGATATCCATTCCTACTACGACAAAAGCCACGTGCTCGAGGGCGTCTCGCTACAGGTCAACCCCGGTGAGCTGGTGACCTTGCTGGGCCGTAACGGTGCGGGCAAGACCACCACGTTGCGCAGCATTCTGGGGGTTGTCTGCCCGCGTAAAGGGCAGATCCGCTTTAACGGTCAGGACATGGTCGGACGCAAGATTTTCGAAATCGCCCGCGAAGGCCTGGCCTTGGTGCCGGAGCATCGCGGAATCTTCCGTCTGCTGAGCGTTGAAGAAAACTTGCGCATTGCCCAGCGCAAAAGCAGCCGCTGGCAGCTGGAAGACGTCTACAGCATGTTTCCACGCCTAAAAGAGCGCCGTAAAAACGCTGGACATGCGTTGTCCGGCGGGGAGCAGCAAATGCTCGCCATCGCCCGCGCCCTGCTCAACGATCCCAAACTATTGATACTCGATGAACCCACCGAAGGCCTGGCGCCGGTGATCGTTGATGAACTGGTGAAGATCCTGCGCAAGATCAAAGACGACGGCCTGCCCGTGCTGCTGGTGGAACAAAACCTGATGGTCTGCGACAAGCTTGCAGATCGCCATTACGTGCTTGAACAAGGCCGCGTGGTGTACGAAGGCAGCGCCGCCGATTTCCGTGCCAACCCAACGATCAAGAACCGTTACCTGGCTCTTAGCGCCTGAAGGGAGACTCGTGTCCATGAACAGCCCTATCGTGTTATCCGACCTTTTCAACAGCAACGCGCCGCTGATCAACCGCGACCGCCTGTGGCAATCGCTGATGGACCTGGCACAACTCGGCGCCACGGCCAAGGGCGGTGTCTGCCGTCTGGCCCTGACCGACCTCGACCGCCAGGCCCGCGACCTGTTTGTGCGCTGGTGTGAAGAAGCCGGCTGTACGGTGACCGTTGACGGCATTGGCAATATATTTGCCCGCCGCGCGGGCCGTCAGCCCGACCTGCCACCGGTCATGACCGGCAGCCACATCGACACCCAACCCACCGGCGGCAAATTCGATGGTTGCTACGGGGTCATGGCCGGGCTGGAAGTCATCCGCACCCTGAACGATCTGCAACTGACCACCGAAGCGCCCATTGAAGTGGTGGTCTGGACCAACGAAGAAGGCTCACGCTTCCCGCCGTGCATGATGGGCTCCGGGGTGTTTGCTGGCAAATTCGACCTGGACGAAACCCTGAGCAAAGTCGATGAGCAAGGCTTGTCAGTCGGCGCCGAGTTGCAGCGCATTGGCTACGCTGGCAACCGGCCTGTGCTCGGGCACCCGGTGGGCGCGTATTTTGAAGCGCACATTGAGCAAGGCCCGGTGCTGGAAGACCGCAACACCACGATTGGCGTGGTCATGGGTTGCCTCGGCCAGAAGTGGTTTGACCTGACCCTGACCGGCGTTGAAGCCCATGCAGGCCCTACCCCCATGCATTTGCGCAAAGATGCGCTGGTCGGCGCCGCGCACGTGGTAAGCGCCGTCAACCGGATCGCCCTCCAGCATCAACCCCATGCCTGCGGCACCGTTGGCTGCCTGACCCTGCACCCAGGCTCGCGTAACGTGATCCCCGGGCAAGTGCACATGACCATCGACCTGCGGCACCTGCATGCCGATCACCTGCAAGCCATGGTGGATGAAGTGCGTGAAGCCATTGAAGTGGCCAGTGTCGAGCACGGCTTGAGTGTTGAGCTGACCCCGACCGCTGACTTCCCGCCGCTGGACTTCAATCCTGGGTGTGTCGATGCCGTGCGCCAGGGCGCGCAACAGTTGGGCTTGAGCCATATGGACATCGTCAGCGGCGCCGGGCACGACGCGATTTTTGTCGCCGAGCTGGGCCCGGCCGGGATGATTTTTGTGCCATGTGAAGGCGGCATCAGCCACAACGAAATCGAAAACGCGGCCCCTCAGGACTTGGCTGACGGCTGCGCTGTACTGCTGCGGGCCATGGTCAATGCCGCGCAAGGAGGTAAACAATCATGAGTAATACACCTGACATCGGCCAGTTGAACGCCGTCGAATTGCTGGCCCGTTACCGCGATAAAAGCCTCTCTCCAGTCGAAGTGGCCGAGGATGCCCTGCTGCGCATTGAGCGCTACAACCCGGCAGTCAACGCGTACTGCCATGTTGACCCGCAAGGCGCGCTGCAAGCGGCCCGGGCATCGGAACAGCGCTGGTTTAAGGGCACGCCTTGCGGCGCGCTGGATGGCGTACCGGCCTCGATCAAAGACCTGACTCTGACTCAAGGCATGCCCACCCGCAAAGGCTCTCGCACCACCACGGCGCAAGGTCCATGGGAGATTGACGCGCCTTTTAGTGCTTTTATGCGCAAGGCAGGCGCGGTCTTGCTGGGCAAGACCACGACCCCCGAGTTCGGCTGGAAAGGCGTCACCGATAACCCGCTGTATGGCATCACCCGTAACCCCTGGAACACCCGGCTGACCGCAGGCGGCTCATCCGGCGGGGCTGCCGCTGCCGCCTCGCTAAACCTGGGCGTGCTGCATCAGGGCAGCGATGCCGGCGGCTCGATCCGCATCCCTTGCGCGTTCACCGGCACATTTGGCATCAAGCCGACCTTCGGCTACGTACCGCAATGGCCGGCCAGCTCCATGACCATCCTTTCGCACCTGGGGCCGATGACACGCACCGTTGAAGACTCGGTGCTGATGCTGCAAACCGTGGCCAGGCCCGATGCCCGCGATGGTTTGATCGGCGCCCCGCGCACCACGCCCTGGCTTGCACAGAGCGATGACCTCAAGGGTTTGCGCATCGCCTACAGCCCCAACTTCGGCTATGTCGACGTTGATCCGCAGGTCGCCCGCGTCGTGGCCCAAGCTGTGCAGCGTCTGGCCGAACTCGGCGCCCATGTCGAGCAGGTTGACCCAGGTTTCAGCGACCCGCTGGAGACCTTCAACACTCTGTGGTTTGCCGGTGCAGCGCGCCTGGCTGGCCAACTCAGCAGTGCCCAGCGCGAGCTGATGGACCCGGGGCTGCAACGGATTGCCGGCCTTGGCGAGCGCATCACCCTTGAGCAATACAGCACCGCGCTGGAAGCACGGGCGGCATTGGTCGCGCACATGAACGACTTCCATCAGCGCTACGACATTCTGGTCTCGCCCATGCTGCCCATCACCGCATTTGCGGCCGGGCACAACGTGCCGCCCGAGTCCTCATTGACCGACTGGATGCAATGGACCCCGTTCACCTACCCGTTCAACCTGACCCAACAACCAGCGGCATCAGTGCCCTGCGGGCTGGCCGACAATGGCCTGCCGGTAGGCCTGCACGTGGTCGGCGCGCGCTTTGCCGATGACCAGGTACTGCGAGTTTGCCGGGCCTATGAAAAAAACTTCGCGCAAAGCCACCCGCACGCGCCCATAACGCCTTAATTAAAAAGTACCCAATCTGTAGGAGCGAGCTTGCTCGCGATCTTTTGATCTATAAAAAGACCGCTCGCGCCTACAGATTGTCATCAATAATCGTCAGCCATGGCCAACGCGCTTGGTAGCTTCTGGCCTTGTGCATGAACAAATCAGGCTGTGGGGTTAACGGATTATTGCGTAACAGCCCCTCCCCGATGTCATCCAGCCCATAAGGCGCATACACCTCGCCGCTTTCAGCGCAAAGCCCCACGCAGGTCCCGGCCACCAGATAACGATCAATACCGTCACGGGCGGTAAACAACTGCGGATAAGGCCTGCCGAAACGTTCGGGATACCAGAGGTGCACCCGGGCCTGGTTCTTGATATCGACGTTCACACCCAGATCCTCGAACAGCTGCCGTGCCTTGATGATGACTTCGTTTTCTGCCTCCCAGGACACGTCTTGATCAAAGTAAAAAACGTCGTAATCCTTAACCCCAAACGCCGGCGGCAGGTTTGAGCGATAGTTCCAGACCGCCTGAAACAGGCTGCCCGCCGTCAACAAGCACTGTTCAACGCCCAGCCTGGGCAAGCGCTCCATGAGCTCAGCGTTGATCGGGTTACCCATTGCCAGGCTGACAAAGTGTTCAGGCGTCAAATTCATCGGCAGTCCTTTAGCTTCTGCGTTCCAGTTGGGCACAACTCTAGCCGGGTTCCATGACCGGTTCTAGCCGCACACACCGGAGCGATTCTGACCGGCGGCTGTCATATCCCGTTACCTATGCCGCACTATAACCACCATGCCTATACGCCCTGCACAACTCGCCCCTGTTTATGAATACCCTGAGCACCTGCGCGCTCAAGTCGCTGCAGCACCGCGAGCACCGGGGGTTTACTTCTTTTATGCGCAAGACGACTCAATGCCGCTGTACATCGGTAAAAGTGTCGATATCCGCAGCCGACTGCTGGCACACCTGCGAACACCCGAAGAAGCCCGCATGCTGCGCCAAGCGCAAAGAATCGAGTATGTGCAAACCGCCGGAGAAATCGGCGCGCTGCTGCTGGAATCGCGCCTGATCAAAGAACTGCAACCCCTCAAAAACAAGCGATTACGCAAGCAACGCCGGTTGTGCTCAATACGCGTCATCAAGGGTGCTGTAGACATCATCGACACCACCGATTTGCCCGACGCCAGCCCGTTGTACGGGCTGTTCCGCAACAAGCGCATGGCCACTGAAGCGTTGATGCTGATCGCTGACGAGCAGCGCCTGTGCCACAGCCTGCTCGGCATCGAAAAAGCGATGGGCCGCAGTTGTTTCAGAGCACAAATCGGCAAATGCGCGGGCGCCTGCAGAGGCGATGAAAGCCAAGCAGCCCATACCGAACGTTTGTTAACTGCGCTTGCCCGCTGGGCCGTACATCGCTGGCCGTTCCCCTGCGCAATCGCACTGCACGAACGCCACGGTGAGCATGTGGAATACCACGTCGTGGACGGCTGGCATTACATCGGCACCTACGCAACGGAGGCTGAAGCCAGACAGGCGCCGAAAAGCACCGGCCAGGCATTTGATGCCGATTGCTACAAGATCCTCGTGCGTCCGCTGCTGCTAGAGGGTGCCGAGTTGATCATGCTTGGGTAGTGGTCGGCCCCTACCCACCTTCTTGACATCTTTAACGTGCCCCGGCAAATTGGCCGCCCATTCTTTTTCGGCCCCTCTTAAGTGCACCGCCCAGGCGTTAACTCGCGAAGCGGTCATACCTGAAGCCGACTCTTAATCGGTCGCCACTGCCCGGCGCCCCCATCATCAGACCTAAAGAGAAGAAGGATGATTTCATGATCATTCGCAAGGGTAACGCTGTGGACCATCCGCAGTTGCTGAACATCTGGCTGCGCGCAGTTCAGGCCACTCACGATTTTTTGCAGCCATCCGACATCGAAGCACTGACCCCGCAGTTACGTGACAGCTACTTGCCAGCCGTAGAACTGTGGGTCGCGGCAGATACTGGAGACTGGCCACTAGGTTTCATTGGGCTAAGTGACAACCATGTGGAAATGCTCTTCGTAGACCCAAAACAGCATGGCCAAGGCATTGGCCGAGCCTTGCTGGACCATGTCCGCACGTCGCGCGCGACGCTCAGCGTGGATGTCAACGAGCAAAACCCACAGGCCGCAGGGTTCTACCTGCACTACGGCTTCGTGCAAACGGGGCGTTCGCCACTGGACGGCGAAGGACGACCCTTCCCGTTATTGCACATGAGCTTGCCTGAGTAAAAAGGGTTGGGGCTGTGTGTCTTTCGGCATACAGCCTTCAGGCCTTTGAACATTTAATTGCCTGCGCCCTCATCACAACTCTAGAAAAATTCGTCCAACTGCTCGAAAAACTCGCGCTTGGCCGGTTCATCTCCCTCGCCCAACTCAGTTAGAAACTCACCGGCAACGCCCAAAGAGACGTCTTTACGCAAAAAGCGATGAACAAAGGCAATGTCTAACCATCGATCGGCACTCCCGCCACGACCCAAATCAATGAAGTGCAGCGTGTCATGGGCATCGACAAACACATTGGCCCCACACAGATCTCTGTGACTGAACATCCGGTCCTCTGTCGGCTTCGTTTTATGCAGGTGAGCGACAAGATCCAGCGGAGTCTGCAAGTAAGGCCACTGCTGCAGGTTGTAACAATCCTCGTCCAAGTTATGTGCCAGCAGATAGTCCAGCTCATGCAGACGCGTTTCAACACTTGAATCAAACGGGCAATCGTGGATTGGCACAGCCTGTAACTGCCGCACCGCCTCGCAAAAAAACATGATGATCGAAGACGGGTCATTGATACGCGCCTGAAGGGGTTGCCCTTCGACACAACGCGTAATCATGAACTCACCTTCAACGCTTTCCGCGATAGCCACCACTTCAGGGACTCTCAGGCGATCTGCGAGCCAGGACAAGACCCGCGCCTCTCGTAACACGCTATACGTGGTAGGTGCCAAGATAGCCGGGCAAGTCTTGAGAAATAAACGATCGTTACCACGTTTGAAGCTATAAACATCGCAGGGGGATTCACCGATCTCGTCGGCTCTCAGCGCGGCGCCACCTATGAATTGTTCAATAGTGCGAGGCAGTTTGATGATCATCGGTACTCGACTCGACAGGCTTTGAAACTCATTTCAGCCGTCACCATAACAAAATTGTAGGAGCGAGCTTGTCTCGCGATCTTTTGCTTTTGAAAATCAAAAGATCGCGAGACAAGCTCGCTCCTACAGGCTCAATGTTTACATAAGTCAATTGCCACTAGGATTCCTGATAAACTCCCGGCCATTACGCCTCAGCAGAAGCTAAAAGGCTTTGCTGCACTGTGCTTCTCCAAGCAGGCGAAACGGCTGAAAAGCACATATTTGAACGATAGATCATGACCGAAAAACACTCTAAATCCACTCATCTAGAGCGCTCAGAATCCTCCAGAAGATTTTCTGTGGCCCCCATGATGGATCGTGCTGATCAGAATTAAAATTCTATATATTTCATATAGTTAGAAATGCAACCCGCATTGCTTAAGCAAAATTTCAGCAACAATCAGCATTCTAAGCAAATTCAGCAAAGAGACTCTCGCTCAGTCCGTCCAATCACAGGCAGAACGGGCAGCTGGTTTTCCCCTCCCTGATTTACTGCCGACCGCAAACTACCGCCTAGCACCCCATGCCCGTAGGAGCATGGCAACCCCTTGGATTATGGCTGTTGTCTCTGGCGCTCGCTGCAATCGAATAGCCATAGATGCCTATAGGTGCGTGAGAGAGAGTCACGCAAAAGTCACGCACGGCTCACCCTCTACTTTCCGTCCTCCTGAGACAAAACAAGGACTCAAAACACTATCATTCAGGTGGAAATGGGCATTTACTAGAAATCACCTTCCAATGGAGCTCCGACATGCCTAATTCAGATTTGCTCCCAAGCCTCCTCTATAAAATCAACGAGAATCAGCTTGCCCTCGAAGCAGCCATTCTTGAGCTAACCTCTTGGGCTGAGAAGCATGGGGCGTCGGAAGCCGGGAGTAACGTTAGAGGCGCCCTAGAGACCCTCGATAAAAATGAGGACTTTATAACCATGACGCTCGCGATACTAATGAGCTCAACGTAGATTTTTAGAGTCATTCCTGACCATGTGCTAGAGTCAGCATGCAAGTGTTTTAACTATTCAAGCTTATCAAGCGACCATAAACAATCAGAACAGCTTTATAAGAACTAATCAGCTAAAACGCAGATAAATACAGGAACACTGAAGAACAAACAGCACCTCACAGGGAATTAAAACAATGAAAACCGAAGGCCACGCTGACCCTTTACAAGAGTTTAGTTTAACATACAGAATTCGTAATGATTTAAACCAAAAAATTCAAGAAATCAAATCCTCAAGCAGCACATCAGAAATCAATTTAACTACTGAGAGAGCAGAGGGGTTTATTGATGGCCTCGAATCTGCTCGTATTCTAAAGCCAGAGCAAATTTTTAAAGTCAGACAGATTATTGAATCAGCAGCACAAGCCAGAACTATGGTTTTAATTATTTAATTACATGCCTTCAACAACAGTTAGTGAATTTCGATATTGCGTCTATTAAAGCAGCTATTGGCACGCAAGAATTGCTGTAACTAACTCCTTCTCATAACCTATTCGCTGACGGCGCTCTGCAAGGAGCGCCCTCACCTTTATCTCGAGCGAATCAGCTTTCTGCAATCCGGCTGCCGCCCAAGGCGGCACCGCTACCTCTTTCGTCTTGCACGGGACTAGTACCGGAACCTCGACACGCACAGTGCGTACCTCCGGCTCGCGGGTACCACAGCCGGCTAGTACCGCCATGAGCCCTATCAGCAACCACCTCATAACCCCAACTCCTGATCAATGATTGAAGCAGCAGCCTCGGCCGGATCGCCGCCGGTTCGCTCCTGCATCAATCTGTTGGCTGCGGCGTAATCCGCCCCGGCCTCTTCCTTGGCCTTGGCAATCGCCTGGGCCGCGTTCCGCTCTCGCAGTTCGCCAGCAATAACCAACTCGCCCAGCTTGCGGTCCTGCTCACCCGCCAGCTCTTCAAGGTTGTCCCGTGCGAGCTTGGTCTTGGCCAGGTCGGCGTAAGAGGTGTCGAGCAATGGCCTGTAGTGGTTGGCAGCTAGCCAGGCCCCGCCAGCGACACCCAGGCTCAACAGCAGAGCCAGGGCAAGGCCTATTCCGGCGAACTTCCACGCAACGGGGGTCATGCCAGCACCTTCAGCGCCCGGGCGTAGATTGCCTGGCGATCAGCCAATCCCGTCAGCCCACCGTTCACGCACCGGGTGATGGTTTCGATATCGCCCTTGTCGGCCAGCGAGTTCAGCCCGTTGCTGGACCAGAACCACGCGGCGGCCATGCAGGCGTGCTGCGGCTTCTCCAGCAGCTCGGGCTGTGTGAGCAGGTCCAGACCCAGCGCTTCACCGCACAGCCGGTAGTTGGTCTTGCCGGTGAGTTGGATCAGGCCGCGCCCGCGATACTTCCAGCCGTCGCCCGGCGCGGTGTTGCCCATGCGTCCGGCGTAGACGTTGTTGGCGATCTGCTCAGGCTTGCCAGCAAGGCTCAGGCCCAAGGCATTGGGCTTGTTGCGTTGTCTGTCCTTGACCAGAACTTTGAAGTAGCCGCCCTTGCCGTCCGGCTCGGCGTAGCGATTGGGCCAGGCGTTGGCCAGCCCGTCAGCGCTGTAGTTCAGGTTCTCCACCAGGCGCGTCAAATGACCGGACTCATGGCCGACCTGCGCGATGAAGGCAGAAATGCGCTTCAGGCCAACGATTTGGTACCGGTTCATTGCAGTGTTTAAGACAGGAACAAAAAAGCCGGCAACCTGGCCGGCGTTCGGGAGGATCTGCAGCAGTTGCTGCACTGTGATTGGCATAGCCTTCTCCGGGAGAAAGAGCAAAGTAAGGGCAATGTTCCACGCGGCCCGTAAATGGGGAGTATTTAGTGGGGAGGTAAAAATTTGGCGTTATAAAATGTCAAAGTTCCCGCACCTCCACCGCCAATAGCAAATTGCTATATTTCAAATTCCAATAAATAGAGCAGATGCACATCATGGAAACAGTCTCGAAGCGTGGTTGGCTGTGGGCGTATAAAAAAATTCGAAGCCTTCACTGTTCGAGATGGATATCCTTTTATAGAGCAACTCTGTACGCAATTCGTGGAGACACCGGTACTTTCCGCAGCAATTTGACGATGGGAAAAATTCATATTCGCCGTTAAGCCTATAGCGACTAATCACCTAACTTATACTTGTTCGAGATTCGCTAGAGTCTGCAGCAGTTGCTGCGATGTGATGGGCATGGGCTTCTCCGGGCGTAAAAAAGCCCGCGCTGGGCGGGCTGGCAGGTCTTGTCAGGTCAAGCAATTCAACTTGCTCAGGAGAACCCCCCCTTCGCCGATGCATAATCAGCTGCGGCAGCAGCAGCTACACTTCGCCGCGCCACGGTTAAGTCCTCCAAGAGGATGCGATGTAACGTCGTGCTCTGTCGGGCAGTTTGCGCAATAAGATCGTAACCCGACAAGTCCAGCAGCTTCTGGTTGATATTTGTTATCGTCTTAACTACGACCCCATTCAGAATTACGTCGACAAAGCCAAGACGCCAAGCTACTCCAATTTGATGTACGGCATCTGGCGTAAAGCCCGGGACATCTTCATAAACCGGCACGTTGTTTTGGTTGTTAGCCACTACTCGCGGCGCCCTTCCGTTAAACCCCGTATCAATCGAGAACAATGTGTTTTGAACGCTGCTCCCCTGCAGCTTGAAAATCCCTTGATAGGCATTGGCCACGGCGTTGCTCGGGCATTTAACCCAGGCTAGTGCAATGAAACTTGGGTTCGTAGCGTGGAGGCTGTATGACCTGCCGAGGTTTATAAGTTGACCATTCGCACCGCTGGCTGGCGACCTGATTCCGCCAGTTGAGCCGCGCTCATTGATAAGAGGGGCGGCGTCTGCACCTCCGATAACCGCCCCGGGCGCTCCATCTACAAGATTGGCAAAGCCGGATCCAAACTTAAGGGCGCCATCTGGATTTGGATTACTGTAGCTGTTTGAAAAGTCGAATAAAAGTCGCGTGCCAGAAGACACGGCCCTGTCTCGAACTAATTTATCCATCGTGCTATCGCTGAATTTATTTTGCAGATGTGTAATCAAGCTCGCCATTATTTAATCTCCGGCACCAATGCAATAACACGCTCGCCTAAAACCTGGTATGCAGACTTCACTAGATGGTTAATATCCGTATTGTTTTCTTTGTACCATTTGTTGTTTAGCATCTCAGCATTAGACGTAATATTTTCAAGGTCGATAAAAGAGATTCGCTGCGCAACCGAGAAAGACTTCGCTGCGCGGCGATAAGACAAAAGCTTTGATGCATCTGGCGTTGAAATTGGATGCGAAGGCATGACCAGGAAGAATAGCTCCGTCTCATCCCATCCCGCTTTCTGCCATACATCGCTAACCCGTTTTACTATGGCCTCAAGGTTGTCAATGTAGGCAGCCGGAGACGTTGGCGAATCACTTTCCCTCCAGCCTAAACTTGGTTTCAGTGTCTCGTTTTGGTCGTTCAGCCCACTGTTTACATACACGACAACAATCGGCTTCTGCTCTGCCAGCAACTGAAGTCGTCGAGTTTCGCCAAACCAGTTGATAAGCACTTGATCGGGCGCACCAAGAAGGTAAGCCGCCATATCGTACAAGCTCTGACCGCCTGAGCCGTATATCGTACTTACCGATACCCCGCTGGCCTTCGCTGGATTTTCGACGCGGAACCATGCCGCCGCAAATGGTCCGGTTATCGGCGTGCCACCCGGAGTGAACCACTTGCATTCAAGCCCTGTAGTTCGAGATGCCGCCGGTATATCCAGCGTCTGCCGGTGGAGTGAATGCTCTCCCGTATTCGTAGGTGTAACCGGGCCTTGCGCCACCTTAGTCCAGGGAGGGCCGTCTAAACGAGCTTCAACTCGGAACTGGCCAGCGCCGTCCTTCATGCTTACCCAGTCATAATGAATGCGAAGCTTGTTAGAGGCGCCGATTGCGTGGTCGGCGGATATGCCTACGCCACCGCTGTTGTTGGCGTTCGCTATGGACTCCCCAGCAGGCAACCAAGCGTATCCGATGCCCCCTTTGCCCGCGCCGATGGTAAAAGAGAACCCCGGAAAAACGCTCTCTACGCCGTCAGGCGCGCCGCTATAAGTCGCAGGGGCGTTTAAGCCATAGCTGCTCTCCCCCGTAGTCGTGTAAGTAGACATGGTGATAGGTGACTGGGTAGCCACCCCCGTGGCATAGCACCCAAATCGGTTATGAAGCGCGCGCATGAGCCCGCCACCCCAGCCATAGCCATCCATCCGCTGATTGCTGTCACCGATCATTACGAAATCTACCCGGCGTCGAGCGGCTTCAGCTAGCGCGCCCAAGGCCGTGGTAGGCCATGCGCGAACGGGGCCTGATGGGGCTCCGCCTGATTCATCAATCATATCTTGAATAGTCGCGAGTGCCGGAGCCCCAAGCACAAGCTTGGGGATTACAACGCTCCCGTCCTCCAAGGTGACAATTGATGCGCTGAAACCTTCATCAGCCTCCCCGCTGTAAACCCGTTTGCCGTTGTAAAAGCGGTCAGAGCTTCTGTCAGCGATAATTTTCAAGTCATCTTCAAGCGCATCTACAGCTCTTGCATTTGGATAACGGTCAATTTCTTTCGCGGCTCCCGCATTGTTCTGATACAAAATCAGATATTCAGTTGACTCAAGACTGGGCACACTGAAATAACTGCCTTGCGCAGTACTCGCCAACCCCAAAGCCACAGACGTATAAATCTGCGCACCATTCATCTGAGTTGCCAGATCGGCCAGTACCTTGGCGTTAGTTGGACGCATTAACCCGCCCCCCACATCGACCATCTTTGGCTCTTCCGACAGGAACAGCTCGTTGGCCTTATCAATCGTAACCGTCAGGCGTGCGAGATCATCGGCTCCGCTCATAAATACTCCAGGCGAAAAAAAGCCCGCGCGGCGGCGGGCATGGGAATTCAAAAATCAGTTCAGAGTGGGGTTATCTGGCGCCGGGCCAGGACTTGGTGTACCAGCGCTGCATCAGTCCTCGGAGCTGGGCATTCATGACGCCAATGTCCATACCTGCCAGCAGGCTGGCGTACTCGGCCTCGTTGACTACCGGCATTTCAAACAGTTCGACCGTGGCCGAGTAGCGCCACATGTTGACCCCTACAAGCTCGGGGCCCTGGTAGAAGTCGTCAGTGAACCTGACGCGGGTTAACTTGAGACCCAACGGGGTTCTGATCGGGCAGAGAAACCAGGCAGCCCAGCCAAGCTCCCACTTGCAAAAGCCCTCAAAAAGCTGCGCCTGCTCTGCGGTAAATAGCCACGACACGTTGGCCGCGGTGGGCACACTTCTATAAAGCCGACGCTGAACGGCACGGCCACTCACCTTGTTTGACCGTTTTATCGGACTGACAGGCGTGAAGCCATAACCCTCCCGCAGCGGCAGGGACAAGCCCTCCGGATAGGTAAGCATGAGCAGTCCTTATGTAGGTGCGTAATTGTCGTCATCGGCGTAGTAGTCGTCTCGGTACTCGACTGCTGAGAAGCTGCAAGAGCCGTCGGCGTCTGGCGCGATTTCAGTGAGCATGGCGCTGTAACCAATTTGTGCTGAGGCGGCGAACAGCAAGCGCGCAGGCTCAATCGTAAGGTCAGTGATTAGGTTAAAGTCCAGGGCCTTGGCCGGGATGCTCATCGTGAAATCAGACAGCCGAGTCGGCGCGATCATTGGCGTGCCTGAGCCGTCGTGTCGGCGAATTACAATTCGGGGATTTTCTATATCCCAGTCCAGCGGCTCGGTCAGCTCAAGCACCACGCGATCGCCCACCAATTCAGCGTCAACAATCAGTGCCGACTGACTGGTGCCTGGTATGTCATCCGCAAGAGTGACGTGATCAAGGCGCTCAAAGCACAGCGCCTCCAGATCGGTGTTGCCTGAGTAGCTCCAGCGCTGGTACAGATGCTTGCGCAGTTGTCGCCTGCCAATGCGCCATGCTCGATCTCGGCTCTGCACGCCATCAAGCTCGAGTACATCCACCTTCAGGCCCAGACTTCCCTCAAAACGGCACTGAACCGTTTCGATAGCCCAGGTTTGCGGACTCATGTACTTGACGTCCACGCCGTCAAAGTCGTCCGAACTGATCGCCTTGAACGTTGAAACCAGTTCAGTCGTCATTTCGTGGTTGGTGATTGGGCCGCGCGAAGGTTGCACGCCCTCGCGGGTACAACCGATCAGACCGTCAGCCAACCGCAAATGACTCATGCCGGCAGCGAAGATGGTTTGCAGCGCCTCGCGCACTGTCACCTGCTCGGTAAAGGCAAAGTCGAACGCCTCGCCTCGCGGCGTCCAGAACTGAGCTTCCAACTCATTGAGTGTGGCCACGTCGATTTCACTGCGATCAATGCCGCGACTATCAAGAACATGAAGCGCGGCGCCGCTGATTGTGCGCCCTGCCTTGCCCTCGTAAAGCCGCTCGGAAACCATACTGACGCGACGGTCGGACTGAGCACCAAGACGATCGCCCGTCCTGATATCCGCTGTGAAGATGGTCACGCCCTCGTATGAGGTGGGCGCATCCAGCTTTGAGCGAAGACCAAACCAGTAAACCGTGTCCCGCGTGTTCCCGCCCTCTTGCGGCGCATCCCGACGCACGCGGATCTGAGGCCGCATCCGATACGGAAGCTTCAGCGTGAACGTGAACCCCAAGGCATCCTCGGTGCTCTCGGTGATGGTGTGCACAACGTTGTTCCAGGCACCGCCCACCGCAGCATCCCGCCAGTTAACGTGGACTATGACAGTACCTGCCCGGCGGTGACCGTTGCTTTTGTACCAGGCCAGCCCGGCAGGGAGGTAAAAGTCATACTCAAGAGTGTCTGTCAGCTCTTGCTCTGGAGTGCCCATAAACGAGCCAAGCCAGTTGAGCGAACCAACAAAGTCAGAACCCAGCGCAAAGTCCAGCAGCGTGCGAGCGGCGAATCCTGACCATCCCGAGTCGACATTGCCCGCATCGTTTAGGCGCTGAATCGTCATGGTCAATGCGTCCAAGCTAGCAATCCGGTACCGCTGACCGCGATATCCGATCGACATGCGCTGCGCCCCGTCATTCAGCCCGGCAAAGGGGGCGCCGCTGTCGTAACGCAGCGTAATGAAGGCTTCGCGCTCAGGCACACCACCTGCCGAGGCAGTGCCGACTGTGTAAACGGGACCAACGCCAAACAACGCAACCGGTGCGTTGGACTGCGAGATAGCACCGCCTTTGTAGGGACTGTACGGCTCAGCAATCAGGAGTCGACCCGAATTGTCCTGCGCGGTCAGGCCAATACCTGAAAGCTGGGCATTGATTGCCGACACCACGCCGCTCATGTTCACAAAGTCTGAAGCCAGCGATATGGTTCGGCTGTCACCCCGGTAGGTGATCGTCCAAACCGCAGGGGTATCACTAAAATCGTACGTGGTCGGTGAAGAGGAAGACTGAACCGACGATGGGTTACCGCCGGTGCCGGGTACAGGCGGTATATACGGTGAGTAGCTGGCCACCACCAGGTCATAGTCAGTATCAACTGACAGCGTGACCTTCATCCCCACAAAAGGGGCCAGATCACCCAACGGGCCCGCAATCTGGGTGTACGACCCCGCGTTACTGACCTTGAAGGTGTTAGGCGCTTTCAGCGTGACGGTGGTGCCCACGGCCCAGTTATCTGGAAACTCAGGGTTGGCACCGGCCAGGCTTACGCTCAATCCGGCCAGAACCAGCGCATCGGCCACCACGGAAGAACCACTAGAAGCTGTGGACGCCGTGTCCAGGCCGGCCGTACCGGCGCTGGTACCACCAACCTCACCCACGATGTACCAGTTTTCGGCCCGGCGATCACCCGCAACGCTCGCGCCGGGTTTGTAAAACATGTACGACACATCAGAGCCGAAGGCCGCAACCGGCGTGTCGCCGATCTTGATACTGCTGGCCAGTGTCGATAGCTCCCCGGCGCCAAGGCACAAGCATAAGCTGGTGTGCATTTCGCGTTTGTTGACGAACCGCGACACCGGCTGCACCACACAGTCCGGGTAAATCTTGCTGCGACCAAGAATTTCGGGGACCGGCTCGTTCACCTTTGCCCGGTTAACCTTCGCCGGGTTGGTGTCGAGTGATTTGCCCTGCCCCGGCTGCGTCATGCCTGGCGTGGTCATGCTCATCATCATGACCAGCGATACGGCTGCAAGCGCCACCGCCACCCACGCAACAATCGCCACGGCGCCGCGCACTTGGGGGTAGATCCGCAGGTCTGTTTCCGGTTGCACAACAAACGTCGCCCAGCGCTCTACCGGCAACACCACGCCATCAACTTCAATGAAGATCGGATGCTCGCGATCTAGTTCAAAGTCCGGCGCCTGACCTTTCAGCCAGTCCACCAGCAGGATCGGTCCGGTGATAGCGTGACTCTCCAGCGGCGCGCCCTCCAGGCGGCTTGGGTAGATGCGAATCATCGGTAGTACTCCACGCTGAAAAACCGGCGCTCAAAGCGGCGCAGAGGGGTGAAACTGACGTTGCGGCCCTTGTTGATTTCCAGCACCTCAAGCAGGCCGTTCATCCTGACCACGATCCCGATGTGATCCTGCACGCTGCCGCGATAGGCCACGGCAGCAACGCCGTGGTCTGGCTCACAGAGCGTCAACTGGGTTTGGATCATTTCCTTGCAGGCCCGCACCAAGCCGCCATCCGCCTTGCGCATTTGCGACCACTCAGGCCAATCCGACAGGCCCAAGTCCCGACGCACCTCCAACACCAGGCCGTAACAGTCAACGTGCGGCCACAGTCGGCCGCCCTCGACGTATTGGCCGAGGGTGTATTTTTCGAGGTTCATAGGTAGCGAATGCCCGGGAATTTGACGAGGTTGTAGGTGTTGCGCAGGTAGTTGGTGTCCAGCAGGTTGAAGTAGCCAGCGGTGACGGACACCTGGGTAGCTGTGCACTGCCCACCTTTGATCTTGAAGCGGCTCGGCGCAGTGGCCGGCGCTCCCAGATCGTTTGAGGTGAAGGTGAACAGCTCAAGGTGCATTTCGCGACCGTCCTTGATCGCGGCTCGGATAAAGCCCGACGCCTGTCCGTCGACGTTGCTCAGGGCAAAGTTCAAGTCCTGAGTCCCGTCGTCGTTGCGCGCCGGGATGGCCAGCTCCATGCCGCACGGCGTGCACGTCACAACCGTGCCATTCCCCAGCCCCACTACCAGCTCATCCCAGCCGTTGGTGAGGTAATACGTGGTGATGCCGTCCGTGACCTTTAGCACCGGGTGAATGATTTCAGGCCCAGAGCTCGCGTAAAGCCTTTTTAAAATGCTCATCGAGGCACTCTCCGCAGCCCATAGCCATTTGTCAGCGCGCGCGTGATATCACCATTGCCGCTGGCAAGGTCACCGGCAATCTCGCGCTTGGCTCGCTTGATGATGATGTTCCAGTCGTCGCCGTCCCGCTGGGCTTCAACCTGGTTGCCGCCGTAGTTGTGGATGTTGACGTTTCCGCCCGGCTTGCCTGAGCCTGCCTCTTGGCCTCCAGATCCTGAGCCTGAGCCCGAACCTGTTGCACCAGGACGAATCGGAGAAACGTTGCCTTTGCGTAGAGATTCGACCGTGGCCACGCCGCCGTGACGGCTAATGTCAGCCTGACTCCACACAACCTCGCCCTTGTGCACGACGCCAGCCGGCTCGTTGACGCCGCCGGGGCCGGTGTACCCGCCAGAAGAAAAGCCTTTCAGTAATGCGTATGCCGCCACAAGAGCGCCACCACCGACAACTGCTGCCGCACCAAACGACCCAATAGAGGCAACGAGTGCCGCCGGGAGCCAGGATGCAACGGTGGTGGCTGCGGCCGCGACGTTTGCGCTCAATATGGTTGCAATGGAAGCCAGGGATGAGCCTGTCGCGACCGCATCACCTGTCACCTTCGCAGTCGTCTTGATTCCTTCTGACGCGACGACCGCACCTGTTTCAGCCTCAATGCCGGCCATTTTCAGGGCTTGCGTAACAATCCACTTTGCAGCGATGTCCGAAAGCGCCTGAAGGATGGAACTGCCCATTGTCTGACCAAGGTTGATGAAGGCGTCGCCCAGATCTGTCGTCCCTTTTAGGAGGCCTTGTATCTGGTCCGAGATCGATGATGTTGTACTCCCCAAAACCTGCGTCACACCATCCTGGGCTTGCTGGTTGTAGTTCGTGGCCATGTCCACGTAGCTCTGCCAGGCAGTTGAAACCCCGAATATCCAGTTGTTCTGGGCGTCATCCAGATTGCGGTAATACTCTTTTTGCATCGCCAGACGCTTGCTGAGGGCGTCTTTTTCTGCGGCGATCTCGTCGTCATAGAGCTGTTTGCGGCCCGCAGACTTGTCGGTGCTGTTGCTGAAGTCATTGGTCAGCTTGTTAACGCGCTTCTGGTAGTCCTGCTGGATTTTCAGGTCGTCCTGCAAGCGTGATCGAGCCTTATCACTCAACCCAAATGCCGCAATCTGATTGTCAAACCCCTCTTTAAACAGAGCAAGCTGAGTACTGAGGTTGTCCCTGTAGGCCTTTAATCGCGCAGCATTTTCCAGCTGCACCGCTGACAGCTGATTTTGCTTTTCAAGCCCGGCGTTGAGCTTCTGTTGGGCAACGTTCAGCTCTCCCATTGCCAGAATTTGCTTCTGGGCGGTAGTCAGCGTGCCCTTTTTCTTAAGCTCAGCCAGCGTAGTCTCAAGTGCTATGAGTTTTTTGGCTTCGGTGCCTAACGTCACAGTTCCTGTCGTTTGATCCGCGATTACCTTTGCTTGCTCTTGGAGGACTGAAAACTGTTGGCGGGCCTGGTCCAGCATCCTCTGGCCTGCGTCCTCGCGATAAGCTGCGGTCTTCGGGATTTTGGGGTCTTTATACTTCTCCTTGATAGCTGCAATATCTTTTTCCTGCTGCTCAGCAGAAATAAGTAAAGATTTGTCGTTCTTTTTCTTTGCCTCAATTTCGCGACGCGCTACAACTGCCTGATATTCCTCAATCTTTTTGTCACGTTTCTTCTGATTTGATGCTGAGTCGTCCCTGATCTTATCAAGCGTCAACTGATCATCAAGCGACTGCTGTTGCATTTGCTGGGCAAACCCCTTGGCCGAGGCGCGGCGCTCATCCTCGGCTTTCTGGATCAGGAGTTGAGTTTCCTGAGCTTGCAGAGCCTGCTTTCGGAAATCGTCGTTTGGGGTCAGGTTTGAAATTGGGTCAGCCTGGCGCCCTCGTGGGTCACGCTTGTCTCTTAGTGCTTCTGCCTCTGCAATAGCGTCAAGCTGCTCTCGCAAAGCCTTTAACTTGTCATCGACGGTCTTCTCTCGGCCGATGTTGAGAGCTGCGTCCCAGGCACCTTTGGCTGCATTAGCGACAGCATTCCAGCTCGATTCGAGATAGCCGAGGTTTTCACGTACGGTTTTTGATGTTCGCGACAAGCCTTTTTCGTATGCATCATTCGCAATGGCAGCCGCCCCTTGCATATCCCCGTGTTCCTGCAAGGCTTTGATTTGCTCGTAGGTCGAGGCCGTGAGGAAATTCATCGACTCGTTTAGCCTGAGAATCTCTGCGGTCGGGTCCTTGGCGATCTTTTCAAAGTTCTTCACGGTCTCCTCGGCTGCCTGCCCGGTCGCCGACTCATAGTCCATGGCTGCTCGAGTAATGGCCTCGAATGACGAAATGGGAATTCGCACCGATGCAGCAAGTTGAGCAAGAACCGATGCAGCCTTGCCCGTGGTTCCTCCAGTGCTGGAAATTTGCTTCGCCAATGTTGCCAACTGCGCGGTGGTCGTCCCCGCCGTATTGCCAGTCGCCGCCAATGACAGTGTGAATGCTGAGGCCTCGTCACTTCCTTGCTTGTAAGCCAGGGCCAATAGAGCCGCAGCAGCCCCTGCAACAGTGAGCGGGTTCACAACCCCAAGCGCGGACCCGCCGAGAGACCTCAAGGCCTGGGAGGCTCCACCAGAGGAAACGCTGATTTGCTGGAAATTCCGGGCAGCACCTTGCCAGTCGCCGGACTTCAGCGCGTTGAGCAACTGCGCAGCATCGCGCTGCGAGCCCTTTGTAGTCAGCCCGAAGCTCTTCAGGTCGTCGTCAATACCTCCGATAGCTTTGCGCGCTGCAGCTATCTTTGATTGATAGTCGGCAAATGTGTCGGCATCGAGAAACTTCTTGTTTTTCGCAAGCTCTTTCTCAAGCCGATCAATTTCGGTCAGCTTGCGGGTCACAGGGTCGATCTGCCCAAGCAACTTTTCAAGCGCCTGTGCCTGCTCATCAGTAGCTACTGCAGCCTTTCTCGAGCCGCCTGCAAGGGTGGTATTGGTTTTTACGTTGGCGTCAGATTCGGCCCGCATGCGGCGCGCAAGATCCGAAAGCCTCTCGGCCTTGTCGGCTGCATAATCGAAAGAATTGCCGGCCTGCGTAGTGCTGGCAGAAAGCGACTTTACGTAATCGCTTGTCTCAAGCGATCTTTTTGCCATCGCCAACAGTCGCGCCGAAGCTTCAGCGGCCGTCTCGCCCATCTTTAGGCTTGATTCCGCAACCTTGTCCGACGACTCCGAAAGCCCATCAATAGCCCCCGTAGTCTTTGTCGAGCTTTTCCCAACACCATCAATCCCCGATGCCGCCTTGGTCATCGCTCTTTGGGTGGGGAGGCCGAGCGCCTCAAGAGCTTCAAGAGCCTTATTGATGTCAGCTGCTTTTTGCTCGGCGTCACGGCTGTCAATTTCAAGCACCAGGCGGGATTTTTGCTCGGCCATGCTTTTCTCCGGACGTAAAAAAACCCGCCGGAGCGGGTCTTGATACCTAATTATTTATTCTTGCGATCAAAAGAGACGATTGGCTAAGCCGCTAGGAGAAAGCTGGTTACCCCTGACTAGCTTCCCATTCTGAAAGAGAAACTGATAAGTCTGCATGCCTACATAGCCGCCATAGCTGTTCTTTGCGTTGACTCTTGCAGTCACGATGTAGCCTGCGTACAGCTGGCGTCCCTCGAAGGAGCTGCTGATCATGTAGCCCTTTTCCGGGACGCCAAATTCATACTGTGCAGAATAGGGGTCTTTCAGATGCCCTTCAAAATAGGACTTCAGTTGCGCGTCTGTAGACTCTTTTTCTACGGGTGTACCGTAATCGGCATTCGCAATGTCCTGCGGTGTTGGGCCAGATGCACAGCCAGCCAAGGAGGCGGCCACAAAAAAAGCCATAAGCAGTTTTGTAATTGTTTGGCGCATTAGGATTCCCTTCAATTAAAGATGGCGGCAATCTACCATCATCGCAAGGAAGCGCCAAAGCCCGACCTAGAAGCTGAGAAGACTGGCTGCGACCGCTGCAGCGGCGGCCTTGATAGTGTCGAACGACAGATCCACCCCCTTTTCTCTCAGCAATCCGACTGTCTTGTTCCAAACACTCTGCGATCGAATCTGATCGAGAAACTCGTGGCCAGCCCAAGTCATTTCTTGTGCGAAGCACTGGCGCGGCTCGTTGATGGAGTTTGAGCACAACGCCCTTACAAGACCTGCTTCCTTCATCAGAAAAATGTGATACGACACCACTGGCGCATCATATCCAGCAATGCTTGAACCGTCGACGGACTGACTATGGCCCTGCAGCTCTTCTACCGCTATAAGTATCTTCCTGACCAGTTCCCAGTCGCGTTTCATGCTTGCTCCGAATTTATCCAATGATGACATTCTATGCTGAGTCGTAAGGGGGCGCCAAAGCCCTGGGCGCCCTCAAGCCCCATGCTTCTGTCCAGGCATCCAGCCTGGATGTAATACCAGTAGCTGCTCGGCGGAAGAGCGTAGTAGCGTTCCGCCTTCAAATAAATGGGGGCGCTCACAGCGGCGACGCCAATAGCCCTCTCAATAATTGTGCAAGGAGCCATGCAATGAAAGAAGAACCTGAAGTTGCCGCGGTGCTGTCAGATGTTATGGCGAAAACTCCAATTGGGAAGACAGTGCGAGTCAACTTCTTAGGGGATCCGACCCCTGTCGTTGTTACCTTCAAGTTTGTCGGTGGGTGGGTAGTCGAGCAGAAGCTCAGCCCTGGAATGCCGCTTGAGTTCACTCGAGGGGAAGATAAATACCTCGAAAACATTAGCATCGATCTTTTGCCGTACGACGGCCTCAAGTGATGCCTGTCCACCGCTCAGGTTGCGAACAGTTACGTTGATCATTTGCACTCCTAATGCTGGGCCAGATCGTCTTTTCAGTCTGGACCGGCCATCATAATTTTAATCATCCCCACCTTCCTCTTCCTCCAGGCAGATCGCATCCAAGGCAAAGATAACCTCATCGACATACCGTCTCGGCAATGGTGCTGGGTACGCGTCCAGCCAGCCCGAGATCTCTATACCTGAAAGAGGAAGAGGAAAAATGCCAGACATCGTCGCTATAAATCGCCGACCCCGACTGACGTTGCGAAACGTACTCAGCAAATAGCCGGTGATTGCGTCGGTCGGCGGCTCGTCGGGGACCTCCAGGTTTAACTTGGCGTAAATCAGTCTTCGCTTTTCGCTACCTGACCAGTCACGCTCC
Organism: Pseudomonas sp. HY2-MNA-CIBAN-0224; assembly: GCF_040310285.1. NCBI lineage: Bacteria > Pseudomonadati > Pseudomonadota > Gammaproteobacteria > Pseudomonadales > Pseudomonadaceae > Pseudomonas > Pseudomonas sp. HY2-MNA-CIBAN-0224. The sequence continues at coordinate 231,260 of NZ_JBEOPQ010000001.1, read as the reverse complement.
CATTCAAATCTGGCGATGGCTTTCCCAACGTCTCATCCAGCTCCCTTTCGCTCTCGGAAGCGATCTCTTTGCCTTTGCGCAACACAAACAGAAGGAAGTCAGGGTTCATCTCCAGCAACTGGGCGGCAGCGTCTGTGGAGTAGCTCAGTTCGTTGCCGTTCTCATCCTGAACCCCTTTCCAGTCTTTGAGGACGAAGTGAGCAAGCAGCATTGTGTGATTCTGCAGATCGGTCAGCTCTCCATCAACAACGCCAACCTCGCCTTCACCAAAGCGCGCGTCATTGCGCTGAACACGTCGCGCATATCGCTCCATGGCAATGCGGTATTCGGTGTTGTTGGTGCCAGACAACAGCACCTTGGTGTCCTGGTCAAAGTCCAGCCACTTGGAGTCGCCACGCAGAACTTCTTTTTTCTTGAGTTTGAGAGCCATGTGAATTCCTCAACGCCACGCCAATAAAAAAGACCCCTCCGGCAGGCGTTATCACCGGAGAGGTCAAAGGGTTGAACTGTTTAAGCGGTGACGGTGATGGTTGCCGTCGCGGTCTTGGTTGGATCGGAGACGCTTTTCGCGGTGATCACTGCGGTGCCGGCAGATACGCCCGTTACCAGCCCGCCAGCGCTCACAGTTGCGACACCAGGCGTTGCGCTGGTCCAGGTGACGTTCTGGCCAGCCGTTGCGGGCAAGGCCGAAGCGGTCAGTTGGCGGGTTGCCGCTACCGCGATAGAGGCAGTCGCAGGCGCCACGGACACGCTGGCTACAGGCACAAACGGAACACGCGTGATGGTCGGGCTGACCTTGGCTACGGTGTAGTTGAGCGTTACCTCAACCAGATCGCGCTTGCCGCCATTTGGCAATTCGCCGTCGACCTCTACAGCCGGGAAGTCAAAGATGTACTTGTTGCCCAGGCTGTCAGTGATCGGGAACTGAACGGCAATAGGCAGGCGGGTAAACGTGTTCTTCCAGATTTGCCATGCCGTAGGCGACCAGGCCAGCACGATGGTGCCGGTGATTGCGGCCTCGGTTGCGATCTGCGCACCCGGCCCCAGGCGGTTGGAGCCGATGCAGCGTTGAGCTTGCAGGCTGTTGTCCAGACTGACCGTCATGGCCGACACACAGGCCACGCCTTCCAGCGACTTGCCGTCCACCAGAATGGTGCCGACGTCCTTGTTGCTCAGGAATGGCGTGGTGGTTGGCCTATCCGGTGCGGTAACGATTGGGGTGTCGCTATCGTCGTAGTCCAGGCAGGCCATGCCGAAGGTGGTCGTGATCTTGCCGTCGGATGGAATGTCGAGGGCAAAGGTCGAGACGTGGGCGCCTTTGAACAGGCTGTAAACGCCCACATCCGTATAGCCTTTAGCGATGCTGAAGGTGTGGCGAACATCGCCAATCGCCAGCACGTTGTTGATCCAGTTGCCGTAAAAGGCTGCTTCCAGCAGTTGGTCGAACGAGCCAAACGACAGTTCGGCCGTCAGGTCGCCGTTAATGTCCACGCTGGTGGCCACCGAACCCTGGCTGAGGCGAGAGTCAGTGATCTCGTCACTCGCCGCGGTGTTCACGGTCGGAGTCAGCGCATTGCCTGTCAGGCGCAGCGTGCTCCACTTGCCGGTTGCTGGGGTGATGCCTGGGGTCACTTCGGGAATGATGTGACTGACGATCTTTGCGCCGGAGCTCATTCTTTCCACCTTTGTGTAGGTAATAAAAAACCCGCACAGGGCGGGTGGGATGGGTGCTACCGCTCTCTAATTGAGCAAGAGCGACGGCTGTATTTGTTCAGAAAGCGATTCGATTCGGGCTTCCAGTGGCTGTTTCTGGGTCTGCCACTGGCGTAAGCCACGCCCGCACAGACTGGCAACCGCTTTCTTTCCGCTGTACTCCAGCAGAGTCTGGTGAAATTCGGCTGTCAGCGTTCGCGCGGCTCCGACTTCGTTATCCAGAATATCCAGCACCTGGCGCCGAAACCGCTTGGCCCGCTCAGTACGGGCAAACATGCCCAGCAGGTGAGCGCCTCGTAGACTGAAGACGCGGACCTCTTGCTCGCCGCCGCGAGTGCGCATCTTGACAAGAGCTGTCATGGTCGACGTGAACTCATCTGCGTGCCGTCGATACAGGTCTCTAACGCGAGAATCAAAGGGGGTCGCAGTTTCATCCCCCCCTTTGCCATACAGCGCGATCGCGACTTCAGCCAGAGTCAGACACGGCTGACCGCCATGATCCACAACCTTTAACTCGATGCCGTCAAAAATCAGCTTGTCCATAGTCATCCCCTACAATGCCCGGAATAAATCGGTCGCAGAAACGCCCCAGGGAAAGCGCTTTCGGATGCCTCCTATCTGCGACCAGAAACAGAAAGCCCCGGCAAGTGCCAGGGCTTGAGCGGTGGGAGCGGTAGCGCAAGTTTCAGCCGGCGCGGAACCGGATGTTCACGTTGATCTGATAGAAGCCTTCAAACTCGCCCGCATCGACCTGAGAGGCCTCCAGGCATTCAAGGTCCCCGGACGACCAGTAGCCGAAGTGCGCTTCAAGCTGGTCTGCCAGCTCAGTCAAAGCCATGGTGCCGGTTCTCGCCCGGGCGAAGCACTGGATGCTGACCCGGCCCGGCTTGCGGGTGTAGGGCTTGTCGGCCATGCCTGCCATGAAGGCCGTGCCGTGCTGCACATTAAAGCGGCACCACAAACCGGTTGCGGGAGGTTTGAAAATGCCGGAGCCGTCCGTGTATTCCGCTGGGTATGGCGCGTTCGGGTAGAAGATTAGCTTCTGCTCAATGCCGCCAAACGCTGCCATGCGCCCAACAAGCAGCACGCGGATCTGCTCGTAGGTCATCGGAACACCTCGGAAACGCTGATAAATGCCAGCTCGTAAACGCCGTCGGGCGCCTGAGTGGAGTGTCCGTTCTCCAAGCGCTCGGCATACGGCAGGTTGGTCTGAATAAACACTTGGGTGTAGGGCTTGATGCCTTCGAGCGCTGCCTGGCCCTTGCCCATGGTGATTGAGCCAGAGCGGTCAACTTCCGTTGTTACGGTGAAGTCTTCCGACCCAATGCTGACAATGTGACTACCCCGGAACCGCCCGCCCACATATCCCTTGCCGGCTGCCAGGTCGTTTACGAAGTAGTTCTGCGCGCGATCTGCCTTGGTCAGCTTTTTGAATTTCTTCTTGCCGGTGTTCTCGGCGTTGCGGGCGTCGACGTTGGCGTCGTAGGCATCGGCCAGCGCGACGTTCTTTGCCCGGAAATCGATGTTGGCCTTCCACAGATCGGGGTTGCCGACCGGCGAGCGCTCGATCACTTCTGTCAGCATGGCCAGGGCGATCGTTCTGACCTTGGTTTCCATTTCCTGATCGATCTGCTCAACGAATGCCGTGGGCGGTGTGCTCCAGCCGCTGTTAGCCATTAGACCTCCCGCAGGTGAATCTCGTAATGGGCGCCCACTGGATCAACATCGGGCTTCAGCACGTCATAGGTCGTCTGCTGGCCGGTCAACAAGTTCTTGGTGGTGATCTTGTGGCCGATCTGTGGGATGCCGGTTGTTTCGTTGGTCAGAGCGATCAGATTCTGGTCAGTGGCCTTGATGTTCACGCCGTCGACCAGTTCCACCTTGAAGGAATCGAGGATGCCGCGCCCTGAGTAGCTGATAACCACCGGCTCGCCGCCGGTTTCGGTAACCGGATCCCACTGCTCACTGGGCAGCGTCACGCCGCCAGTGAACGAGTGCACGGCATCTGCCAGCTCGTTATCGAAAGCCTCAGCCAACTCGGCCTGTAATTCTTCACGCATGCCCATATCAGCCTCTCACCATCTTGATTTGACCGCTTGAGGCCCAGGGTTTGATCAGGGACAGCGCGAATGCTTCACCTGCCGTAATGGCCTTTGAGCCTTCCGTGAACGACTTGGTTGTCGCCACAGAGCCTGCTTTGACTGAGGTGGTCGTAACCTCCCGCCCCTGCGCCGCGTAGAGATTCCCTTGCGCCGCTTCTCGGGCAACTTCGGCCCCGGCCTGGATGATGGGCTTGGGAACCGGCCTGATATTGGGTCGGACGCGCTCATCAAGCCAGGCGTTTGCCATCAGTACCGCCCGAGACTTCTTGTCTTCGGTGGTCCAGTCTGGCCCGAGGGCGCCGTCTACGTCTGCCACGGTGATGTAGGCTGCCATTGGGCCTCCGCTTGAATGAATGGGGCCGTGGCCCCGGTGTTACGCCTTCGGCAGCTCGTCAACCTGCTTTTGCAGCGACTCTTTCGAGGCGTTGGCTCGGTAGGTGACTTGGGCAGCGTCAAGCTTGGCTTTGAGTTCGGCAATTTCCGCCGCGTCTTTCGAGTCCTTTTTCTCAGACTCGGCGCTGGACAGCTTCGCCAGCAGTTCGTCAACCTTCGCTTGCAGGGTGACCACCTTCTGGGCTTCAGCATCGCGCTGTTGCGTCAGCGACTGAATGCCTTGGGTCGTGGACTCCAGCACCTGGAACAGGCGCTCAGCGGTCTGGCCAAGCTCACTCTCGGGGCGGTGAAGGTCTTGGCCTGCTAATGACTCAACGATCACGCCAACGTCCTGCAGCTCGCGGCGCAGTGACTCGATAACAACGCTATGCGAGTCGTCAGCCACAAGCACGACTGGCGTCGGCGCCTGCTTGAGCGTCACTTCCGGCGTATTTTCAGCTGCGCCGTCACGGTCGGTGGTCACGTTTGCATCAATGATGCGCAGGCCTGCCTCAGCGGCCAGGGCCTTCACATCTTCCTGATACTGGTAGAACGGACCCGGGAGATACCAAATATTGCTGTTCATGCATCATCCTCGCCGAGTCGAGCGCCTGGCTCGACCCGGTATCTGGGGTTACTTGGAAGCGTCACCGATGGTCAGAACGCCGGCGGTGTGCTTGTTCGACGTGGCGTTCTTGACCCAGTTGGTGCCAGTGGCCAGCGCGGCGTCACTCGGCGACTTGCCGCCGTTGACTTCATCCCAGGTGTAGCCCTTGACGCCCAGCCCGAAGGTGTAATCCACCTGCATGGTGGTTTCGATGCGCTGTTGACCGTTGGAGGTTTCGATGTTGCTGATCAAGTCAGAGCCATCGAACACGCTGGCCGCGCCCTCGGTCAGCGACAGCACCTTGAGCTTCGCCGGGCCTGCTGGGTTGGTTGTCGCTGCGGATGACAAGGCCGGAGCGTCAGTAACAACCACAGCCTTGCCGAGGATGTCGACAACGCGCACGTTCTGCGCCTGGAACAACTGGCTTGCGTTGTTCAGGTTGGCGCCGATCAGCTTGTGGAAGGTGACGCCGTTCATGATCTGCGCCACCAGGTTGCCGCTGTGATCGCCGAACTTGCCGTGGGCTTCGTTGATCGCCACGTAACTGATACCAGTAGTCGCCGACACATCGTTGACCACTGCCGCGTTGTTGCCGATCGCTGCGACCAGTGCGGCGATAGCGGTGTTCAGTTGGTCGGCCATCAAGGCTTCAGCGAAGTTACGCGAGGCAACCTCGACCCCCTCTGCGGTCGGCTTGTTCAGCCAAGTCAGCTGCGACGGCTCAAAGCGAATCGGACCGAAGCCGCCAGCAATCTTCACGCTGGAGTGCTTCAGTTGGGTCAGGTCGGTTGGATTCGCTGTACCGTTCGCGGCATAACGATCAACACGGCGCTGAGCCGAGTGAATGGCAGCAAAGAACGACTCCTGCAAGAAGTCGCCATCAAAGCCTTCAGTGGTGAGACGGATCGCACCGGCACTGGCCGCGTTGAACTTGTCCACCATCTGCGCCAGCGTCTCGATGGTCGCCGGCATGATGTATTTGTTGAAGACCTGCATTTGCGAAAGTGACATGTTCTATCCCTTCTGGGTTTTGCTCGGATGAGCGAGGTTTTAAATGAGTTGAGGCGTCCGCCTCTTGCGCCGAATCTCATCCGAGATACCAGCAGGAAGGCAGACCGTGAGGCCTGCCCTGTTTCGATTGGCGTGGTTAGCCCGCGCTATTAAGCTCGGGGAAGCGGCTTGCAATGGCGTTCGCGCGCTCCTGGCGGCTGCCACCCAAATCGCCTTTAAGCTGGTTCGGAAGACCATTTTTGCTGTCGCCTGCCCCGCCACCGTTACCACCCGAGCTTTTCAGGATCTGGTCCTTGTTCGGGTACTGGCTGACATACACCTCGATGGCTTCCTCGAAGTCGGCGTGCTCACCGTGGCGAACAGCCGAAAACAGAGGGTTGCCGTTGCCGTCGAGAGGAATCAGCTTGCCGTTTTCGACCTTCAGGCGATCAGAGAACACCTTCTGCGCAATGTCGGCCGGGATGGCCAACTTCTCGGCGATGTACTTGGAGCTCGCGAAACTGTTACCGATCAAGTAGTTGTTCAGGTTCTGCGTCAGTTGGGCGTTCTGCTCAGTCAGGACGCGCTTTTCTTCGGCAGCGGTGCGGGTTGCAGCCTCAACGGACTCGCGGGCCGACTTTGCGGCCGCGTCTTTGATTTCCTGAACCTTGCCCGCCGTGATCAGCTCGCCTTCTTTGATGTTCTTGACGGTAGCCAGGGCCGCAAGAGCTGCCGCACCGTCTTCGATACCTTCAAAGGACTTGAGCTTGCCTTCTGCGGCCTCCTTGGCCTCGCGGTGTGCCTTGGCCTCGCCGTTCAGACGGCCAATGGTGGCTACGGTCGCGGCGGCATCGTGTGGCACCTCGCGGCCGTCCTCCATCACATAAACCGGCTTGCCGTCTTGAACAACCACGTGACCGTTTTCGTCTAATTTCAGTTTCAAGATTTTCTCCTAGGCCATCCGGCCAGCGTTTTCGGCATCCGCCGTTCTGCGCCCCGTTCATCCGAACCGCGGGCATAAAAAAACCCCAGCGAATGCCGAGGCTTGAATTTTGGGTATGAAAAAGCCCGCACTAGGCGGGCTCTGGTGTTTCTGGTGCAGGATTATGTCAAGACAACCCGCTCACCCAGCATGAAGCAAAGGGCGCACAGCAACTGCTTGGTGCCGCCGACGGCTTTGCCATCCTTGTACATCATGCCGATTTTGGTCTGAATCACTTCAGCACCGCCGCATCTGTGGCAACGGATCATTGACGGCGGACGCGGCATGGCGCGCAGACGCTTCATCGCCTTTTCGTTTGGCGTGTCAGGCGCGGGCGTTCCGTCAATTACGTGGAATTTCGGTTTATCTGTCATGTGGCCATCATAGCCCAGCTTTGACGAACGCTGCAGCATCCCTTTCACGCAGTTCTTTGAGCGTGAGGAACTTCCCTTTGTCATTGTAGAAGTCGCCCGGCTTCAGGCCGCCATCGCGCAACAGTTTGGCCCGGTTGGGGCCGAGTATCTCGTCCTGCCTTGCAGCGCTCTGACCTTCCAGCCATTCGCCGTATGACGTTGACTTCGGAACTTGTCCGTCCATGCTCGCCCTTGTGCTCTCGGGCAACCCCTTGGACAGTCGCAACTCTTCCCAGCCCTTGATAATCGGGGTCGAAGTGCTGCGACAGCAGAAGTGAATACGACCGGGACCACTGAGCCACGGCACCTGGTGCCCCACCGGCTGGTGAGTGTCGTTCGTGTAGATCAGGCGATCGCGGAGCCTGCACTCTTCAGAGGTTTTGTTATCCAGGGTGCTGAGCCACGCCACCTCAGAGATCAGATCGCCATTGGCTTTGTAGTGCGCGTCCCTCGCGCCCTGCGCCGTATGGCTGATAGCCGTCCTGACCACCGCCTCAACATCCCTGCGGCTGCGATTAAGCAGACCATCAGCGTAGCCTTCCTCCTTGACGCCCATCACCCGCCGGACGATCTGCTCGGTCGTCTGGCCTTCAGTCATGCCGATTCTGATGCCGTTTCTGATTCGGGCGGCGCGCTCTTTCTCGAGATCGCCCATCCACTCCTTGAGCAGCTTGCCTTGGAATGGCCTTACCAAAGCAATCTGGCGCACCTGGGCAAGGTTGACCGTGTTCAGGGAGACCGTTACCAGCGCCTCTTGAGGAATGATCGCGGTGAACAGCGCCTTCTGATAACCAATTTCGTAGGCCGCGAGTTCGCTGACCACTTCAACCATGGCCTCACCGACTGAGGCGTAGATTGACTTGTTCAATTCCAACACCGAACGAAGCACGGTATTCATTCGTTGTACGGTGTAGGTGTCAGCCCCGGCCTTCATGACAGCTTCGATCAACAGCTTGCGAAGGTCCGCGTCAGCGCTGTTCAGCAGCGAGACGATCTTGCGCACCTCGGCGTTACTGAGGTGCTGCAGGTCGACCGCATGGCCGATTGATGCTGACTGTAAGCGCTCGTTAACCGTTGCCATTTACATAGTCCCCAGTGCTGGCCCCTGCTCCTCGATCCGCGCCCTTTCATCAGCCCAGTCGAACTCATCGCTGATCACGCCACGGCGCTGCATTTCAGAGAACAGCGTTTCATGGCTCAGCAAGCTTGAGTTGGTCATGTTAATGAGGCTTGGAATGCTGGTTTCAGGCGCATAGTCGATATCGAAGTTACCTTTGATCTCGACATGGCCACCTTCCGGAAGATTGCGATAGTTGGCCATGAGCTGAAATATCTGGGCGATGCAGTCAGCAAAATGGTGAGCCATGCGCATCAGCGGGCTTGTCTCTTGGCTCGCATCTTCCTGCGCCTGGGTCGCCGTCTTCGTGCCCGACTGATCCTTGCGCAGCAGCTTGGCGCCGGCCATTCGCATTTCGTCGATCAAGTCCAGCAGCGATTGGCGGCCCGCTTCGATAGCCTTGCCGCCATGTTCGACGAACTTCATATCGGCATTCATAGGCAGCACGGTTGCCGCTCCGGTACCCACCACCAGCTGGAACGGCAGCAAGTTACCGTTGCTGTCATGGTTCTGAGTTGGACCAATCACCGCCAGCATTGGCACGCGTGCGACATGAAGGATGTTGTCCTGATCGCTCTGGCTCTGCCAGTGTTTGATGTTCAGGTGCGCCAGTTCCATCATCAGAGGCTTTGCGCACATCAGGCCTACACGCTTGGTGTAGAACGTCACAAGCGGGATCACGTTCAGGCTTGTAACGCCCTCGTCGTGTAAAGCGTGCCCATCCTTGGTCTTGCGGTAAATCTTCCAAATGCCCGGCTCAAGGACACGCACCTGCTCAATAATTTTGATGCCGAAGTCACCGTCATCCTCGGTCACGGTCTCAAGGTAGCGAACCTGCGTCAGCTTGGTGCCGTCGTCCCGCCAGCCGAGAATCTGCATGGGGTGGATCATGACGACATAAGGGCGAAGACCTGCTGCATCTTCCTCGGCCTTGGTGCGCACACCGTCAGCCTTGGGGTACTCAACCAGGGCATGGCTCAGCCCGTAGGAAAGGCCAACCCGGAACCAGTTAACGCCCCAGGCGCTCAAGTCGTTGCCTTGGCGGTCAATGTCCGATGCAAACCCTTTCAACTCGTCCGGTATGTCATCACCGAGCTGAATAGGCTCAGCAAACACCCGATCGGTCATCGACACAACGGTTTCCGAGTAGGCCGGGAACAGCGTGGCGACACCCAGGCGCGTGGCGTAGGCCTCGTCTTCTTCGGCTGGATGCTTGGGCAACAGGGCTTGACCAGCTTTACGCATGGCCAGCGTGCCGCCCATCAAAGGCTCAGTGATTGCCCACTCGGCACGCATCGCCTTGATTGCGTCGGATACGGCGAATGGGTCATTACTCATGGCTAGATTCTCAAAGACTGTACGGTTGCTGTGTGTTGAGTGATCGGGAAGCGCTTGACGATGAAGTAGCCGGCGGCGTCATTCATGTGGTCATGACCCTTTTTCGGGTCTTTATCTGGCTCGCCCTTGTCGGTGTAGGTTTGACGCTCCAGGCACAAGGCCAGTTGGGGGCACTGATCGATATTGACCTTAAGGCGGCGCTCACCGTAGGTGTTGAGCAATATGGCATTCAGCGAATTGACTCGATCTTTAACGCTGGGGTTGACCGAATCCACAATCACCGAAAACCCAGCTTTGCGCAGCAGAGATATGTCGGACTCGCTTGCATTCTTGCTGCTGGTGTTCTGGCCGCTGGCATCTGGATAAACAGCGACGGAGTGCCCAGGGAAGCGAGCCTTGATCTTCTCAATCATTTCCGGCGTGTCACGCACCGCGTGGAACTCATCCAGCGCCAGCGGCAGCCCATCGCGCACCACATAGACCACAGCGCTCATCTTCATGACGTTAAAGTCCATGCCGATGTGCAGCGCTTCGCCTGGCTTGATTCGCTCAGAGGTTCGAGACTCGTTGCGATTAAACGTGTAGTAAACGACACCCGCGTAGTTCTCGAAGCTGGCTTCGTACTCTTGGCGGAACGTGCGCGGGTCCATCTTACGCCGGGCAGCATCCAGCTCTTCAGCCGGGACGTTGCCACCATCGAGCGAGGTGTAAAGCCAGCTCTTGTGGTCAGGTTCGTGGCCGGGCCGTCCATCCTGAAACGTGTCATAGCAGTGGTTGAAGCCCTTCGGGGTGCCAATGCGCAACGCGTGGCCACCCTTTCGAGACTCTCCGCTCGGGATTGTGTACTGGCAGGTCGAGAGCATCGGGCGTAGTACTTCCTCCCAAGCCTCCCACGGGCAGTCCGCCCATTCATCCACCAAGACAAAGAACAGGCCGGAGCCGCGCAGGTTGTCGTAGTTGTCGAGTCCCACCACGCGCATGACGTGGCCAGACTTGAGGGTGATTGAGCATTCCGTCTCGTTGGGCCGTGTAGCGCGCCATGCCTCTGGTATTGCCTGCTTGAGGCGCCGCCAGAACACACGTTTGGCCTGTTTGAAGGTCGGCGCGCCGTACCAGATCTCATCCTCGACACTCACGCCCCACTCGGCAGCGAGACGGGCGGCGCGGCGCATTTCGGCTTTGCCCAAGAAGGTCTTGCCGAACCGGCGACCGCATACAGCGTCACGAAAGCGGGCTTCAGGCTGAAAACCCCAAACGTAAATGTTCGCCTGCTTCGGCGTCAGCTTTACTGGCGGGTCATAGGTACGGGGTAGTCGGGACATTCTCATCTGGCTCCAGGGTGTACTCAGCAACGGCGTGCTGCTGGTCCGCTTGGGAGCCCAGGGGTTTCTCAGGTTCAATGCGGCGATTCACGTAAACATCGCCGACTTCTTTGGCGGCCTGCTCCAGTAGCTGGGCAGTCAGCGCCATGTTCTTCATGTTCTCGGCCTTCTCAGCCATCCGCCCAAGCGTGCGCAACCGATAGGCTCGGTTGGCGATCGGGATCTCGGCCGTCTCTTCGCGGAAACGCTTGCGGGTGTCGTGGAACAGGGTTACCCACTTGGCCGCCAAGCTCACCCCGGCACGCTTGGTTGGGTCGTGCTGCTCAACCTGCTGACGGGTCACATCAATATCGAATTCTTGCTTCACCGCTTGTGAGACTTGCGTCGGAGTGTCGAAACACGCCAAAGCCTGAACGATGAAGGCCTTAACATCGCTTTTCAGGGCTGCCATAGATTGGATTCCGTCTCATACCTGTCTCATATCAGGCCGACTTGAGCAGACAGGTTCCGCAGGCCCTCGCAATGTTCAATTTCCCCACCTCAGCAGGACTGTTTGCAGCATCCACCAACGCTTGAACGTCAGGGCTTGCACCGTAGCGGCGGACGACACCGACGAACTCTTCGACGTCGTGGCCTTGGAGTTTCAGTTTTGGGGCGCCCGTCTTGGTGAATGCAGGTTGACCGTACTTGTCGGTCGCGTGAGCCAGGTGATAAAGCTCGTGCTCGAGAAGCGCGCAGAACTCAAGGTCGCTGCACTGGGCGCAGTAGTCGGCAGCCAGGGTGATGATGAAAGCCGGCACGTCGCCAAACCAATCACGCATCTGTTGCTCCATCCGAGCTTTCTGCCAGCCACCGGCGCGGAAGGCTACCTGCTCGGCCTGGCCCAGAACCGTTCGGCCTTGCTTCTCAAAGCACGATGACGCCCACATCACTCGGATATCTGCATCCAGGAGGTGAGCATGGTCTGGGTTGTGAATGCTGCCGGTGTCGGCGAGGATCTCGGCTTGGAGCCAGTGCCATACCTCAGGCGCTGGTGTAAGGCGTATCCCGAAGTCAGAGAGATCAGACAGCTCGAGAAACGACGGCGGCGGGAGCGGTCTTTGCATTTGCCCTCACCTCGTCAATGATCAATGTGCGGATTGTTCCGCCGGTGTAAATGTCGCGCTTGGCCGCAGCCTCGACAGCCTCTTTTGCGGATGCGCCCATATCCATTGCAGCCAGCGCGTATGGAGCACCACAACCAATGGCGTCTGGATTCGACAAATCGAGTTCCTGCTTCCACACCCCAGTCTTGTCGTCATGCCCAACCAGCATCAGCTTTCCGCCATCAACGGCGTATCCTGAGCATTCCACGGGAACGGGTGAAGGTGTACTGAAGTAGGCAGCTATCAGGGCTGGAATGTCGCACACAGCCCCAGCCAGGAAGAAACGAACACCACTCACCAACTCAGACTTCTCCGCGTCATCAGAAACGATCACGCCGCTTCGTGTCTGGCGGGAGTCATAGGCGATAACGCCGTCTTTGTAGGCGATGGTTGTCATTTTATCCCCCTCTTATTTCCAAAGCGCCACATATCTTGATCGGCTCGCCAGATGGCGGTATTGATACGTCTCAACACTTAACAAGGACTAAGCGCATGGATCACAACAAGGCTGGAATCGTCATTCACACAAATAATGTCGAGCCAGAGCAGCTTACTAATGTCAAGTTTCATTTCGCCCCGGGTGAGCGGTCACTCTATGCGGGCGCAGACAACACTGGCGCAATTGTCCAACGGGCAGGCTGGCTAGGGATTCGAACCGATCCTTTTTCAGGCTGGCTAGGAACCTTCTTAATCGAGCTGAGGCCCACTAATGATCCACGCAGTGAACATATGTTTGAGGTGACACGCAGCTTCCACGAACCACTTCAGGACGGCGAGTGGTTGTGGTTCCCCGTGAAGCCGGTGGTGGTGACGGCCTATAACGATCACGACTAGATCGCGCCACGATTTGGCGCATACGAAAACGTGGCGCGGATTACTGCGATACCCGATTAAGGGCTTCGTCCGCCTTGTCGGCAGCCTGGGCGGCAGTGGTTGCGGCCTTCGATGCCTTGTCAGCAGCGCTGCCGGTCTGGCGGGTCAGCTCTTCCAGACGCTTATCCCGCTCGATCATTGCCGCGTCGTAGGCCCTGCGAATTTCCTGCACCTGACTGTTCTGCTTTTCGGCGAGGCGCCAGTCAGCGGCCTGATAGCCCAGCACAGCACCGCCGCACACCAGCACGACGGCAATGGCCCAGACCTCAGTCCTGCGCCACCAACGGCGAGCGATAAATTCCAGCGAGCATCTGTCCATTAGGCGACCCCTCCCAACTTGTTACGCAGGCGGTGTATCTCGTCGCTCTGTTGCGTTACCCGTTCGGTGAGCTGGGCAACCTGGCTGGTCAGCGCTTCGATCTTGCCTTCCATGCGGCCAACGGCTGCGGCAAGGTCGTTGCGCTCTTTCGCGAACTGGTCAGCGCGGGCTTCAGCCTCTTTGCGGGCTGCGCGCTCTTGGTTCAGCAGTTCGTTCAGGCGCTTAAGCGTGCCGATATCGGCGCTGTCCATTGCGCGGTCCGCTGCATCCTTGGAAAGAAATCGGCGCAACCAAAGCAGGCCGCCGAGAATGACCGTGGCACTACCGCCCAGCCAGGTGGCTGTGCCTGGGCCGAGATCGGTAGGATCCATCGTTACTCCGTATTGTTTGAGGTCTCGACCTGAACGTCGAAAGAATAAAAACGCTTGCAGCTGGGACGACGCAGCACCGCGTTATCGTCATTGCTCAGTGTTGATATCAACAGCAGTGGCAAAAAGCTGGATAGCTGCCTTACTGATGTTCAAATAGGCAAACTTGTAAGGGACAGACCAATGAAAAAGCTTTGCTTTTTTACCGCATCATTAATTTCATTTCAGGCTTTAGCATTCTCTCAGTCAGAAATATCTGGTAGCTGGGAATGCATGAGCCCAGGACAGACCTACACAATGATGATAGGTAATGACGGTAGCTTTGAGTCTCATCAGGGTGATGGCGGCAACTACGTGGGTAGCTACTCAATCGAGGAAAATTTCCTCCGCATAAATGCGCATAACACAAGCGATCAGCCCTCGAGCCTCGGTAGTAGCTACACAGTCGTACGCTTGGGAGAGGGGCAAATGGTGCTCGCGGCTGATGGTCAAATGATCTCCTGCAACAGGCAGTAATCTGTCACCTTTTTGAGGCAATAAAAAACCCGACTCGAAGGTCGGGTTTTATTTAGCAAGTTGCCGAAGGCAAAATTCTAATTACGGGAAAATAGTGCTCTCAGCCGGGCGGGAAGTCAAGCAGCCTCTTTCATCTTGTAAATTACCCCGCCAATTGGGCTCAATGCCTGGGCGTCAATGTCGTAGCAAGCATCAAAGCAGAGCTGTACAAAAGGCTCCCAATCTCGCCCCCAACGATCCGAAACCAGCCCTACCCCGTACTCCCCTTTCAGCCACGCCCTGAACGCTTCGGGCTTTGCCAGCGGATCCTGGTTTGAGGACTGGCCACCCTGGTGCATATAGCGATATCGGCGAAACACACCCTTGGCCACGTACTCGGCACGCTCCCGCTTGCTGGCCGTCATCCGCTCGACACGTGAAGAGGCCAGGTTGAACACAGCCTCTTCCGCTGTTTCCCGGTCGTCGTCGGTCGGCTCGGCGGCGTACATGGCGTTGCCGAAGGCGCGGAGTTGCGAGTGCAGGCGCGCAATTGCCGATTGGATCTGGCCGGCCAATGCGCCATGCACCGCATGGTCAGCAGTTGGGCCGCGCTCGGTCTTCTGCACAACGACACCCAGCACAGCAGCATCAGAGGTTTGGCCTGGGGCCGGGTTGTAGTTGCAGTCATGCCACGCTTGGCGTGCTGAGTTGATTTTCATGCCGCAGCCCTCTTCAGTTCTCTTGTTTTAGCCCGGTACTCAGCCTTGATGGCCTTGATTTCTTCGATGGTGTACTTGCGCACAGGGTGCGGCCCCTCCAGCCAAGCCACCTTCTCGGCGCCGATGCGCAACAACAGGCGGATGCGATACTCCACGGCATTGCCGGAGAGATTGCGGTTGCACTTCACGCACTGACGGTGAATGTTCAGCGGCTCAAAGCGCAGCTCTGGGCAAGAGCCGACGGATCGATAGTGCCCCGAATCCCAGCGGCTGCCAGTCATGAGGTCGCTATCGCTTGGCGTGGAATCGCAGCTAATGCAAGGCAGGTCGGCATCACGTAGGCGTACGTACTCGTTCACCGCGGCCTGAGCCTCGCGCAAGTGATCCGCCCTGCTCTTCAGCTTCTCCTTGCGAACCTTGATTTCCTTGCGCTCAACCTGAGCCAGTGATTTGCGTGCCTTCTCCTGGTGGCGCGGCGCATCGATGATTGCGCAGGTCGGGCTGCATACCGACTGCCCCAGGCGTGCAGGGACGAATGTGGCGCCGCATGTAGCCACCCGACACTTCTTCGCCTTGGGCTGTTTACGCTCGATAGTCATTGGTACACGCTCCCAGGCTGACCAGACTCATTGCTATCCGTGCATGCCAAGTCATGATCGCTCGCCCGAGGGCAGCGCTTGCAGCCACACTTGGGGCACAAGATCATTTTCGTGGACGACAGCGGTAGCCAGCCAAGCGGACCTTTGGTCCCAAGATTGTGCTCAGCGATACAGCGATGGCATTCGCAAGTAAGTGGATTGGTCACAAGCATGGCACAGCCTCCTTGGCTTTCTGCTGTTCGGGAATAAGGTCGCCGCGCAGAGGCATCAACCACTTCTCCCAAACGATTGCTTTGTCTTCGCTCACTACCCACACCGGGTCGCCGCCTTCCTGTTCATAGACGCCGGGGTCCATTGGGTCTTTTCGATCCACCGGGCTCACTAAGTGACGGCTGATCAGCTCGACGCATGTACCGATTACCGGCGGGAAGGTGTGGTTGATAACCAGCGCTAGGTCGCCCGGCTTGAAGTTATGGCTCATGCGGCCTCCTTAAATGCTTCGAACTCGGCCATTTCGGTCAGACGCTCTTCCGTGAGCGTCGGCCAGTCATGCAGGACCAGATACGCACAGCACTGACGCCAGAAGTCCTGGAATATCTCCTCCCCCATCGAGTCATAGGACAGGCTGCGCGGTGTCTTGCGGGTAAGCTGGCCAAGGCCGGGAATGTCGAACTGCTCTTCATCGCAGTAAACGCCCGACTCCAGCTGGAGAGCCTTGATGGCGTCATGGGACTGCTTGCCAGAGAAGCGGTCGATGTTCTGGCTCAACACCCGGCCCAGGCCATGTACCAATCCGTTGAACCGCGGGTTGCGCGGCTGCTTCAGCTCGGCGCGGATCTTCGTGTTGATTCGAAAATCACGCTCGCGGAGGATCGACCGATCAGCCTCGGAGGACGGCACGAATGCAGCGACTTCTCGGCCGGTGGCAGGATCGACCAGGCGGCGCAGCACCAGGTACACGGGCATTGGGCGGGGTTTCGCTGGCCTGGTCACAGCTGCACCCCCGCCTTCTTGCTCACCTTCCCTTCCGCCTCAAGCCGACGCATGGTTGCGCGCAGGGTTTTCAGGTCCCAATAGAACCGCAGGTACTTGCCGAGCAGGGTGATTTTGGCGTTCAGAAGCAGAGCAGCAACGATCAACAGCGCCAGCACCACAACAGCGCCACCCACCAGCATTACGCCGTAGCCGAGCCATAAGGCGATTGAGTCAAGAGTCATGACGCAGATCCTCCAAGGCCATTTCCAAAACAACCACCAGCAAAAGCAGCCAGAACAAAGGCCAGATCAGCACACAGCGGTAGAAGTGATTGAGCTTGGTCACGGGAAAGCCAGTGATTACAGCGCCGGCGAAGTAGATGCAGGCAAGAGCTTCCAGAGTCATGACTGCTCTCCCTTGCCTGAGGCGGCGTCAATTGCCTGATCCGCTTCCACTTCAACCAGAACGTGATCGCCGTCATCAATAGTGAGCTTCGTGATACACAGCGAACCGCTGTTGCACTCGCGAAGTCGGCGGTACCGCTCTGCATCCTTGCGCAGCGCCTCGTTCTCGGCCTGGAGCTTCTTGTTTTCAGCAACACTCAGCAGGCATGCACCAACTTCTGATTGATTCTCAGCCTTGAGGCGCTCAACTTCAGCCTTGAGCTGGTCGCGTTGCGTAACGACCTCGATTAGCTCAACTACTCGACTCCAGCCAGGAACTCCTTCCAACTCAGTCAGCGGAACATGTTGTTCTACCATTCGCTCAAGAAGCTTGAGAAAGCGCTCGTTCTCGGCGGTCAGTGCCAGGACTGCAGCAGGCGTAGCAAGCTTCAAAAACGCAGTAACAGAATCAATTTCGTCCTGATTCGGCCCGCTCTCACTGGTGATCGCCACATCAACACGTACGTCGCCCATTACTGCGTTTGCGGCATCGGCCAGCCGCTTCAATTCGGTTTTGTCGGTCATGCCAGCAACTCCTTTGGCACGTTTAGGGTGTCGCCAAGCTCAAACTGAGCGATTGCGCGCATGGCAACGATTAACGGGCTGTCCGGGTGATGGAACGACGCACGACGATACTTGCGCTCTTTGCCGAAGATGGTGGAGCCCCAAAAGCCACTCTCATACCAACCATTACGCTTATCGAATGAGCCAAAGTTCCGATGTACCAGGTTGCTCGGAGGGGTAAGCAACACCTGGTACTTCTCAATCAGCGGGCCACCCTGATTCCAGTCACTGGATGGTCGATAGCCAAAACCTTCTGCTGCACCACGAACGCTGAGGCTGGTGAATACGCCCTTTGGGCTGATCAGCGATCGGCCATCACCCTCAGGATCAACCCGATACCCTTCCGCCATTGCCACAGCCCAATCAAGAGCCGCGCCCAACAGGTCCTGCGTTTTCACTTCTACAAATTCGCTCATACCTCACCCCGTACACACTGAGTTTTGATATTGGAAAGCGTGCCTTCGAGCTTCTGGGCTTGAGCCGCCGCCTGCTCGCAAAGTTCAAGGGTTTGCATTGGGACCGAGGTCATTGCAGCCCCCTGGCCGTAGATGTAGAGGATGATCAGGAGAAATGGGGCAGTCATGGCTTCACCTTCAGGCCCGCGGCCTTAATGCTCTTCTCGCACGTGCTACGCATGCGAACGGCTGCGTTGTAGCCATCCATATGGCTATCATCGATGGCGTTTTCAGGTTCCTCTGGCACCGGGGGAGCTGGTGGCAGTTCAATCACCAAGGATTCGCGGGCCCCTTGCCAGGCCGCCCAACCAAGGTTCATTGTTTGATGGTCCGCGCCCATGTACCACTCGTCGACACGCTCAAATCGCAGCGTTTTTCCTGTGGTGCTAGCGTCAGCAACGGCCCACACCTCAAAATCGTCACGCATCTTGTCGGTCATGCCCGCTTCTCCGCTGCTTCTGCAATCAACACCATGCGCTCAAGGCGATCGGCTGCCTGGTTCACCAAATTCGCACCGTCCGCTTCATCGACAACCGGAATGCACACGAAATTGATTCCGTGATCAGCCAAGGCGTTGGCGGCTTCAAGAGCTTTGCGTAGCTGTACTGGGGTTGCTCGTTTCATGATCGCGACTCCAATTCTTGGGCCTGTCGGATAAGCAGCGCCCGGCGATCAGCCAATTCGTTGGCTGCATCAATCCGCATTTCGATTTTCTTTTCGTCGTTGGCTTTTCGCATTTCCAGCATTGAGTCCTTCACCGCCTGAAGCTTTTCGCGGAACTTGGCTGTGGGCCGTGCAACCTCTCCCGTGATTAGCCCCGCCAGAGCGCGGCCGTTCTCGGTGACAGGAGTAACGCTTAGGTCAGCCAGGTACTTCTGGCCGCGCTCGCGCGGAATACGCATCAGCTCAACGGCCTTGGTGACCGCCTGAATGCGGCGACTGGCATCGAAACCAACAGAGACGTGCCAATTGACTGGCTTGGCGTTTTCCCGGGCCTGGCTTACAAATCGCTCGTAAGCACTGATGAACGCCATCCGAGCGCCGATCTTGTCGCCAGCGTCGAGCACCGGTTTAGCTGCAGCCAGGGCCAACTGAATTTCGTCAGTCAGCACCACGGTTTCAGACTCGTCGTTGGTGGTCATGGCGATGGCCCATGCTTCATCCTTGCCCGGACGACCATCTGCGGCCTGTACGCGCTGGAGGATGGCAGCCAGGGTCAACTTGCCGGTCAGTTCCCGGCGGCACGCCCAAAGCGCATTGGCGATCGCTTCCATAGGGTGTTCAGCCAAATCCTCAGCCATGAGCTTGGCGGCTGGTGCGCTGAGGGTCTGCCCGAGTGTCTCGGCAGTGGCGCAGATGGCCATGCTGAGTTCAGCGGTTTCGGCGAAGGAAAGCATTGCTCTCACCCCCTTCCAAAATGCTGCGAGCGGCTTCCTCGGCAGCGTTCAAGTTGGCCTGCGTGTTTTCCATCTGGCGGGCCGTGGTTCCGTTCATTTGGCGGTTGGTTACCCACTGGGTGTGGTAGCTCTCAGCGTTGGCCAGCAGTTCGTTGAGGCTGTGGCACTTGCGAACAACACCGGAATCGCTGTTTTTCAGGTAGTGCGCGGCGACATGGTGGGCAACGTCGATACCAAGGCGGTCAACAAGCTGGCCCAGCTGGCCGCCTGCTTTGGCGTTCCACACCGGCCAGGTGCTGTAGCGCTTGCGGTAGGCCATGGCGTAGTTGGCCCAAGCCTTGAAGGTTTTGCAGGTCTGGTCTTTGGGGCCCGGCATGTCAGCAGGGATTTCAACTCGTGGAGCGTCAGAGCGGTCAACAACCAGCACCAAGCCGTGGGGCTGCGCCGGCTTGCCGGTGGCGTCCCGCAAATCCTGATTACTGGTTCCCTGATTGGTACCCTGATTATTGGTATCCTGATTTGTCGGAGATTTTTCCGACCCTTGCGCGGATTTTTTTCCGACCTTGCTCGGAGATTTTTCCGAGGTAGATCGGATTTTTTTTCGACCCGCGAGAGCGTCAGAGGTCGGATATTTTTCCGACCCATCGAGTTTTCGATTCCACTCTTTGGCCTTCTCGGTCAAACGAACCAACGTGATGTTCGCAGTGCTGGAAAGCTCGATAAGACCAGCATCGCGCAAGGCTTTCAGGAGGCGGTAAGCGGTGTCCGGCTTGTCGGTGAGCAGCGGCAGCTCTTCGACGATCTTTGCCTTGCTCAGAGCGAAGTAAATGCCGGTGTCCGTCTTGATTGGGTTGGCCCAGCTCGGGCACTCGTAGACGAAAGCGAACAGCAGGGCTTGCTGAGAGTTCAGCCCCCACTCAAGCGCCTTCACCTGGTTGATCGTGACGGTGTATTGCATATCAGGCCTTCCCGACCAATGCGGCCAATTCAAGGAAGCGATCTACGTACCAGTGCGGCTGCGTTTCGCGGGGGCATTGAGGGCTTGTGAGGTTTTTGCCGTATTGCAGGCCTTTGTCAGTAACACCCCAGAACTCCACGGTTTCCCGCTTTGAATTCAACCGAGTCAAAGTTTTCAGGAAGCCATGGGCAGCCAGGGCGCGGTTGAACGCAGCGGCTGTACTGCTGATGCCGTTTTCCTTGATGAGAGCGGTCACGGCCTTGGTTGGCATTGAGCTGCCGCCTGTAGCGTCAGGAGCGGCGTCAATGGCATAACCAGGGAGAAGCTTAGCATCCAGTCTGTTGTTGGCAGCAATCTGAGTCAGCATCATCATTTTGCTGGAGGGGGCCGGTTTCAGTAGGCGGTCGAAGCACTCCAGGATTGCCAGCTCGCCAACAACCTTTGAGTTGTTAGTGTTCGGCGTTGCATGGGCGGTGACCGCAAGCTCAAGCTCCTGCCAGCGATCAACCAGCCTCGACGTGAACTCAGGCGAAAGCTGGGCAACGATGACGTAACTGTCTCGCTCACCAATGTTGTAGACGCGGGTGGCTCGAGGGCGCCCCAGCTTGTCCCTTGACCATTCATCCTCAGATTGAGGATGGACCAAACCGCTTGCGGCCAGCTCTTCGATTGTTCGCTTTACGTTGTCGTGACGCTTCCCCGTGACTTTTGCGATTTCTCGGGATGACATAGTCCGCGCCACGTTTTCAGATTGCGAAAAACGTGGCGCGGGATTGTTGGGGCTATTGCCGGTATTTAGTGAACTGTGCATAATCAGCTCCAGGATTTAGCTGTAAGTGCTGTACGAGAAACCACCCTTGCCCGGTGGTTTTTTTGTGCCTGCGATTTGGTGTTGCGGGTGAATTGGGTGTCCGGCGCATCCGTGGTAGCTTTTTGCTTCCACACGAAAAGGCCCGGGAGGCCGGACATATGAGCTACACAAAGGAGAGAGTTAACTACGGGATCGAATGGCAAGATCGCCTTGACGAGATAGTTCGCAAAGCGGTTCCAGAAGGAAGTGTCATCGGCGATCAGGATTACAGGGCAGCTGTTTACAAGGCATTTCCCGCCTACTTGCTCTTCTGCTTTTGCGAGAAATACCGGCAAAAGCACGCCACTCACTGGCAGGGTTTTGAGGGTTTTATCCCAGCCCAGCTCTACCTCATTGAGAAGCATCATTGGCTCCCTGATCAGGCTTTTGCTCTGAGCGAAGAGCAGCTTCTTCTTTTGCTCCATCAGGAATTGGTTGAGATGCGACTTCCTCAGCACGCACACCAGAAGCTACAGCAGAACTTTGGGTATCTTGATGTTCGTGGAGTGCGCTTGAATCCGCCTGAGGATGCAGATCGCGCATAGCCCGGTAATCCGCCATGGACTGAGTGATATGGCGGATTCGCTCAAGCTCTGATTCCAGCGCCTTAATTTGCTCGGCAAGGGGAAGATTGGTTGGCCAGATAACAAATGGCTTGCCGGGCGAATCGAGAGCTGCAATCCCCGCCAAGATTTGGCCGGCAGCCTCGACCGGAGAGCCGGACGCACGCGCCGCAATGGCTTGGACTGCGATTTGACGAAGACTTGTTTCGAGCATGTTTTTTCTCCGAGTCAAATTCAGGCTATGGATTTCAAAGTTGGCCGGCCCGCAGCCGCTATCAACTGCTCAGCTTTGCGCCCCAACTCCCCTGCCTTGGCTTCAACTTGACGGCACTGCTCGGCGAACGTCGGCAAGAGCGGCAGGTCCTGCTCGCACATAACCTGGTCGTCGAATACTTCACTGCCGGTGTTGATCACCTCGCCAAAGGCACGGATGAGCGCGCCAAAACTCTTGTTCGCGCACTGGTCGTCAGTCATTTGCTTGGCACCTGTCAGGCCGTAGCGGCTGGCAAGCTCGTTAATGCAGTGGTCGCGGTATTCCGGTTCAAGGGCGTTTACCCACGATTCCTCCAGCCAAGACGGCATTTCCTGATCCCCTGACAGCCAGCGCTGCACGCGCTTGAGCCAGCGGCCGGTCGCTTTCACAAACTCGCCCGCGTTGCTGGTGAGTTCCGGCGAATTGAAGTCAGGAACGTCCTTCTTGGACGCTCTCTCAGGAATGGCCAGATGAAGCTCACGGCTCAGCGCTTGGGCAAAGTCGTCCTGGCTCAGGCTGGTGCGAGCAATCTGGTTGGCTGCATGCGCGACCAGAACCTGATCGCGGGTTAGCGCTGTGTGTCTGGAACTGGACGTTTGCATGAGGTCCGCTCTCTTTTAGTCTGGCTTCAATGGAAAAGTGGATGAGGATCAGGCCGCGCCGCGCAGAACCTTGTGCGCCAGATCGAGAAGATCCGGGCGCAGGCCTGCAATGGTGATCTCACCGCCTGAGGCGTCTTGCAGGCGCTCAGCAAGTTCGGCGGAAGCCTTGCGGTGACCGCCCGCCAGTTGCCAGAGATGGCCTACCGTGGTCTTTGCGGCGTCCGCGACAGCCTTGCGCCGATCATTTGGAGCGCTGGCTAGCCAGTCACGCAGATGCACATTCATTGGATTCTCCTTACATATAAGCGAAATTTAGCTCACGGCTAATATCGCAGCAAGGAATATTTAGCTTTGAGCACATTTAGCATTGAGCTAAACGCTGGCATTCTTGAGCGCATGGATATTTATGCGATTCGCAAGCAGCAATTAATCAGCCTGATCGGCAACCAGAAGAAAGGCGTTTGCGCTGAACGCTGGGGGATGGCTCCTGCTCACCTGAGCCAGATCCTGTCGGACAAGACCGCCAAGAACCTGGGTGATGACGTAGCGCGCCGGATTGAGGCCGTTGAGGGGCTTCCAAGGGGCTGGTTTGACTCGCTGCAACCAGCCGACGAGCGCGACCATGCCGCTTCGCAAGACCTCGAAAACAAGGCATCAGTAAAAGAAACGTCATCGCCATTGAGCGCTGCTGACCAGGTGAAGCAAATGCTTGCCAAGGTCAAAGGTCTTTCTGGCGAAATTCGAGAAAAGATCGTTGCCGTTGCTGACGGTGCAAGCGATGGGCTGGCTGTTGATTACTTCAAGCCAGGCCAGGTCGGTGATGAGGTTTGGATTGCCCATTACGACGTGCGCGGCGCAATGGGTGGCGGGGAAGTTCCTCACGACTACCCGGAAATGCTCCAGGACGTCAGGGTGAGCCCTCAACACCTGCGCGAAATGGGTGTTGAGTTCAAAGAGCACTTTCATCTGAAGGTTGTTACGGGCTGGGGCCAGTCCATGGCGCCGACGATCAAGCATCGCGACCCCCTGCTGGTAGATGTAACGATTCGCGAGTTCTCAGGGGACGGGATTTACCTGTTTTCTTGGCAGGGGCACCTGTACATCAAGCGACTGCAAATAGTCGATGAGGATCACTTCGAAATGATCTCCGACAATGAGATGCATCGCCCCCGCCAGATTCGGAAAGATGACACATACATTCACGCGCGGGTACTCCTGGTATGGAATGCCAATCTGGTGTGACCCGATACAGGGCTGCGCTTCTTTACTGACGAGAACAGGAGCCCTACCCCATGCAAAACGCACCTGGAACTGACGGCATAGCCAAGTCATACGAAAACCTGCATGACCACAGCCAACAAATGCGGGTTAAGGCATGGGTAGAGATTCAGGCGGGCCACCTACAGGAAGCTGAAAAGCTTCTGTTCTTGGCCGATAAGTATGATCGGATGCTGGTGAAGGTGCTTGCGCGGAATGAGTCGGTTTGGAAGCGGAAGTGAGGCTGAGGTAATTATGGGGCTTAACAAACCAACGCAGGAACTACGGAGCGACCTGAAGGCAGCAGCCTCTGCTTTGGAAGATGCTGCACACGATCTGTTCCGCGAGGCGAAAAGCTACGCAGAGCCTGAGTTCCTCGCTGCGATGGAGAAAATCAGCAAGCTGCATGACCATGCGGATAGGCTGATGGTGCTGGCGGAAGAGGTGAAGTCAGGGCGTATAACAAGGTCTGCGAAGCACTGACTGCGTGGGCCGACCTGGTATGAAAGGTTAGAAGTATGACCCAATGGCGAAATCAGAGCTTCTGGAGCAAGTTTTGGATTTGTGCCTGGTTGGCGCTACTCATGGTCACTCCAGGCGCTTCCGACGCTGGCTGGATGGGCGGAGGCTCATCCAATCGCAAGCGAGTCTTCAGCCCGGGCTTCGTTGTGCTCTGTGTTCTCGTGGCTGTGGTTGAGTTGATAGCGCTGAATCACTTCTATGGCGGGTGGATGAGGTGAAAACTGAGTGATTTGGATCAATGACTATCCCCAAGAGCGCATGTGGAATGAAGCAAACCCAATCCAGATCAGTGTCGCGACATGAAAGAGACTACAACTCTTCTCAAGTGGTCGGGTGTTGATCCGATGCCAATAGCTGTACAGTTGACCAAGGCCCGCGCCAGGTTAAGGCCCGCATCCTGAGAAAGCCTAGGCTGAATGATATGGCGCTCGAGAGATTTGTGGCTTATACAATAGCGCTTGGATTTCAAAAAACATAAGACTAAAGATTCAGTAGATAAGGATATGCGCATGACAAACACTACAGGGACAGGAAAGGTATCCGCATCAAAATCGACATCCAGTTCATCAAGCGGGTATCAGAAAAGGCTATTCCCTGTAGATATCCTTACTGAATATCCGAACAACCAAGGATCTGCCGACCTCCAGCTTATTATTAATGGAAGGGATGGTCGAGATTACGCAGTAAAAAAACCTAGCGACGGCAGAGGAAGGGTTCCCGCTAGTGAATTACTATGTTATGAACTAGCATACCGCGTAACTATCCCAACTCCAAATTACGCCTATATAAATCTATCCAACGGGGATACTGGATTTGGATCAATCTGGGAGGGTGGAGTTATGAAAATAAGCCACATAACTCAGGTGATGCAGATCCTCCAATACCACATCAAAGTTAACAACATAAGAACATTCCTGAGCCGGCTATATGCGTTTGATATATTTGTAAATAACGACGACCGCCACTGGGGGAACTATCTATGGAGACAAAGCTTTGATAACAGTTTTATAGCCTTAGCATTCGACTTTAGCAGAGCTTGCTTCGAAACTGGACATGCCGGCTTCGAAGCTTTTCTCCCGGACTGCAACACCCAAAAATCGTTCACACTAATCAATCTCACTATGAACTATGATCGAACCGAAGCCATTAACTGCTTAGATATGCTATCATCTATCTCTAGTGAGGAGATCGAAGACATACTAAACAATATGCCTTCAAGCTGGATGACTGTTAAAGAGAAAAGAAATTATATAGAGTGGTGGGCCTCAAGCGCCAGAATAGAACGAATTGAAAACATCAAAAGGAAGATCTGAATGAAGAACTTCAAGTACTCCATAATTAAATATATGCCCGACCCAAGGCGTGGTGAAATCATCAACGTCGGGCTGATTATTTTCAATGATAAAAAACTTGATGTTCGAGTTCTAAATGCTTCTGCAAAGCTTAGAATGATTGATGGAAACGCAAGCATTGTAGACATGGAAGATCTAAAAGCTTCAATTGAAAGCATTTCAGATCTTTCCCCCTCACCTGAAATAGCCCGACACATCCTTGAGGGGTTTAAGTCACCAAGCTATCTATCCGCCATAGCTGAATTCACCATTGATGACGGCAACCAATATGAGCAGAGAGTAAGCAACCTATTCAACTTACTTATAAAGCCTCACGCATCAAAAGAAAGAGCCACTAGAACACCTAGAATCCTTAGTCATTTAAAAGACAGATTTGAGTCATTGGACCTGCTTGCCAAATCAACAGATGATTTGAGTAGGCACAAAGTTGTCTACAACTATCCAATCAATGAAAAAAGCGGATTCCACGCCGATTTCTTGCTGAAGAATGGCCGCTACCATATAACCGAAGCCATAGACTTCAACGTTAACGACCTCAACTCTAAATTAAAAGAAACATCTATGAAGATGATGACTTTTATGGAGGGTAGAAAAGCACTTGGAGAGGATACTGGCAGCTACTTTGTATACTCTGCCAAAAGCAGCATTGAAAATGAGATCACCTCCCATCTAAACTTAGCTAGCGACTATAGCGATGAGCTTTTCAATTTAGCAAACCCGAAAGACAATGCACGCTATTTTGATATAATTTGCTCCTTAGCAGGCCAAAATAGGCTAATGCATTAAAGACAGTTTATCAATTGTGAAGCCCTAGCCAATTACGGGCTTCATATACTCCCCTTGCAACCCCCTATACCTCGCCTACACTCTAAGGACCAAGATTGAGGCTCCATCCTCTTGGTGCCTGCCCGAATGCTCTACCCAGCACGCGGGCTTTTTTGTAGCTGCAATTCGTACTTGGCTGCCTACTTGAAGTCCTGCATCCGCCACCTACACTTATTAATGCCGGGTGACTCACCCCCTCCGACCCGGCTTGACTCGCTAATTGCGGGTCTTTTTTACATCCTGGCTTTCTTCTTCATTAAGAAAATGCGATGCCCGACCTCCCAAGCGATCCCCCCTGCACTGCTTAGCCGGTTACCCCAAAATGTCCACGATCTTAAGCAAGGGAAAACCGATGCTGAATGACTGTGCACTACCAAGTCATAGCTGCTTAAAAGTTTCCCGAGTGATTTCTTTAAGGCCCCCCTCTGTAATTTCCTTCCAGTCAGTTTCGGTAACCACCTGCATGCTTTCTCTTTTTCGGGTCACGACTTTCAGATCTGCTGCTTCCAGAGACTCGATCCTTAAGTGGGACTTATTATTTACCGCTAGCGAGAAGAAGCCCGGAGATAGCCATCCCCAGAACTCAACTATATGAACCTTGACCTTGGTAACGTCCCTAGCGCCTGCGTCGGGCACGACTTCATACCCTGCCTGCCTGTACGCAGATGCTACTGCCTCACTGACTACGCCAGAAACTGTTAGCCCTGGGGGTAATAGCACGTCTCCATATGCCTTCCCAAAACCATCTCGCTTACGAGCGATAGCTCGCTCGGTGATGGATTTGTCGGTGATCTCGTCGTTTTTTAGCGAAGGAATATCTGCACTGCGAGGCTTAATCTGAAAATTTCGCTCGTCTACGGTAATGATAGCCACCTTCTTTCCGTTACTGGCGCGCTCACCAAAAGCATGGCTTGGTTGCGCAGCGCTGATATTAACTTCCGACCTGCTGGTAACGCATCCAGCCAGTAACACTATTACTGCCAACCCTAACGCTATTCGAATGCCCATCTGCTCACCTAATCCACTTCGCCTTCATTGGCTTGGTTGAGACTCAACCAGCGGAGAGTATAAAGAATAGATGGCATTTCGATAGCGCCGCTTGCTTATAAGCCTGCCCTAAGGTGATTGGGCCCTGCGAAGATAAAGCAGAGGCCGTCGATACGCTAAAGCAGATCAGGGTTAACCACTCCATTTTTGGCGAGCTGCCCTACAAAGACTGATCAGGCCAAAGCTCAGAACTCAAATGCAGCCCGCTCAACGCGGGCTTTTTTGTGTCTTTTAAAAAGGTGCCGGCTCTTCCTCTGGCTCAAATTCGTCAGCGTCGACCTGACGATATTCATCAGCAACCATTTCCCATTTCAAGGTAATCGTCCCGTCGTCGTTGATGGTCATATCCAGCTCATCGGTTTCCGAAAGCACGCCCATCACTTCCTCCCACTCTCGGTCCCCGTCCGTGTCCAGCTTGTGAATCGTCACTGAGCGCCGAATCTGCGCGATCGGGTGATTGATCATCTCTGAAACCCGCAGGCTCAACCTCTCCATCCCGGTCATGGCCTCCCCCACATCCCTATTTTTCAGCCGCTGAACACTCATGCCCCACTCCACAAATAACTGTTTATCCATACAGCATTCAAAAATGATAGCTCAGTGCTAAGTCCTGCGTAAAGCCCCCTCAAAAGACTACTTGCGCGACGAAACCGCCTCCGTACTGAACAAATAAATTTACCCGAAAGCTAAAATATTTAGCTTTGCGCTATTGACGTAATTTTAGCGCAGAGCTAAATTTACTCCATCGCAGCAAGCAACACGCCGCGACGGGGCGAGAGCCCACTGCTCTTTAGCGACACCTCCTGCCGGATAACTACCGGCCCAGCTTCAAAGGCAGCGATGAACCGGCCTAAACGGTTCAGAGGGTTGGCAACTGACCCGGGCGTGCAGCGTAAATCGCCAAGAACAGTTATCCAGCGGGACAACAAGCCGAAAGGCCCGCGGCTGGAGATAAGGATTTACCGAATTTTTCACTGATGCAGCTTGGCGACAGGCTGCATTGGGAAAACAGCCGGGAGAAGTGCAAATGCCAACAAAGCGCGGAAGTGAAATAGAGATAGGCGACGTGATTTATCTCGGGCTTGGCGATCGATCGGGGAAAGTCGTCGATTTCAAAGCGCACCCTCGCCTCGCAGATTTCAACCCAGGCCTGACGGCTCGGATAGCAGTCGCAGACCGAGGTTCGATAACGATCATCGACCAACAACCAATCAGGGTTCCTGAATGACGTTTCACTGGCAGGCCTTCTCAAGAGGGCCTGACGGGAAACCAACCGGAGGGTAAGCAGATGCGCAACCAAAACCAGCTTCGTGCCGAAGGCGAATCCATGGAGCAGTTCAAATCCCGTCGGGCTCGCGGCGTAGCAACCAACATCATGAGCTTCATGGCTGAGTGCCGCGAAGGCGCAGGCTGGCCCCCTGCAAAAACTGAACAGATCCAGTGGTTCCATTATCACCGGGCCCGCTTGCATCAGCGCTTGGCATTGGCTGCTCGGCTTCCATGAAGTTTTCACTTCTGCACCTGGTCACCCGGGTGCAGCGGGAAAACCACCAACAAGGAGAAGGACCATGTTGATACTCACCCGCCGCGTAGGCGAAATCATCCGCATCAACAACGACATCAGCGTGCAGGTGCTGAGCGTAAGCG
The DNA here is from genome assembly GCF_040310285.1 of Pseudomonas sp. HY2-MNA-CIBAN-0224. Taxonomy (NCBI): domain Bacteria; kingdom Pseudomonadati; phylum Pseudomonadota; class Gammaproteobacteria; order Pseudomonadales; family Pseudomonadaceae; genus Pseudomonas; species Pseudomonas sp. HY2-MNA-CIBAN-0224. The sequence goes on along the minus strand of NZ_JBEOPQ010000001.1, from coordinate 202,076 downwards.
GCCAGCAAGTGAAGCTTGGCGTTGTTGCGCCGGAAACTGTCGCGGTGCACCGGGAAGAGATTTACCAGCGTATTCAGGCAGAGCAAGTGACAGATAGCGATGCTTGATTGGAAAGCATCACTGAAGCCCGTTCGCTGAGCGGGCTTTGGGATGACAACCAGACAGAGGTACGGAACATGCAAATTGCAGGTTTGGAAAGGAAGCGCATCAGCTTGAATGCGCTGATTGAGGCCGAAATGGCCCGCCACAAACATACCCTGGGCAGCTTGAAAACTGAGCTGGCCGAAACTAAAAGACTGATCGCCGTATCCGCTGACGGCATTGATATTGAAGTGCTGAAGCTGGGCGAGTCAGTTATTGAAGTTCGCGGCAGCTACGACAAGGCCGGTGATGACCGTGATCGCGCGCTTCAGAAAGCAATCGACGATCTGGCAACCGGCGCATCCGGCCTGAAGAAGGCGTACTTCGGAACCAAGCAATACGCCCACTGGCACGGCCAATTTATTGAGTGCAGCTACGGAATGGGGCCTGCCCACGGCAGCGTGATTTTCTCGATCGGCATCCGCCGCAGCGAACTGGGTCGCGATCTGACAGAGCCTGAAATTGAGGCTGCTCTCTACTACCTACGCAACCTCCAGCGTATTCAATCTGCGGCAACGCAAAGCGCAGCCTAGTCAAGTAGTGCTAACGCCCCGGAGATAGCGGCATGCAAATCAACCAGAAAAAAACAGTTCAGGTCGACGTGATCGAGCTGAATCTGTGCATCAAGGTCCGCGACGGTTTCGCCGCTGGCCTGAAAGACGCTCAAGGGGAGGAAGTCGGCAGTTACGAAGGCTACGTGCCTGACTTCTTCCCCGGCCAACATCATGGCGATTACCTGATGCTGGATATCGACCTTGAAACAGGCCAGATCAAGAACTGGAAGAAGCCCGAAGCCGCCGATATCGAGAAGATGCTCGATCAGGGCGAGGGTGATTGATCAACCAGCGCCAACGTCAGCCCTGACGTTAACTGCCCGGCCACCTGGACGACCCCGCCTTAGCGGAACGCAGCCCAGGCTGTATCGGAGAGTGATTTGTAAGGCGGTAGAGCAGTGTTAACCCTAAAGCGGTCATTCGCGATGGCGCCAGGGGTTGCGTAGGTCTGGTGAAGCATAAGCGCTGTGCACGAGCGCTGAAGTTGTAGCCAGATTCGAGGCTTAGCTCGCCAGTCGTGGAGGCTGGAGGTCGCCCGTGTGGGCCCGCCTTACAAATCACTCTCCGATGCAGATGAAGAAGCAAGCGCAGGCTGATGCGTGGGTTTGAAAACTAACAGTTCCCGAGAGTGATCGCTGACCGGCTAAGTACTATTTTATGCCCGCGCGGTACCGGCTCGTAATAACTGGCATTGCGGTAGCCGAAAGGCGCTGACCGCGGCATGACTCTCAACCCGGAGATCAGTACCGGGCATCTGCATCACTTATTCGGCGAAAGCCAAAACGAACCGATAAACGCGAGTAGTGGAGACGCAGTAGGTGGACACAAGCAACGTGTGTATCTGCCGACCCAATGAACCACGAAGAGCGATGAGGTGGCGCACCGCCAAGCTACTGGGCTGACAGCCGGGAAAGACCGGCACCCTCCCCCACTTCTATTACGCCAACACTCACCCCTGCGCCCATCGGCAACCAGCGGGAGGAATGAGTGTTGGCGTAATGCAGGTGAACCAACAATCGGAGTTGATCATGAGCGAACACACACAAGGCCCTCTGGAGTTTTCCAGCGCAGGGTTTGGCAGCAAGTCCGGCATCACGGTTGACGAGTATTTCATCCGTCGCCCAGAAGACGATGTCGCTGTTGCGGCTGATGTCATCGACCCCGAAACGGGTGTGCCATCCGAAAGCAACGCCCGCCGCCTTGTGGCGTGCTGGAACGCCTGTCAGAACATTGCGACCGATGTCATTGAATCCGGCTCGCTTGATCTGTTTCAGCTTCAACTTGACAGAATGGTGCTGACCCAGCAGCGCGACGAGCTGCTGAGCATTGCGCGTCGCTGGGCGGCGATAGATGCGCAATGGCATCCTGATCGCTACGAGAACGAGAAGGCAGAACTGCTGAACGACACAAAAGCCCTCATTGCAAAAGTGCCTGCCTAGCCGGGTGAACCAACGAATGGAGTCTTCGAAATGCCAAAGATCCTCGACGTGATCAAAACCCAGCAGGGGCAATTGTTCCTGCTGCTGGATGAAATGCCGCGCCGCGTGTACGAACGCACCGGGAACATGCTGGTTTCCAGTCATGACGGTTTCTTCGACTTCATGAAGATCGTGCCTGGTACACGGGATGCTTTCGCAGGCCGCTCATTCACGATTCAGCTCACTGACGGCTCAACGCTTGAATGTAAGGGCCAGGTCTGGGATTGCGGCGGCGACCCCGGCGTACCGACCTTGCAGGTTGGGGTTGGCACTCGCGAATCACTTGAAAGTTGCTACGTGTTTTGTGGCGCCACTGTTGAGAAAGCGCTGGTAGACACCTGGCTGGCCAGTAACAAGCCGAGCTCTCGCTACCGCAAGTACGACAAGCGGGAAACAGTCGAATACTGGGAATCGATTTACCGGACAGAAAAATGGGGAAATCGAGTCTCTCCTGCGCGGGCCTGAAAGCTGCGCAAGCGCGGCGCAACCATATGGCGAGTCGACGGCAAGCCAACGTGGAATGCTCGCTTTGAGAAGTGCAAAGCTCAAATCCTCGCCGATATCGCCGCTGACGCCTAACCCAAACACTGGAGGTCTCCATGCGTACAGTTGAAGAGGTCGAAAAAGAGCATGGCTGGACTGAGGAAGAGGCTTCTCAGTGTGGCTGCAACATGCGTGAAGAGCCGTGCAATCGCTGCTGGTCATTAGGCTGGGCACTTGGCGGCGAAGACATCATCAAGCCCGCCCCGCTCACCGAGTAACCCGCCATACGCAACAAACACCCCGGCACCTGCTACCGCTGCAACCTTCGGGTTGAAGTTGGCCAAGGCCACTTTGAGCGCCACGCAGGTGGCTGGCGAACCCAGCACGCCGACTGCGCCATCAAGGCCAGACAAGCGAAGCAGGAACAGCAATCCAAATAACCCTCTTAGAGGTCGCCATGGCCCGCACTTACGAATATTGGACGGTCAAGAATGGAGAGGATATTCCCGTCAAATTGACCGTCACATATTTCTCGTCTCGAAAAGGAAATTTTAGCTCCCAGGCCGCCGATCCCGATGAGTACTTCGGGCATTGCGAAATCAATTGGGAGTCGAAAGACGACACCAGCTTCATGACTGAATCCGAGATCGCCTCGATGGAAGAATGGCTTGTAAACGAGCATTCCGAGTACTTGGCCGATCAGAATTATTACGACTAACCCGCCACCCTGGAGGCGATTATGTCAGCACTACGCAAGGCTCAGTTTGAGCATGACGAACAACTGCCGCCTCCGGTGAGCGAGACAGCTCAAGAGGTGGCGCGGGAAGAATGGCTGCACAACGCCGTCGAGCAACTGCTGCTGGGCTGCGATGTGAAGTTTCAGCGCCGCATGCGCAAAGCTCAGGGCGTTACTGTGGCTGAGCTGGAAGCGGCTGTAGATGAGCATGCAAACGGCCGCTTGGCCGACGGCGAGGTTGTGACGCCTTCCCTTGCGCGTCTTCTGATCGAAAACAGCGCCGGCCGGGTCGACAAGACGGCCACGGCCGAGTTGCTGGGCCCCAGCGACCATCCTCAGGGAAAGCTTGGCGAAATCGCTGAGCGCCTGCTCCGGCCTTTGGTCGCCGACGCGCTGATCGCCCAGGCTGAGGACGGCGAATCATGAGCGCCCACATAAAAATCGACGAAGCGCTTGAAGGGCTGGAGCATGCCGCCAGCACGTCCGAACAAGCGCTGGCCGCTCAACGAATGATCGCTGGCTTCCTTGTCGATCGGTCAATCACCCTTCTTGAATTCGAGCACTACTGCGCGCGACTGAACAAGGTTACGCGCAAGGAGGCAGCGTGAGCACAGCCCCGGTTAAATCGCTCATTGATGAGCAGCTTGAAGAACTGTCACCCAGCACCAGCCCGGCAAGCGACCGCGTACTGATGGTCTTCAAGGGGCGCGACTGGCAAGACGCTTTGCGCGCTGCTGAACAGGGTTTTATAGAGAACGTTCACGCCTGGAGCCAGCGCGCTTGCTTGTGCGGCGAGTGGACAGTCACTTATGAGGTGAAGCTGTGATGATTTGCGGAAATTGCAATCAGCCTGGCATCCGCTGGGTCGGTCCATTCAGCAACTTGACCCACACCGAGTGCCCGCACTGTGGTGGCACGAACTGCCAGCGCGACGAGCAACTGGAGCAGGATGAGCCTGAGACGGAAACTTGCGGCTGCGGCGCCAAAGGCGAGGTGAACTACGACGATGGCACCGAGGTGCGCTACTACTGCTACGGCAGCCTGCCGATGTGTTCGCCATGACCACCCACCAACGCGCCCGGCGCCTACTCATCTGGCGCGGCTCATTCTCTGCCCTTTCCTTCTGCAGCTTTCTGATGCTGCTTAGCGCCTTCGCTGACCGAATCACTCAATAGGTAACCCATCATGCCAATCGATCCTCGGGCTAACGCCCCCGAGCGCATTGCTGCGCCCGCTCCGCTGCCTCACGTCAGCCGCCGCGCACTTAAACGCGTCAAGAATCCAATCCCTGCTCCAACAACCTGCCGCTACTGCAATAGCGAAGTGCGCCTGGTGTGCAACTCTGAAATCTACAACGGGCGCAGCTACGGGGATTGGCCCTATGCCTATCTCTGTGATGGCTGCCGGGCATATGTGGGCCTGCACCCGGATACGGACATTCCCCTCGGAACGCTCGCAGACGACAAGCTCCGGGCAGTTCGTAATCGCAGCAAGACAGCCTTTCACAACCATATGCGAAAGGCAGGCCTAACCCGCACGCTCGCCTATCAGTGGCTGGCCGGCCAAATGGGTATTGAGGTCGGCAAATGCCATTTCGGATGGTTTGACCACGCTGAATGTGTCGCCGCCGAGAAGGCCGTTAAACAGGCTGTTCCCCCTACCGCAATGGCTCAGGCATTCGCCAAAGCTCAATAACCCAATTTACAGCGCCTCACAGGATGGCGCGGGAGATAGACATGCTCTCAGCTATTGCAGATCGAATTCGCTCCAAATCCTACGAACTACCGCTGTCCCGCGATTACGTCCGCCACTGGGGCCTGAAAGAGGCCATCCGCGAGCTGGTGCAGAACGCTTTGGATAGTGAGTCACCGTTCGAATACGCCTTCGCCGACGGCCAGCTGTTTATCACCAGTCGCTTTGCGCGCCTGGAGGCCAGCACGCTGGTATTGGGCAGCACTTCAAAGGCTGACCGTTCAGACGCGATTGGTAGCTTTGGCGAAGGTTACAAGATTGCTCTGCTGGTTTTGACCCGAAATGGTTACGACGTGAAGGTGCTGAACGGCAACAAACAGTGGGTTCCCGAGTTTCAGCATAGCGACCAGTTCAACGCAGAGGTGCTGTGCATCAACGAGACACCGGCGCATCGGCAGAATCAGGGCGTTGAATTCGTAGTCTCCGGCCTCACCAAGGATGACGAAGCAGAAATCCGCAGTATGTGTCTGCGCATGCAGCCGCCGATGAGCGACGTGATTGGCACCAAGTACGGGCACATCCTGCCATCGAGGCCCGGAAAACTATACGTCGGCACGCTCTTCGTATGTGACACAGATCTGACCTACGGCTACGACATTCTCCCTGAGCACCTGCAATTGGAGCGTGATCGTCAGACGGTTAGTGGCTGGGATTTAAAGCAAGTCTCCAAGAATGCTTGGATCGACACTGGGCGCTTGGATGAGGTGGCCGAGAAGATTGAGGCGGGGATTCCTGATGTTGAATACGTCGAATACGGCAGCACGGAGCTTGTGCGGGAAGCATGCTACAGACTCTTCCAGCAGAAGCACCCGGGCGCCATCGCTGTTCAATCCCAAGAAGAGCTGAATAGCTTGGTTAAGCAGGGCATGACCAATACCGTCGTGGTGAGTCGGACATTCCACTCGCAAGTCGCAAACTCTACCTCTTATAAGCAACAGGTCGCCCATGTTGTGGCCATCCAAACGCCTAAAGCGGCCTTGGAAGAATGGTATCGCGACAACAAAAAATACATGAGCAGGCTGCCAGCAACTTCCTTCAAAGAGCTGGCTAAGCGCGCAGAAAGCTGGAGGAACAAGTGATGTCTACGAACATGAGTATCTGGAGCAAGGTCGACAAGACCGACACCAGATTCACCAAGAAAGCCAAGGTCAATGGCCAAGACATCACCAGTCTGAGCGGTACCGCGATGGCCATGAAGGCCACCGAGCTTTTTGGTCCGGTCGGCATTGGCTGGGGATGGAGGATTGTAGAGGAGCGCTTCGATGAGGGTCATGAAATCTTCATCGGCGAGGGCGACAAGCGCGCATGCATTGGTCGCGAGATTGGTCACACAGTCAAAATCGCGCTCTGGTTCATGCAGGACGGCCAGCGCGGCGAAATCGAGCAATACGGCTGCACTCGGTACCAGTACAAAACTACCTACGGCATGACAACTGACGGCGAAGCGCCAAAAAAATCGCTTACCGACGCCATCAAGAAATCGCTTTCGATGCTCGGGTTCAGCGCCGACGTGTTCCTCGGGCTGTTCGATGACGACGCGTACGTCACTCAGCTCAAAGAAGAGGAGGCGATCGTAAACGCCGACGACAAGGACGCAGAAATTCTTCGGCAGAAGCAGGAGCGCGTGGATTGGCTGAATTCAGCTGTTGAAACCCTCAGCAAAGCACTCACAACTCGCGAGCTCAAACTTCTGCATGCGAAATACACTCGCGAAGCAGATCGTCGCAAGGAGACAGCGTTCATCGCCCGAATTGCACGAGCATTTGAAGAGCGCAAAGCATTTCTTGAGAACGCCAAGGAGACAGCAGCATGACCCAACTCTACGCGCTTACCGGCAAGCTTGCTGAACTCCAAGCTATGGCTGACACCGATGATGTGAGCCTCAAAGAGGCTCTGCAGAACGCCATGGACGAAATCCAGGGTGACTTCAATTTAAAAGCAGACAACATCGTCATGCTGCGCCGGAATATCGAAAGCGACGTGACGGCAATTGATGCTGAGATTGAGCGCCTGACCGAGCTAAAACGCATCAAATCAAATAGCGTTACTCAGATCGGCGACTACCTGCGCCGGAATATGGAAGCCGCCAACATCAAGTCGATAAAGCGCCCACTCTTCACTATCACCCTGGCTCAGGGCAAAGAGAAAGTCATCGTCGACAACGAAGACGCAGTTCCGGATGAACTGACATCTGTAAAGACAAGCATTGCCCCCGATAAAAATGCGATCGCCGCAAAACTCAAAGAAATACGTGAGCACAACGAAGCTGTACGAAAGCGCATTGCTGCCGGCGAGGACGCAGAGCATGAGTTTTTGCCAGAACCAACTTGGGCGCACCTAGAGCGCGGAGACAGTTCAATCAGGATCAAGTGAGGCATCATGATCAGCAACCACCTCAATCTGGTTGAACAGCAACGGCAGCTAGCCGAGGCGTTATCAGACCAGGTAGCCCAGTTCATTGCGGCGGGCGGGCAGATCGCCCAACTCAAAAGCCCGCCGCGCAACCCTCTCCCGCCTCCCCGCTCAAACAGAATCGACCCTGAAACGGTGCTCAAGCGAAAGAGCAAAGGGTTGTCACTGGCTGAACGCCGGACGCTTCGCAAAATGGCGGACTCGCTATGAGCAAACGTAAGCCTCACAACCTCAAAGCGCGCATTGAGCGTTCGTGCCGCGCCCTGCTCTCCACGAATCACGTCGCGGTAGTGAATATCGACCCCAGCGGCCGCCAGGGCATGATCAATTACAAGTCGCTCAAGAACATCGCGCCCGGAAAGATCGGCCAGGCCGTTTGCGGTATCCCGCATCGCTGGACAATCTACCTCAGCGTGCTTTGCCTTGACACCCGCGGCGATCGCTACAGCAAGTCGATTGAGGTAGCACCAGACGGCAACTACCTCTCTGACCACTTGGAGGAAGTGATCGAACATTGCTACAAGCAACTGCGTGAATCGGCCAACAAAAGCCAGATGGTGGCTTCTGGATGGATCGCCATACCGGAAGTGATATCGCTGAATGAGGCGCACGCGGCGCGGATCTTTGAGGCGGTCGGCGCCTGGAATCAGCAGAAGGTCGATTCATGCGCCGCATAACTCGCATCCAGCAACGCAAACGACAGACCTGGTTGGACTTGCCGGCCAGTGGAATTGAAGAGGTAGGCCATGGCCAAATCGGCAACCGAACGCAAACGCGATCAGCGCGAGCGGGACAAGTTGAGTGCGCAGGAAAAAGAGGCGCGCTTGCTGTCACGAAAGATTGTCACGTCGCTTTATCACAACGATGACGCGGCACTCAAACGGGTCATGGTCAGGGCGAATATCGAAGAAGAGCAGGATCTAATTTCCCGCTTCATTCGTGGCGCAGATCGCATGACCGACGAGCAATTGGCGGATCACATTCGCATTGCGTGACACTCCGCCGTGACATGCCAATCCCCCCTGCTTGCTGCATCCGGTAAGCCGTAGACCCTAGTTAGCCAATCATGATACCAACCCCACAGCGACGCATGCTGACAGCTTGAAGAATACTCCAGTTACGACCATCCTGAGAAAATCTCAGGACATCCCCTTCACCTTTAAAAAAATAGCCCTCACATTGCATGTCTATCCTTTCTATAACTAAGGCATGAGGAGGCATAACTCTGACTTGCAGAGCAATATCACCGAGGCCGCGTCTAATTGTGATTAAAGGGCCGACCACTTCGACATCCCAGTTTTCATCACCTGCAAACCATTCGTTATCAACAATTCTTAAAGTCGTTGCACCTGTGACATCAGACAGGAGGCCAGATAGAAGGAAAGGTGAACCTGGCTCTGCGGGCGGCTTGAAAGAAAGAAGATCTACTCCCCTAACCTGAATTAACGTACCGCACTCGATGAAGGATGCTCCGGCAAACTTTACTTCTATCGGCTCTAAACCAAAATCGAAAAGCTCGGAAGCAAACCCTCGTTGCTTGCACTTAGGGTTAGCGTTCGCTCTGGCCACAGTGGCAGCCGACAGCGTTCCGCGTGCCCTTTTTTGGTTGCACTGCATGCAAAGGAGGGTCATTCCTTCTGCATTGTGCTCCTTCGCATCCTTGAAGTCTGGATCGAAGTGCTCGTAATCATAGTAGGCCAGCCCGCATATCACGCAGCCGAACCCACAGCGGGCGCGGATTTCACGACGGATATCCGTTGGCACGTACCGGCCAAGTCCATGCTGGTTTCGCTCTGCCATCGATCCTCCTCGAAAGTTACTCCAGCCCATGCTGGGCCGATAACAATTACCCCAACCTAAATCAAATTGCCACCACCTTTAACGGAGGGCGGCGCCTACCCAATATCGCGATCAAACCAATGCTTTGCGAGCCAGGCTGGGATCAATAACGTTCGCGCTGCATTCAACTTTGCACTGGCATCTGGTGAGCGCTCGATTTCAATACCGAAGTAAGCAATCCAGCTTCCGTCAGGCTGTAACACTAGCTCCGTCAAGTACGTGCCGACTTCAGCCACGGTCAGTCCACTTTGCTCTGCAAGCAGCTTGTTTGAAGGTTTGTCGTCCACTTGCTCCTCCTTGATCCGGCTCCATGCCGGTAACCCGTAATACCTCAACCAAAACCAAAAAGCCACCACGCCCCGCCCGGTCACGGAGGGCGGCGCCATCCCGAGGTAAACCCATGCCTATTCGCCACAGCATCATCCACCAGATCGACAAAAAGCCAGATGGCTCCCCTGCTGTGCTGCACATCAGCAGCGCGGAACTGGTTGAATCCCAGGCTACTGAAAACCTGCTGAACGACTTCAACGAAGCGTACAACGCCAAGCAGGGCAAGGGCTGGGGTTTCTTCCATGCTCAGTCCGGCGCTTTCCCACTCAGCGGTTGGCTGCAGGCCTTTATCGACGGCGGTGACTTCATCGAATTCAGCCAAACCGCTGTCGAGCACCTGACCAAGCTGATGGAAGAATCGAACCTTTCCGTTGGTGGCCACGTACTGTTTGCGCACTACCAGCAAGGCATGACCGATTACCTGGTTGTCGGCCTGCTCCAGCACAGCGAGAGCATCACGGTAAATGCTGACCTGACCGTCAATACCTCCAAGCACGTGGACTTCAGCAGCATCACCCTGGCTGCCCGGATCAACCTGTCGGAATGGCGCAATAATCCAAGCTCGCGGCAGTACATCTCCCATATCAAAGGCTCAAAGGGCCGCAAGGCAACCGACTATTTCCGTGACTTCATCGGCTGTATGGAAGGCGTCGACGGCCCCGGCGAAACCCGCACGCTGCTCAAGGCGTTCAGCGACTTCGTGGCTGCCGAGGATATGCACGAAAACAGCGCCCGCGAAAAGACAAGCACGCTGGTCAGTTACTCAATGGCCCAGGCCAAGCGCGGCGAACCAATCACCCTCGACGAACTGTCAGAGCTGATCGATGAAGATCGCCCGAAAGCCTTCTATGACTTCATCCGCAACAAGGACTACGGCCTGTCTCCGGAGATTCCAGCGGATAAGCGCACGTTGAACCAGTTCCGCCGATTCACTGGGCGTGCTGAGGGAATGTCAATCAGCTTTGAGGCACACCTGCTGGGCTCCAAGATTGAGTTCGACCAGGAAGCCGGAACGCTGACGGTGCGCGGGCTGCCAACGCAGCTCACTGACCAGCTAAAGCGCGCCATCCCCTAGCCTGCTGAGGCTGGCGAGCTATTTGGGGCGGTATGCGTTAAATAGCTGCCATATGGAACTGTTGAATTTTTCGATCTGTGCCTGATCGGCTATTCCGCGCTCTATTGTCTTTGAGTTGCTCGCGACATAATTCCAGGGCACGCCAGCTACATTATTCGCGAACTCTTCGGACTTGATACCAGCAAGCTCCCTAAAAGCCTGTTTCGCACGCTCAAGCGCGTCACCGCTGCCGGTCGCGAGCCTTTCCACTGCATTGCTGAGCTTCCAAAGCGTATCACTTGAAACGGTCATATCGCCTCCACTACGGCCCTATGCCGCAATCACATCAATACCCCATATCAACGAATCACGCCAGCCGGCGAGAGCCCCTATGACTCCCTATAAATTGTCTGGAGCGACGGTCGTCAGCTTCTCCGGCGGCCGCACCAGCGCCTATATGCTGCGCCAAGTTCTGGAAAATAACGATGACTTGAGCAGTCTGGTCGTCACCTTCGCTAATACTGGAAAGGAACATCCTGCAACTCTGGAGTTTGTTCAGGAATGCGCAGAGCGCTGGGCGGTACCAATTGTCTGGCTTGAGTTTCGCGACAACGAGGCAGGCTTTGAGGTGGTGAACTTTGCCACCGCCAGCCGCCAAGGCGAGCCGTTTGAAGCACTGATCCGCAAAAGGAAGTATCTGCCCAACCCTGTAACTAGGTTCTGCACCATCGACCTGAAGATAAGGATCATCCACAAATACCTGCGCAGCCTGTGTCTTTCGACCGAGGATGCTCAAGTAGACATGATGACCGGCATCCGCGCTGATGAGCCGAGGCGAGTCGCGAAGATCCGGCACCGAAAAAGCACCAGCGAAAGCAAGTGGGCCACGATGGTAATGCCGCTGGCGGATGCCGGAGTTGGCGTACAGGACGTGACGGACTTCTGGGCAAGCCAGCCGTTCGACCTTATGTTGCCGACCATCAACGGCCGGACGCTGGAAGGCAACTGCGACCTTTGCTTCCTCAAGGGTGCCAAACAGGTCTATTCGATCATCGCCAGTGACCGGCCCAAGGCCGAATGGTGGGCCCGTATGGAAACCTCGGTGGTGTCCGGCGGCAAGTTCACCGGTGACGGTGCTCGATTCCGCAGCGACCGCCCCAGCTACCAACAGATGCTCGACTACTCCGACACCCAGTTCGATATGTTCGCCGATCACGACGAGGCTATTGTCTGCTTCTGCGGCGACTGAGGATCTACCATCACTATCACGGCTCTGTGTGCAGCGGCATAGAAGCCTTGACGCGAGCCTGGCATTAGCTGGGCACGCGCGTAGCCTAGTTCGCCGAGTTTTAGCCAAGCACGCTGGTGGTCGCCAAGGGGGGGCCTATCACCAACACTAAAAATCAGTCGCAGACGATTAGCATTTTGGAGGGGCCGACAACCTAGAAGGCATTATCAAACAAGTGCAGTTATTTGAAGCGCTTTGAGACTTCTTTGCAACGTTGAATATTTTCATTAAGGCGTTCAATTGCAGGACTTGCGGTCATGCCAGCAAACACAATGGCTGGAATTCCCAGCGCCTCGTGGTTATTAAATTTTATAACTGTCTGGTCCACTAGGCTTCGCGCTGAGCACGCCTGGACTATGAGGTCAGGGTCAGGAAGGCTGAACAAATCAATGCCATCCAAGATCGCTTTAGCCATAGCCAAGTCATCTCTAAAACTCTGCATTTCTTTGTCACTGTTAGACATTTCTTTGTGCGTTTCGAACACTTGCATGGCATGGCCGATCATAGCGGCCAGCGCTAAGCATTTTGCTTCGTCCTTTTGTTTCAGTGCAGTCTCTGCTCTCTTGGACTGCCGACTTGCTATCCACCATGCAACCCAAATAGACAAAACTGCTCCGAATGCCTGAACCCACGACGCCAATCCAGCGTGGCGCTCGATCCAATACGAAATACATTCCCAGCTCATAACTCACTCCCTGTAGATCCCGGAACTATACCGGCGAGGATCCCCTATGTCCGCACAACAGAAGAAACACACCTTCGATTTCAAAACCCAATACGGCCTTGGCTTTAACCCGCTAGACGATGAGATCGTTGTCGACTTCTTCTGCGGCGGTGGCGGCGCCGGTACCGGGCTGGAAATGGGCCTTGGCCGAGCGGTGTCTGTCGCCAAAAACCACAGCCCCGCAGCGATCAGCATGCACACCATCAACCACCCGCATGCAAAGCACTTCACTACCGACGTGTTTGAGGGTGATCCTGACACTGAGTGCGGCGGCAAAGCCGTGGGCTGGTTTCATATGTCGCCGGACTGCACGCACCACAGCCAAGCTGCCGGTGGCCAGCCGCGCAAGCGCGAGATTCGCAACCTGTCGTGGATCGGCCTCAAGTGGGCAGGCATGAAGCGGCCCCGGGTAATTAGCTTGGAGAACGTGAAGCAGATCCTGCAATGGGGTCGTCTGGTCGCAAAACGCGACAAAGCCACCGGCCGAGTGATCAAGCTGGGCGGCGAAGTGGCTGCACCTGGTGAGGTCGTGCCGGTGGGCCAGCAGTTCCTGGTACCTGATCCGAAACAGCGCGGGCGCACATGGCGCCGGTTCGTTGCCCTGCTGGAAGGGATGGGTTACGTGGTTGAGTGGCGCGTGATCAAAGCTTGCGACTTCGGGGCCCCGACCAGCCGCGAACGTCTGTTCATGATTGCCCGCTGCGATGGTCAGCCGATCGTGTGGCCTGAGCCAACTCACGCCAAAAACCCCGGCAAGGGTCAGCAGAAGTGGCGCACCGCCGCCGAGTGCATCGACTGGACCATTCCGAGCAAAAGCATTTTCGACCGGGCAAAGCCGCTGGCACCAGCCACCCTGCGCCGAATCGCCAAAGGCATGAAGAAATTCGTCATTGATGCGGCCGACCCATTCATCGTACCGATCGCGAACTGGTCCGGTGAGAGCGTCCAGTCAGCGCGCGACCCGCTGCGCACTGTGACGTCTTGGCCACGCGGCGGATCGTTCGCCATGGCCAGCCCGATCATTGCCCCGGCCACGCACCAAGGCAGCGATCGGATTAACGATCCTCACGCCCCGCTTCCGACGGTGACCTGCGCTAATCGCGGCGAGCTGACGCTGATCAGTCCTGTGATGGTCGGCGCCGGTGGCCCGGCGTACAGCGGCAAACCTGCGTCCGCCGATCAGCCAGTTGGCACGCTGATGACCCAGAACCACCGTGCACTCGCGGCTGCGCACCTGGTCAAGTTCCGGTTCTCGGATGAAGGCAAGGCCCTCGACGAGCCTCTGCCGACCATCACTAGCGGGGGCAACTACCAGCGCCCAGCCGGCGCGGCCCATGCCATGGGCATCTCAACCGTATTCATGGCCCAGATGAATGGCGGATTCAACACGACAGCAGCCAAAAGCGTCGAAGACCCGATGACAACAGTCACCAACACCGGCAGTCAGCAGCAACTGGTTACCGCCAACCTGGTGCATCTGCGCGGCAACTGCGATGCCCGAGACCTGAATGACCCGCTGCACACTATCAGCGCAGGCGGCACACACCACGGTTTAATGACGGCATTCCTTGAGCGCCAGTTCGGCGCCAGTGTCGGCCAGGCCGTGGACGAGCCCGCGCCAACCATCACGGCGGGCGGTGGCGGCAAGAGTTCGCGGGGTGAACTGCAGCTTTCACCCGAGGTTGAAGCCGGAGCCCTGCGCGTCGCGGCATTCCTGATCAGCTACTACGGAACAGAGAACGTTAGCGGCGCTGACGAGCCAGCCCCAACCATCACCACCCGCGACCGCCTGGCACTGGTCACCGTAACCATAAAAGGCACGCCGTATGTGATCGTCGATATCTGTTTGCGAATGCTGCAACCCGCCGAGCTGTACAAGGCCCAGGGCTTCCCGGCCGACTACATCATCAGCCACGGCGCCGACGGCAAGCCCTTCACCAAGACTCAGCAGGTGCACATGTGCGGGAACAGCGTCAGCCCACCGCCGATGGCGGCACTGGCCAGAGCCAACGATCCATGGCGTACGGTCGAAAGCCAAGCAGAAGCCGCATAAACAATACGCCCAATTTTGTCGGATGGAGGTAGAACGGCTCATGCCAGCTTCAGCGGCAATCTAATTGGCTGTCAATATACCTATCGGCAGTTGTTACTGTTTCGACCAGCGCGCTTAGAAAGTCAGCCCAAGGGCCAGTTAGCCGCACCGCATAGTCATCGGAACTTTTGATTTTTCTGTCCTCAACAATATGCACATATGAAGGCGCTATATCGCTGGTCTTAGCCCAATAAAAAACCATGTGGACTACGTAACCTCGGTACAGATGGATCAGCGAGATCTTTTTTAGGAGCGACATACCCAATAACCTCAGTCTGATCAAAGATCAGTAGACCTTAGCTTGTAATCCATCTTTGTAAGCACGTCCACTTAAGCTTAAGACTCCCCCTCCCAATTCAAAGCCAGCCGCTATAGCGGCCAAGGATTAGTCATGCCTGAAGAAATCAAATTGATCCAGCCGGCCCCTATCGTGCGCGACGAAAACGGCATGTTTGCTCACCCCGACATGCCCAACTTTGACGAGGGCGACGGAGAAAAGGTGAAAGCCTGGGTTGCCGAGCAGGCGTTAGAGGTGGCCATGGTCAGCATCGAATACGCGGATCAAGCAATTGCTGATCGTTATTTTGAAGCCGGCGACCCGGACTGTAGCTACTGGGAGCCTGATCGTCCTGATGGCGACGGCTGGTTCTGCCTGGCCATTCACGACGCTGACGACGGCCCGGTCTGCTGGTGGGCTCGACGGGAGGTGACACCGTGAAGGCTCTATCAATTCGGCAGCCTTGGGCCTGGCTGGTCATTCATGGCGGCAAGGACATTGAAAACCGGTCGTGGCACACCAAGCATCGTGGCCGCTTTCTCGTGCACGCCGCCAAAGGCATGACTGGTTACGAATATGCCGAAGCCTACAACTTCTGCAAAGCAAACGGACTTCCTCTGCCTCCAGGCTTCGCAGAATTGAAGCGCGACTGGTGCGGAGGAGTCATCGGCTCTGTATTTCTGGCCGATAGCCGCGACTCCAGCGTGTCGCCCTGGTATATGGGTGAGAAGGCGTTTCTGCTGATTGACCCAAAGCCGTTGCCGTTCACACCCCTTAAGGGGCGGCTCAACTTCTTTGAGGTTTCTGAAGATTTGGTGACGCCATGACTGCTGCAACCAAAATCCTCGACCCCTGCTGTGGCAGCCGCATGTTCTGGTTCGACAAAGGCGACCAGCGCACCTTGTTTGGCGATATCCGCGACGAGCAGCACGTGCTCTGTGATGGCCGGGCTTTGAACGTTGAGCCCAATGTGATCATGGATTTCCGCAACCTGCCTTTCGAGGATGGCGCTTTCAAGCTGGTGGTGTTCGATCCGCCCCACTTGACCCGCGCCGGGCTTGATAGCTGGCTGCGGGCCAAGTACGGAATCCTGACCAGTGACTGGCGGGATGACTTGAGTAAGGGCTTTGCCGAGTGCTTTCGCGTGTTGGCCACCGATGGTGTGCTGATCTTCAAATGGAATGAAACCCAGGTGAAGGTCAGCGAAATATTGGCCCTGACTGATCAGACGCCCCTGTTTGGTCACAAGTCTGGCAAGCGCGAGAAAACACACTGGATAACGTTCATGAAGCGAGGCGAGTCATGATCACTCTACGCCGAACCGTCCGGTTACGCGGTGCGCCCATGCGGCCGCTTGACCTGAATGTCATGTGCGACCAGTGCAACAAGTCACGCGCCCACGGCAACCACACCAAATGCAGCAAGTTGCGCCAGGCCGAAGCGGCCGAGCGGCGCGCACGGGAGAAGTCATGAGTGAGGCTAAGCGGTTTTGGTGCCATGAGGCGCAAAATATACGCTGTGTTCGTGAGTCAGATTACGACGCCGCACTGGCGCGCGAGACTCAGTTAAGAGCTGACCGAGAAGACGACGCAAACACGTTCAACACTGCACTTGAAAAGCTTCAAGGTATTGAGGCTGCGCTGCGAAAAGAACTGGCTCTTTTAAAAAATGAAGACCTTAAATTCCGGGCTCTGCTTGAACAAGAAGGTGAAATCAAAAGCCTAAAACAGCTCCTGGCCGAGAAAGATAAGCGGGCGGCCGAAGCGGAGGAATTACTGAAAGCATCACTTGAAGCCTTGTGTGAGTGCCGTTCGCTGCTGCATGCCCATACAACCTCACCTCAATGCTCGCGCAGCAAGATGCACGGAGAGATCGGTCTGGCAAGAATTGACCGCCTTGCAGACAAGTTGCGGTCTGCGCTTCGCCGTCAGCTGTAAACCCAAGCTTTACAACTCAACCAGCCTGCCGGTGACCGGCGGGCAAGGATTTCGTATGCTCGAAACTATTGAGGTGTCGCTCATTAAGCGCTTCGCCGCAAACACTCCCGGCCGGGATTTCGCGGTTGGCGACATCCACGGCCACTTCACTCGGTTACAGGCCGCGCTTGATGCGGCTGGATTTAACCCTGCTGTTGACCGTCTTTTCAGTGTCGGCGATCTGGTCGATCGCGGGCCGGAGTGCGAAGACGTCATTAAGTGGCTAAACAAGCCGTGGTTTCACCCGGTGCGGGGCAATCATGACGATTACGTCTGCCGGTTTGATACCTGCGACATTGGTAACTGGATGCACAACGGGGGTTCGTGGTTCGTAGGGCTTCCACTGACCGAGCAGCAGAACTACCAGGTTATGTTCCAAGACCTACCGATCGCAATCGAGGTCGAGACGGCTGACGGCCTGATCGGCATCATTCATGCGGACTGCCCATTCCCATCATGGGATCAGTTGCGCGCCGAGCTTGAAGCCCCGGAAAGCAATAAGCGCCTGAAGCAGGTTCAGAACACTTGCATGTGGTCGCGCAGCAGGATTCAGGATGCTGACGCTTCCGGCGTGTCAGGGCTTCGTGCACTGGTTGTTGGTCATACACCGCTGCGACAGCCGACCGTACTCGGAAACGTTTATCACATCGACACAGCCGGTTGGATGGACGGGCACTTCACGCTGCTCGATCTCGCATCCCTGCAAAGCATTCCGCCAATTAACCCCGCGCTCAGTCACGACTGGGATTAACCACCCTCTGCCGCCCAGCGCGGCCGCACGGAGACATGTCAATGAATACTGAATTTCTGCTCCTGGCACAGTACGGCGGCCAAGCCATCATCCCGCTTGAGCGGGTATGCGCCGATTACTTTAGCCATTTGACGCCTGAAAAAATGAAGATGAAAGTCGCGGCCGGCCAAATCGACCTGCCGCTCGTCCCGATGGAGCGCAGCCAAAAGTCTGCAAGAGGAGTTCACCTCAAAGACCTTGCAGCTTATATAGATGCGCAGCATTCACGCGCCCGCACAGAGCACGACAAACTGATGCGTGGCTCTAGCTTTCGTCGCGTTTCTTAATTCGCTTCTGGGCCTCGATAATGGGGCCCGCAATTATCCTCTCCAGCCAAGGCCAATCTTTATACGGGTCGCCATCCCCTTTTAAATGCGTGTATCGACGCATTGAGTTCCAATCCCGGTGCCCGGACACAGAGGCTACTTTCGGGATATCCCAGCCCACCTCAAAAAGCCGACTCACCCCGTCGTGACGCAGGTCATGAAAGTGTAAGTCTTCAACTTCAAGAAAGCGGCAGGCACGCGTGAATGCGGCAGATACTGAGCGCGAGTTGTACGGGAAAACATCATCTGCGACTTTAGGCATCGACTTCATGATGCGCCACGCCTCATCAGGCACAAGGCACCAAATGTCATTTCCGTATTTCTGGCCCGGGTTTTTCATGTCCGTAATGAGGACCATCTTTCGATCCTCGTCAATGTCGGCCCATTTGATGCGGGTTATCTCTTCCTGTCGTCGCGTAGAGAAAAGGGCAAACGCGACGACACGCACCATATCTATTTCTTGTCTGCGCCTGTCGCGCATTTGGCTGAAATACTCAAACAGCTTGTCCAACTCCTCTAGGGTTGGCCGACGATTCCTTTCCTTGCTGCGGGTGACCGCACCCATCTTTCTCAAGACTTTGCGTGCGTCGGGCATGGCCATCGGGTCAATGTCATATCCCCAGGCTGGCCGGGCTACCGAAAGGACCGCACCAAAGTGAGCCAAGTCATTACCAACAGTCTGAGCCTGGATTCCATCATCCTTCATTCGACCGTTCGCGTACTCAACCAGCTTTTGGCTGGTTATCTCTTTGTCTTCCAGCTTGCCAAGCCAGGTTTCACCAATCGCCTTCAGCGTGGCTCGCTTCGTTTTACCCAAGGGCCTGAGCTTCTCGTATTCAAGAAGATAGCGGTCAATCATTTCCTTGACCGTTACCCCTGAACGATTGGCTTTGATTATTGCTCCAGGAGCAGCCATTTCTGTTTCGACACGTTTGATCCAGGCGAGCGCGGACGCCTTACGGTCGAAGGTCTGGCTTTCCTGATAAACTGTGACGCCCTTTTGCATGATCCGGACCTGCGCGTTGTAAGCGACAGACCCGTCCTTGCGCTTGCGAACGGTTATAGAGCCCATTTTTTGCTGAACGCCTGAATGAGTTTGCTGAATTTCAGCAACACCATATCAAAAATAAGCAAAAACGGTGGTAAACAGTAGTGAATGAGAGTTACCCGAATGCACACAGAACCCACAGAAAACCTAGCCCGCCCAGTAGATCCGGTAGTTAGGAGGTTTTCTGTTGCGCCCATGATGGACTGGACTGACCGCCATTGCAGATTCTTCCTGCGGCTGATGTCCAAACACGCGCTGTTGTACACTGAGATGGTGACCACCGGTGCTTTGCTGCACGGTGATGCCGAGCGGTTTTTGCGGCATGACGATACTGAGCACCCGTTGGCGTTGCAGTTGGGCGGCAGTACGCCTGCGGATTTGGCGGCGTGTGCGCGTTTGGCGCAGGCGGCGGGTTATGACGAGGTTAATCTGAATGTCGGCTGCCCGAGTGATCGGGTGCAGAACAATATGATTGGCGCGTGTTTGATGGCTCATCCGGCGCTGGTCGCCGAGTGTGTGAAGGCGATGCGCGATGCGGTGTCGATTCCGGTGACGGTCAAGCATCGGATCGGGATCAATGGCCGCGATAGCTACGCGCAGTTGTGCGATTTTGTCGGCACGGTGCGTGATGCCGGTTGCGAAAGCTTTACGGTGCATGCGCGTATCGCGATTCTGGAAGGGCTTTCACCGAAAGAAAACCGTGATATCCCGCCACTGCGCTATGACGTTGTGGCTCAGTTGAAGGCTGATTTCCCGGAACTGGAGATTGTCCTTAACGGCGGTATCAAGACGCTGGAGGAGTGCCACGCGCATTTGCAGGTGTTTGATGGTGTGATGCTGGGCCGTGAGGCGTATCACAACTCGTATCTGCTGGCGGAGGTCGATCAGCAGTTGTTTGGCAGCACAGAGCCGGTTATCACCCGTGCGCAGGTGCTGGAGCAGCTAAGGCCGTATATCGCTGCGCACATAGCCGCAGGTGGTTCGATGCATCACATCACGCGGCATATTCTGGGCTTGGGTCAAGGCTTCCCTGGCGCGCGACGCTTCCGTCAGTTGCTGTCGGCGGATATCCATAAAGCCAAGGATCCGCTGGCGCTGCTGGATCAAGCCGCCGAGCTGCTGGAAGGCCGCTAAAAACCGGGCAAGCAAAAGGGGCCGTTCCTGTTCAGGACGGCCCCTTTTTTGTGCGCCATGGATCAATGGCGCTCGAGCGCGTTCACCAGATCATGAAAAGCTTCACGGTTGGAGTCATTGAGGCCCATCAGAATTTTGTGCGCTTCAAGCACCTTGACCCGAACCACGTCTTCAGTCTCGTCTTGCGACGGCAAGTCTGTGAGGCACTCAGGGCAAGGTATTGGTCTGTTGATGATGTTGAAGACCTGATCGAAGCCCATCGACTGCAACAGTCGGGTGATGTCTTCGTGGGTGGTCACGACCGTCGGCAACAGGCCTATTTTTTGGCGCGACAAAATCGACAGTTTCGCCAGCAAGCCCAATGTGGTGCTGTCGATACTGCGAGTCTCTGTGAGGTCGATCACGATGGCCGTAAAGTTGCGCGCCGTGAAGATCCTTTCGATTGTCGCATCCAGTGCTGAACACAGTGTCAGACGCACTTCACCGACAAACTTCAGGACGAAGGTGCCGTCCTGTTCGGCGAACTGAATTCTACCGGTACTCATGTAAGATTCCTGCTTAACACCATCAGGGCGATATCATCCGGCATCTCCCCTAGCGTAGCTAATCCAAAAACCTGGCGCAGACCATCCAGGCTGCCACCCGCTGCTTTTACCAACTGAGGTAGAGCAGCTTCTTTCTCTTTGAGTGTAGGCTCGGCCAAAAGGTCCAAAATTCCGTCAGACATCAACGTCAGGCTGAATGTCTCGGGCAATTTCAGCACTTGATCTTCGTAGGTCGCTTCGTTGAACAGGCCGACCGGCAACCCTCGCCCTTCCAGATAAGTCACGCTGTCCGGGGTGTACAGCACCGGCAATGGCAGGTGCCCACCGATGCTGTAGGTCAGCAGGCCAGTCTCTTGGTCAATCACACCGCCGACCATGGTCACATGCTTGCCCAGCTTGCAGTTGATCAAGCCACGGTTGATGTGCGCGAGCACTTCGGACGGCTTGAACTCAGGCAAAGTGCCATTGCGCTTGGATTCAAATAGCAAGCGAGTGGTCATGAACTTGAGCAACACGGTCACGAACGCTGAAGACGCTCCGTGGCCAGAAACATCTGCCAGGTAAAACGCTATCCGACGCTCATCAACCTTGAAGTAGTCGACGAAATCACCCGACAAATACAACGACGGAATAATTTGGTGCGCAAAGTCGAACCCGTCGAGCGACCAGGGGCTGGTAGGCAGCATGTTCATCTGCACCTGCCGCCCGGCGTTCTGGTCTTCCTGCAGCAGATGCAGGCTGGCTTCAAGCTCGCGGTTGGCTGATTCCAGCTTCTCGCGGTAGCGCTGGTTCTCATGCAGTAACCGGGCGCGATCCAGCGCACGATGCACGGAGTGCTCCAGCACCGCCAGATCTTCAAGCGGCTTGATCAGATAGTCGGCGGCCCCCAGACGCAGCGCTTCGACCACATCACTCA
This sequence comes from Pseudomonas sp. HY2-MNA-CIBAN-0224, assembly GCF_040310285.1. NCBI lineage: Bacteria > Pseudomonadati > Pseudomonadota > Gammaproteobacteria > Pseudomonadales > Pseudomonadaceae > Pseudomonas > Pseudomonas sp. HY2-MNA-CIBAN-0224. The sequence goes on along the minus strand of NZ_JBEOPQ010000001.1, from coordinate 180,181 downwards.
TCACACCGGCGCCCGAGATCACGATCACCGGGGTCTGTGCCGAGCGCTGGGCGACCTGGCGAATCAACTCCAGCCCGCTCATTTGCGGCATGCGCAGATCGCAGATCACTAAGTCCGGCTGCTCTTGCTCGAACACCTTGAGACCTTGCACGCCATTGCTGGCCTGCAGGACGCTGAAGCCGCTGTCTTCCAAATAGGCTGCCAAACTGGCACGCACGACTTCGTCGTCATCAATGATCAGCAGCGTGGCACTGGTTTTTTGCATGTGGGCAAACGGCGCCAGAATTAGGTTTGCGTCAGGGCTCGAACACATCGGGCCCAACGACTGAATAGGCTTTTGAACATCCCTCACCAGAACGATTGTTTTAATCATTCCTACAAAAGGTGCTCGTGTAAGGCGCAGACGGTACTCCCATCTGCGGGGGGTTTCAAGCTCAGGCCGATAGCGGCTTGACGTGTTCACCCGGTTAAATTCCCTCGGGTTATAAGAACATCGTAAACGGCAACTAAAACCTTGGTTTAAACGCCCTTAAAGATGCATTTTTTTCATGAACAACGATGCAAAAAACGGCCATAAAGGCCGTTTTTTGTGGGCAGGATGAATGACTTAAAAGTCGTCTTCAATCTCGCCGTCTTTGATTCTGAACTCACGGTTTTGCAGGTACGCGTTACGAATAAAGACGTACTTGTCACCGGTGATCAGTTTTTCTGCCGACAACAGGCTGGCACGTGCATCGATCACATCCATGCCGATCGCCATGTTGCGCGCCGGAATATCGTTCATGTAGCGGTATGGCTTAGTAAAGGAGTCCGGGTAGATACCGGCTGCGTCACGTACGGTGCTTGGGCCCAGCAGCGGCAAGACCAGATAAGGACCGCTTGGCAGGCCCCAACGGCCCAGCGTCTGACCGAAGTCTTCGTCGTTGCGTTGCAGGCCCATTTTAGTGCCCACATCAAAGAAGCCGCCGATACCAAAAATGGTGTTCATCAACATGCGCGAGGTGTCGACAGCTGCGGCGTGAGGTTTGCCTTGCAACACGTCGTTGGCCAGGTTGCGCACATCGCCGATGTTTCGGTACATGTTGTGAATGCCGTCTTGCAGAAACTGTGGCGTGATGAACTGATAACCCTGAGCAATCGGCTTCAAGGCATAGGTATCAAGCGTGTCGTTAAACGTGAAAATGGCGCGGTTGAAGCCTTCCCACGGGTCAGCCTCGGTGGCCGCATTGGCAGCAAACGGTGCCATTGACACAGTGGCACACAGGCCAATTTGAGCAAGACGCTTGGTCCAGCGCATAGCAAAACTCCTTGAGAATACGTATCACTTGGGCGCTACGCCCTGGGGTCAGGCGATGAGTATAACGGCAATTGCATTTTTGGCAGCCCCCAAGCTACGCAACATATGCCACACAAGGTTGGCAGGACGACTTACATAAACGCTGCACGCCGAAGAAACGCCCGGTTACAAGGCTGCAACTGCACCTTCGACCATTAAATTGCAGACTTGCCGCTCTAACACTTTGCCAAGGACCGACAAACGCTATGAACAGACGCGTTTATAACCCACCAACTGTTTTCAACTCCCTGCAGTACGGCTTCAGCCAAGCCATCGAAGTACGCGATGGACGACGGATTCTGCTATCCGGCCAGGTCGGGGTGGACGTCAATGAAAACACTGTCGGCCCGGGGATTACTGAGCAGACCGAAAAGGCGCTGGACAACATCGAGTCAATCCTCGCCCATGCCCGTGGCAACTTGTCGCATGTCATCATGCTGCGACTCTTCATCGTTGAGTCCGCCCGTGATCAGCAAGAGCCCATCGCCAGCGCGCTGCGCAACCGCTTCCCGAATAACCCGCCGCCCTCCTCCTGGATTATCGTCAGCGGGTTGTCGCTGCCCGAATGGCTTATCGAGATCGAGGCAGAAGCGTTGATCCCCGTTTAATCCAGAGGCGTCAACCAACTGCAATTTTGAGACAGATCATGCACTCTAAGCGCGACTGGATTAATCTAGACGCCCGCTTGTTGATCTTTTGCGCTCCTCGAAGGTCTACAACAGTGCCTATCAATAAAGGATGAATGCTATGCCTGCCCGCGAACTGCAAGAACAACTCAATACCTTGCGCGAGCAACTGGACCAGAATCCACCGCTCAATGAAGAACAACGTGAGCATCTAAACGATCTGGCCAAGCAGATTGAAGCCGAGATTGCTCTGGAAAAAGCCACCAACGACAGCAGCCTGGCTGACAACGTCAATCTCGCTGTTGAGCGTTTTGAAGTTGAACATCCCTCACTGGCGGTCACTCTGCGCAACATCGTGCAGACCTTGGGCAGCATGGGCATCTAACGCCCCGGCGAATCCCAGAAACAAAAAAGCCCCGGCTCAGTTCAACTGAGCCGGGGCTTTGTTTTACTGCTCAGGCTGTCAGAGCCCTGTTTGACCGCTCAACGCCAGGTCCAGCAGCTCACGGTTGGCCACGGCATACATCGCGTAGTCGTTACCGGTTGCGGCACGCAGGTCGACTAGCATCGAACGCCAGCGCTCAACCATTGACTGGTTCTGCTCAAGCCACAAAGCTACACGTGCTTCGATTTCAACCGGGGCATCAGCCATCTGCAGCACCGACACGGTGATTGCGCGCTGCTGCCAGTCAATGTCGTCACGGAAGGCCTCGCGGGCCAGCGCTTGCCAGTTGTTTTCCACCGGCAAGTTGCTGATCTGCTGCAAGTACCAGGTCAGGTCCAGTGCGCTGCCCACAGCAAAGTATGCCTTGGCCACATCCGCGGCGTTCTGACCGGTGACGTCAGACGCCTCGATGATCGGCAGCAAGGTATACAGGTGCGTGGTGCCTGCTACCATGCGCGACAGCAATTCCGGCACGCCCGCATCAACGTACGCTTGATAACGGGTCTCCCAGCCTTCGCGGGTCGGGCCTTCCAGCAGTTCGTTGAGCTTGAGGCCCAGCGCGGCCAGATGCGGACCAAAGTGCGCAACATCGCGCGCTGCGTCCAGCTCGTTACGACGGCTGCGCAAGAACCAGCGCGTGGCACGACGGCCCAGGCGCATCAGTTCGTCCATCAATGCCAGCTGAATTTCGGCCGGCACTTGATAGTCCAGCGCTTCGATCTGACGGAACCAGTGCGGGAGGTGGAAAATGTCACGCACGATGACATAAGCCCCGGCCACATTGGCCGCACTCATGCCGGTCGACTCTTTCAGACGCTCCACAAAGGTGATGCCCATGTGGTTGACCAGGTCGTTGGCGATCTGCGTGCTGACAATCTCGCGCTTCAAGCGGTGACGGCGCATCGCTGCGGCAAACTTGTTGACCAGCATCGGCGGGAACGCCGTTTCCATGTCGCGGGTCAGGTAGTCGTCATCCGGCACTTGGGAGTTGAGCAACGCCTCTTTGAGGTCGATCTTGCTGTACGAGATCAAGACCGACAGTTCAGGGCGTGTCAGCCCATGACCTGCAGCCACGCGCTCGTTGAGCTGCTCTTCTGATGGCAGGAACTCAATGGCGCGGTCCAGCTTGCCACGGGCTTCCAGGTCGTTCATCAGGCGTTTGTATTCAGCAATGCGCTCATAGGCACGACGTGCTGCCAGAGAAATGGCCTGCGTCTGCTTATAGTTGTTGCCCAAGACCAGCGCACTCACTTCGTCAGTCATGCTGCCGAGCAACTGGTTGCGCTGCTTCTCGGTCATATCGCCTGCCTGCACCACTTCATTGAGCAGGATCTTGATATTCACTTCGTGGTCAGAGCAGTCCACGCCGCCGGCATTGTCGATAAAGTCTGTGTTCGAGCCACCGCCGTTCAGGCCAAACTCCACACGGCCCAGCTGGGTCATGCCGAGGTTACCGCCCTCGCCCACCACCTTGCAGCGCAACTCGTTGCCATTGACGCGCAACGCATCGTTGGCCTTGTCACCCACATCGGCATGGCTTTCCGTGCTGGCCTTGACGTAAGTACCGATACCGCCGTTCCACAACAGATCTACCGGGGCCTTAAGCAGGGCATTGAGCAGCTCGGTCGGGGTCAGTTTGTCGGCAGTGATCGCAAAGCGCTCTTTCATTTCAGGCGAGATGGCGATGCTTTTCGCGCTACGGGAGAAGATCCCGCCGCCCGCTGACATGATGCTGGTGTCGTAGTCCGACCAGGCCGAACGCGGCAAATCAAACAAACGCTGACGTTCGGCAAAGCTGTTGGCCGGCCCAGGATTAGGGTCGATAAAGATGTGCAGGTGGTTGAAGGCCGCGACCAGTTGCAATTTGTCAGACATCAACAAGCCATTACCAAACACGTCACCGGCCATGTCGCCGACGCCCACCACGCTGATGCTGTCTTGCTGAACGTTGATCCCGCGCTCTCTGAAGTGACGCTGCACGCCCACCCAGGCACCACGGGCGGTGATGCCCATTTTCTTGTGGTCATAACCGGCCGAGCCGCCCGATGCAAAGGCGTCACCCAGCCAGAAGCCGTAGTCAATGGCAATGCCGTTGGCAATGTCCGAGAAAGTTGCCGTGCCTTTGTCCGCCGCGACCACCAGGTACGGGTCATCGTCGTCATGACGCACGACGTTCAATGGCGGCACCAGCGCGCCGTCCTTGAGGTTGTCAGTGATGTCCAGCAGGCCGGAGATGAAGATGCGGTAGCAAGCGATGGCTTCGGCCTGTACTTCATCACGGCTACCGCCCAATGGCAGACGACGCGGGACAAAACCGCCCTTGGCCCCCACCGGTACAATCACCGAGTTCTTCACTTGTTGGGCTTTTACCAGGCCCAGCACTTCAGTACGGAAGTCTTCTTCACGGTCCGACCAACGCAAGCCACCACGTGCTACGTTGCCGAAACGCAAGTGAACGCCTTCAACCCGAGGCGAATAGACAAAAATTTCAAACTTCGGCACCGGCTTGGGCAATTCTGGAATCAGGTGCGGATTGAACTTGAAGCTGAAATACGAACGGTTCTGGCCATGAGCATCCGGCTGGTAGAAGTTGGTTCGCAGGGTGGCTTTGATCAGGTCCAGATAACGTCGCAGGATGCGGTCTTCGTTGAGCACCTGAACGTCGTCCAGTGCGGTCAGAATCGCCTGCTCCAGACGCTGTTGCTTGTCTTCCAGGTCTTCGGCGGTCAGCTTGCGCGCCAGATAGAAGCGGGTTTTGAACAACCGGGTCAATTCGCGAGCGATGTCGGTGTGGTTATTCAGGGTGCTGGCGATGTAGCCCAGATCGAAGCCCAGGCGGATCTGCTTCAGGTAACGCGCATAAGCCCGCAGCAACGCCACATCACGCCACGGCAAACCGGCCGTCAGTACCAGACGGTTGAACGCATCGTTCTCGGCATCGCCTTGGACGATATGCACGAAGGCATCTTGCAGCGTGTCGTTGAGCTGCTGGATATCCAGGTTCAAGCCTTCGCCAGCAGTAAAGGCAAAGTCATGGATCCAGAACTCACGACCGTTGGCGTGACGCAGGCGGTACGGGAACTCACCCAATACGCGCAGGCCAAGGTTTTCCAGAATCGGCAATACGTCAGACAACGCCAGCGGCGTGTCGGCGTGGTACAGCTTGCAATGCAGTTCCTGCCCGGCGCTTTGGCCCAGCGGCTGGTAGAAACTCATCACCAGCGGTTTCTTTTCGCTCAAATTGGACAAATGCTGCATGTCCACCACCGCCGAGTGCGCGGCAAAGCGCTCGCGGTAACCTGCCGGGAAGCCTTTCGGGAAGTCTGCCAGCACCTTGGTGCCATTCGCCTCACCGAAGCTTTCAACCACCAGGCTGGCGTAGTCGTCGTTCCAGCTGCGGCACGCCTGAACCACTTCTTTTTCCAGCAACAGCGGGTCAATGTCGATGCGGTTTTTCGGATCAACCCGCAGAATCAGCTGAACCCGCGCCAGCACGGACTCCGAGAAGAAGGTCCAGAACTCGCAGTCCGACGCTTGCAGACGGTCCATCAGCACTTGCTGAATCTTCTGTCGCACTTCGGTGGAGTACACGTCACGCGGCACGTAGGCCAGGCAGTAGCAGAAACGCCCATACGGGTCTTTGCGCAGGAACACGCGGATCTTGTTGCGCTCCTGGATTTGCACAATCGACATCACGGTGCTGAACAGCTCATCCACCGGGGTCTGGAACAAATCATCACGGGGCAGGACTTCCAGCACCTGCGCCAACTCTTTGCCCAAGTGGGCCTTGGCCTGGAAGCCCGAGCGGCGCTCGATCTCGTCCACTTTGCGACGGATATAAGGAATCACTCGCACGCTTTCGCCATACACCGACGAGGTGTACAAGCCCATAAAGCGGCATTCCTTGATCACTTTGCCATCCGCGTCGATCTGGCGGATCGACACGTAATCCGGGTACGCCGGGCGGTGCACACGGCTCGGGTGAGCAGCCTTGGTGAACGACAGCAGGGTCGGTTCCCGCAGGTAACTCACCGCATAATCTTCGATACGCAGGTCTTCAGCGGTCAAGCCGACACGCAGCAGCTTGGTCAGGCCGAGGAACGACTGCGGGTCATATTCGATATGGCCGCCGTCTGCCTCGTCACGTACCACAAACTCTTCATAGCCCAGGAAGGTGAAATGGTTGCCCAGCAGCCACTCCAGAAAGCTCTTGATCTCGGCTTTTTCACCCGCATCCACCGCGTACGGGCAGTTGTCGACACTGGCCAGCAGTTCCCTGACCTTGGCCTTCATCGGCTCAAAGTCAGCCACGGCGATCCGCACTTCACCCAGAACCTGCTCCAGCTCCTTGCTCAGTACATTCAATTCAGCGGCGTTCGAGCAGCGGTCAATCTCCAGGTACATCAACGACTCTTGCGCGATGCCTTCACCGGTAGTGCCTTTGGGCAGGATTTCCAGCAGCTCGCCCTTGCTGCCGCGACGCACGCTCAATACGGTGGTTTGCAGGGTGTGGATGCTGTAACCACGGCGGTTCAGCTCGGTACGCACCGAGTCCACCAAGAACGGCAAATCGTGGTGCAGCACTTCAACCGCAGTGTGGGTTGATTGCCAGCCATGACGCTCGTAATCGGGGTTGAACACCCGCACTTGCGGCTGGTCCGGGTCAAAGCGCTCCAGCAACCGCCAGGCCGACAGTGTGCAGCCGGCGAGATCGGACATACGCCGTTGGGTGAGTTCGTCCAGTGAAATGATGCCGAAGAATTGCTCAGCAAACAGGGCTACTTGTGGCAGAGCCTGCTCACTGACGTGCTGGGCCAGTGCAGATTGCAGTTGATGCTGGAAGTCGGCTTTGCTGGCTGCGGTGAAGAACGCCATCTGTGGTACTCCGCTTGGGCTTGTTATTGAGAGAAGCGTCGCGTGCTATTCCCGCTTGGGGGACCTGTCACTACTGTGCTCAACCTTCAAGAACACAACGTGACAGGGAGGTGAAGCTGGCTGAAACCCTGAGGTCACAACATTATTCCGGGATGCTTATCGGTAAAAACGACTGCCAGGTCCACAGGCTGCATGTTTAGCGATAACCATCAACAACGCAGCTTAACGACTGCATCGCCCGGCCTGCTTGCGGTGCGGCGACATATTCGGTCATGGGGCGGCAATCTTGTGACCCGTACAGCAACAACCCTAGCAGTGGAGACTCATAAAACTTCATAAAAACGCCTTAATTTCTGTCGGCAGTATCAGAAATATCTGACACGAAATAACAGGCCATCAGCCACCTACCCAGATTGAGCCAGCATAAAAACGCGCGGGCTGGCAAAATCGCCGCTTGTTCAGTGATTAGATGCGCTCAGCGCCAGGAATTCCCCACCATGCAAATGACCACCGCCCTGCTCATGGCCAACCCGTGTGACGACGAAGAAGACAACATGGCCATGCTGTGCTGCCACAGCGACAAGGGCGAAATGTTTCTGATGTCGCGCTACCCGGACGAGGACGAATTGGAAATCACTCTGGATGATGAGCCTTCCAGCCTCGATGGGGTAAAGGTCACACTCAGCCCGACGCGCCTGCTGATCGAAGTGGCACCCGGCGATGCCGACGTGCTGAACGGCAGCGACCACCTGGAAATCCTCCATAGCGCCGATGCCGATGAACTGGCCGAGATCGAGCAAACCCTGAAAAACATTCTCGATGGCATTGGCACCTACATCAGCGAATTGAACTGACCCGCCACAGCCCGAACCCGCACACCGACAGGTATGACCGCCATGCGCCAACTCTTCGATGCCCACTGCCACATCATCGACAAGGCTTACCCGCTGATTCCCAATAACGGCTACGTGCCAGACTTTTTCAGCGTTGATGATTACCTCGCGCGTACCCGCGATCTGGGCGTCGTCGGGGGCGCGGTGGTTTCAGGCTCGTTCCAGGGCTTTGATCAAACCTACCTGATCGCCGCGCTCAAACGCCTGGGCGCAGGCTTTGTCGGCGTCACCCAACTGCCCGCCAGCGTCACCGACGCCGAGCTTGAAGCATTGAACCAGCACGGCGTTCGCGCCCTGCGCTTCAACCTCAAGCGCGGCGGCTCAGAGCAACTCGACCAGCTCGAATCACTGGCCAAGCGCGTCTACGACTGCGTGGGCTGGCATTCAGAGCTGTACATCGACTCACGTGAACTGGCGCCGTTGTACGAGCGTTTGCTGCGATTGCCAGCGCTGAGCATCGACCACCTGGGGCTGAGCCACGAAGGTTTGCCGGCTTTGCTGCGCCTTGCCGAGCACGGGGTGCGCATCAAGGCCTGCGGTTTTGGCCGAGTTGATTTCGACGTGCCCCAGGTGCTTAACGACATTCACGCGGCCAACCCGAACGCCTTGATGTTCGGCACTGATTTACCGTCAACCCGCGCACCAAGAACCTTTGAAAACAATGATATAGACATTGTAGTTAATGCTTTGGGTGAAACCGGGGCGCAAAAGGCACTGTGGCAAAATGCCCGGGATTTTTATCGCCTGGACTGAGGTTCGCGACTCATCGCGATCACGCTCCCCAGCACTATAGCCGCCCCGGCAATCACTCCAACTGAAACTTCACCGCCCAACACACCCGCCGCCAACGCCATGGCGACGGGCGGGATCAGGTACATCACGCTGACCGAACGGCTGACTTGGGTGTGATTCAGTACAAAGCCCCATAACAAGTACGCCAACGCACTGGGAAACAAGCCAAGGATCAACACCGCCACATTCACCCGGACCGGCGCCTTGAGCACCTCGTCCGTCAGCCCGGGCCAGTACACGCAGAGCAACAGCGTGCCGCCCCAGACCATGTAACAGACTATGGTTAAAGGGCTGTAGCGAGTAGAAATGTGCTTTTGCAGCACAAAATAAATGCTCCAGGACAACGCCGCCAGTAACAGCACCAGGCCCTGCGGGTGGAACTCACCCACGCCTTTATCGCCCCAGATCACCACCACGACCCCGAGCAAGCCAACCGCGACCCACAACCAGCGCCAGCCGCTGACGCGCTCCTTGAGGCACACCGCCGCAATAAATGTGCTGAATAACGGCGCGGTTTGCGCCAGCACACTGGATGCGCCGGGGCTGACCCAACGCTGGCCCATGTTCAACGCCATGTGGTGCAACGCCACGGCGAACAACCCCAACAGCATCAACCAGGGCACATCCCGCACCCGAGGCACGCCAATGCCGATAAACAACGCGATCAACGCCATAAACAGCGATGCAATTAAAAATCGCAGCAAAGCCAGGTGCCCCGGCGAGTAGCTTTCCAGCCCGATATGGATGCCGATTGGTGAATAGGCCCAACACAACACGACAGCCGCCATGGCCATGGCCAGTTTGAAAGGTAACGACACGTTAGTGATCCTGAACCCATTGAAGTGGTGTTCAGTGTTTATCGCGCTCACGCGGGGCCACAAGTGAGATATAAAGAGCCCAGAATTCATCAGGAGTGAACAATGGAGCTGAGCCAGTTGCGCATGGTCAAGGCCGTGGCAGAGTGCGGCAGCATTGCGCTGGCCGCCGAACAGTTGCATTGCGTCCCGTCGAACATCACCACCCGCATCAAGCAGTTGGAAAGCGAACTGGGCACCGCACTGTTCACCCGCGCAGGTCGAGGCTTGCATATCAGTGCAGCCGGGCAGGTGTTTTTAGGCTACAGCGAGCAGATTCTGGCGCTGGTCGATCAGGCCAAACGCGCGGTTGCGCCCCAGGCCGTGCCTGCCGGCAAGCTGCGTATTGGTGCAATTGAGTCCTGTGCAACCGGTCGACTGCCGCCCTTGCTGGCCGACTACCATCAGCGCTACCCGCAGGTCACCTTGGAACTGGTCACCGGCAAATCAAAACAACTGCTCGATGACGTTAAACATCACCGACTCGACGGGGCCATGGTTGCCGGCTCAATTACTCAAACAAAACTATCTAAAACAATGCTTTATAACGAACAGTTAGTGTTGATTGCGAGCCCCAAACTGGCGCCGCTTGCGCAACTGGCTGACGTGCACCGACATACCGTGTTTATGTGGCCTCCCGGTTGCCCTTACCGGGCGGCGCTGGAAAACTGGGTGGCGGAACACGGGCTGGAAGTCAGCAAGATCGACTACGCCAACTGGGGCAGCATCATTGGTTGTGTCAGTGCTGGCGCAGGTTTGGCACTGATACCCGAAGGCATGCTTCAGCAGTTTGGCGCCTGCGCACACCTTGTCACTTACCGCTTCCCTGAACTGGCGCCCATGCCCAACCTGTTTTTCTGGCACAGCGAAACCGGCACGCATGCCGCACGCGACGCCTTTGCCGCGCTGCTGGTTGAGCACTTTGCGCCATAACACACAAAACCCTGTAGCCGCTGACGAGGCACGAGGCTGCGATCGGCTGCGCAGCAGGCGTAAATGTGCCGCTGGGTTTATCCGCCCAATCGAGGTCTGAGGATTTACGATCGCTGCGCAATCGATCGCAGCCTCGTACCTCGACAGCGGCTACAACCCCACCCAAATGAACACCATTCTCAACAACCCGTCTGATTTGGTTTTTTTGCACAAAAAGCCCGTCTGCGATTAGTCCGAAACCCTCGCAATGGATTAAAGTAACGCCCCCGGCAACGGCGTAATTTATACGGCGTTGCAGTCCTTTTCAGGAACAGTCATCGATGGAACATCGTGAAGCGCTACTGGCGCTGCGAACCTTTCTTTCAACGCAGATTCTCGGTCAAGAAAAACTCATTGACCGTTTGTTGATCGCGCTGCTGGCTGACGGCCATATGCTGGTCGAAGGCGCGCCAGGCCTTGCCAAGACCAAAGCCATCAAAGAGCTGGCGGAAGGTATCGAAGCGCAGTTCCATCGCATTCAGTTCACCCCCGACCTGTTGCCTGCCGACATCACCGGCACTGAAATCTATCGCCCCGAAACCGGCAGCTTTGTCTTCCAGCAGGGTCCGATCTTCCACAATCTGGTGCTGGCCGACGAAATCAATCGGGCACCGGCCAAAGTGCAATCGGCCCTGCTTGAGGCAATGGCCGAGCGCCAAGTCAGCGTGGGACGCAGCACCTACGAGCTGTCACCGCTGTTTCTGGTCATGGCCACGCAAAACCCCATCGAGCAGGAAGGCACCTACCCGCTGCCAGAAGCCCAGCTCGACCGTTTTCTGATGCACGTGAAAATTGGCTTCCCCGACGCGGCCGTAGAGCGCCGTATCCTGCAACAAGCCCGTGGCGAAGCCCTCAACGGTGAAACCAAGCCTGAACGCCGGGTCAGCCAACAGGCCATTTTTGCCGCCCGCAAAGAAATCCTCGGCCTGTACATGGCCGATGCGGTAGAGGAATACCTGGTGCAATTGGTCATGGCGACCCGTACGCCCGGTAAATTCGACCCGGAAATGGCCGAGTGGATTGCCTACGGCGCCAGCCCCCGTGGCTCGATTGCCCTTGACCGCTGCGCCCGTGCACACGCCTGGCTTGCCGGTCGCGACTTCGTCAGCCCGGAAGACATCCAGGCCGTGCTGTTCGACGTGCTGCGCCACCGTATTATTTTGTCTTTCGAAGCCGAGGCGGCTGGCATCGACCAGGACCGCGTGGTACAACGCATCCTTGACGTTGTTGCCGTTGCCTGACGATGACCGCCCTCCTGCCCGCCGAGCCCGGCATTCGTGTGACCCTCACCGAACTGATCGAGATGCGCCATCGCGTGCGCGAGGTGCAGTTGTTCTCCACCCCCGGCCACCGCAGCCCGCTGGTGGGCTTGCACCACTCCAAGTTGCGCGGGCGTGGGGTCGACTTCGATCAGGTACGGATTTATCAGGCCGGGGACGATGTTCGCACCATTGACTGGCGCGTCACAGCACGCACCCAGGAACCGCACACCAAGATGTTCCATGAGGAACGCGAACGGCCAATCTTCATCCTCGCCGAGCAAAGCCGTCGGCTGTTCTTCGGTTCAGGGTTGATGTTCAAGTCGGTGCTCGCCGCTCAAGCCGCAAGCCTGATTGGCTGGGCCGCGCTGGGCCATAACGACCGTGTGGGCGGCCTTGTGTTTGGCGACCACGAGCATTACGAAATCAAGCCACGGCGCAGCAAGCAAAGCTTGCTGCAATTGCTCAACCGCTTGGTGCGGGTAAATCAGTCGCTGCACACCGAAGTCCAGTCAGACCGTGACGCACTGGGCATGGCCTTGATCCGCGCCCGCGAGGTGCTGCGCCCCGGCAGTCTGGTGGTGGTGATTTGTGATGAGCGGGCACTGACTGACGCCGCCGAACAGCAGCTGAGCCTGTTATCACGCCATTGCGACTTGATCCTGCTGCCGTTGTCCGACCCTCTGGACCACGCCCTGCCCGCCGCCGGGCTGCTGCGCTTTGCCGAGCGCGGTGCACAGCTGGAGCTGGACACGCTCAACTATGATTTGCGTCAGGCTTACCGTGCTCAGGCCGAAGCCCGTATCGCTCGCTGGGAGTTGCTCGCACAAAAGCTGCGGGTACTGCTGATGCCCCTCAGCACGCAAAGCGAAATGATCGAACAACTGCGTGAATACCTGAACGCCAAACGCCCTGGCAAATCGTCATGAACGAGCTCGAACACCTGCAACCGCTCATCACCCCGCCGGCGATTGGCCTGTGGCCACCGGCGCCGGGCTGGTGGTTGCTGCTGCTCCTGATTCCGGCTCTGGCCTGGGGTTTGTGGTGGTTGCGCCGTTATCTGCCCGCCAAGCGTCAATTGGCCACCACCGAACAGCCCCTTGACCCGGTCCGCGTGGCGGCCCTGGAAGAACTGGCGCGCTTCAACAAACCTTACGATGGCGCACCTGCCGGTGCCTGGCTGCAGCAACTCAACGGCCTGCTCAAACGCCTGTGCCGCAGCCACTACCCGTACAGCCAGAGCCACACGCTCAATGGCCGCAAATGGTTGGCGTTTCTTGATAACCGCTGCCCGGCGGCCGGTTTGACCCGCTGGATGGTGCTGGTAGAAGGCGCGTACAAGCCAGAGTGCAAACTCGACGACAAGGCCATCGCCGGGCTCAATCAAGCGGTTGAAACCTGGATTCGCAAACATGTTTGAGTTCGCCTGGCCCTGGCTATTCGCCTTACTGCCACTGCCCTGGGTGATGCGCCTGGTACTGCCGGCTGCCGACAGCGGCGAACCCGCACTTAAAGTCAGTTTTTTGGGCGATCTCGAAGAGCTGGCCCGGCGCAAGGCGCGACCCAACCTGCCCTCGCTGCGTCAGCAAATTCCGTATGTGCTGCTGTGGTTGTTATTGCTGACCGCCGCTGCCCGTCCGCAATGGCTCGGCGAACCGCTGCCGATTGCCGCCAGCGGCCGCGATTTGTTGGTAGCCGTGGACGTCTCGGGCTCCATGGACTACCCGGACATGCACTGGCACAACGAGGACATCAGCCGCCTCGACTCGGTGAAAAAACTGCTGGGTGACTTTCTTGAACACCGTGAAGGCGACCGTGTCGGCCTCATCCTGTTTGGCAGCCAGGCGTATCTACAAGCCCCGCTGACCTTCGATCGGCACACCGTGCGCACCTGGCTCGATGAAGCACGCATCGGCATTGCCGGTAAAAACACGGCCATCGGCGACGCTATTGGTCTGGCCGTCAAGCGCCTGCGCCAACGTCCGGCGCAGAGCCGGGTGCTGATCCTGGTCACCGACGGCGCCAACAACGGCGGCCAGATCGATCCCTTGACCGCGGCCCGCCTGGCGGCTGAAGAAGGCGTCAGAATCTACCCGATCGGGGTTGGCTCCGACCCGCAAGAAAACACCGCCAAGGGTCTGTTCAGCATTAACCCGGGCGTGGACCTGGACGAGCCGGCCATGGAAGAAATCGCCCGCATTACCGGCGGCCGCTACTTCCGTGCCCGCGACGGCAACGAATTGTCCGCCATCAAAGACACCCTCGACCAACTTGAACCTGTCGCCCAGCAGCCTACTCAGGCACGCCCGGCGCAGGCGCTTTACAGCTGGCCTCTGGCTGGTGCACTGCTGCTCAGCGTGCTGCTGGTGATCCGCGAGCTATGGCCCAACCATCCGCTGCAACGTTTACTGAGCAAGGAACACTTTCTGCCTCAAAATCCTGACTGGCGCTCGCGGCTCAAACGCCTGCGCTTGCGGAGGCGCCGATGAGCGCGCTCTGGCCCCATTGGTTTCGCCCCGAATGGCTGCTGGCACTGCCGCTGCTGTGCTGGCTGCTATGGAAACTCTGGCACCGGCAAAAACGCGCCGGGCGCTGGCAGATGATCCTGCCCGAAGCCTTTCATCGCGTCTTGCTCAGCGGCGGTAATGGCCGCGACAGCAAACTGCCGTGGATTGCCCTCGGCCTGGCCTGGTTGCTGGCGCTGTTTGCCTTGCTCGGACCAAGCTGGGAACGCGTTGAACAGTCCGCGCAAAAACCGGCCGACCCGCTGGTGGTGATGCTTGAACTGACCCCGCAAATGCTCGCGACCGACAGCCAGCCCAACCGCCTCGAACAAGCACGGCGCAAACTCTACGACCTGCTGCAAAGTCGCAGCGATGCGCAAACGGCAATTATCGTCTACGCCGGGAGCGCCCATACGCTGGTACCGCTGTCCGATGACATGGCCACCAGCCGCAACCTGCTCGAAGCGGTCAAGCCATCGATCATGCCGCAACCGGGCAATCGCGCCGATCTGGCCGTCAACAAAGCCCTCAAGCTGCTGGATCAAGGTGCGCTGGGCGAAGGCCGCCTGCTGCTGGTGACTTCATCGCTTAGCGAGCAAGAGCGCGCTGGCATCCGCAAGGAACTGGACGGCCACACGCCGCCGCTGTTGGTACTTGGTGTCGGCACCCGCGAAGGCTCACCAGTGGTCGAAGAAAACGGCGAATTTCTGAAAGATGCCCAGGGCGCCATCCTCCTGCCACGCCTCGACAGCGCGAGCCTGCGTGCCTTTGCCGAAGACGTAGGGGGCAGTTACCGACAAGCAAAGCTGGATGACAACGACCTGCGCGGCCTGGGTTTGCTCGATGGCCCGCAACATTTACGCGACGACGGCCAGACCCTGCGACTGGACACCTGGTCTGACCAAGGCTACTGGCTATTGCTGCCCCTGCTACTGCTGGCCGCGTGCGCGGGCCGTCGTGGCTGGCTGTTGTGCTTGCCGCTGCTGTTTATGCTGCCTCAACCCAGCTATGCCTTTAGCCTGACCGATCTGTGGTTGCGCCCCGACCAACAAGGCCAGCGCCTGCTTGAGCAGAAAAAACCGTTACAAGCCGTCGAACACTTCAAAGACCCATTGTGGCAAGGTCTGGCGCTGTATCAGGCGGGCGACTACAGCGCGGCAGCTCAGCGCTTTGGCGAGGTCAACAGTGCCAGCGCGCACTACAATCGCGGTAACGCATTGGCCATGAGTGGTGAACTCGAGGCGGCGATTGACGCCTACGAGCAAGCTTTGGAGTTGCAACCCGACCTGCAAGTCGCCGCGCAGAACAAAGCGCTGGTCGAGCAAGTGCTTGAGCAAAAACGCGAACAAGACACACCGCCGCCGGAAAAAGTTCCGGAAAAACCCGCCGAACCCGACGACACCGATCCGTCCGTCAGCAGCAGTAATGCCACAACCTCCGGCGAAAACGGCCAGCATGATCAAAGCAGCGCGGCCACCGACCCGGCCGCCCATGCCAACCCGGACGACGCCGTTGAACCGCCACCGGCTGGCAACGAGCCCGGCAACGAACCGGAAGAACAAACCACCACCCGTCCACCCGCCCCGACCACAGATGTGCTGGATGACGAACACCACCAGGCGCTGGAGCAATGGCTCAGACAGATTCCCGACAACCCCAGTGAATTGCTACGACGAAAATTTTGGTACGAACAGCAGCAACATCAGGACTCGCCGCAATGAATCGCTTCTGCGTTTTACTCTTTTTGCTCTGTTGCTGGACAGTGCCCGCCCATGCGCTGGGACTGGTCGCCAGTGTTGACCGCGATCAGCTCAACTCCGGTGAAACCGTCGAGCTGACCCTTGAGACCAATGACGCCACGTTGTTCGGCAAACCCGATCTGGCGCCGCTGGATACCCTGTTTGAAGTGCGCGGCACGCGTCAGGTCAACCAACTGACCACGCTGAACGATGACAACAAAGCCACCACGCGCTGGATCATCACCCTGCAACCCAAGCAGACAGGCACCGTGACCATTCCGTCCCTGCAAGTGGGCGATTATCACAGTTTGCCGATCAACCTCACGGTGACCCAGAGCAGCGCCAGTGATTCCGAGTTGGCCCCCGTGTTCATTGAAGCCAGCCTTGATCAGCCGAATGTGTACGTACAAGCCCAGGCGATATTGACCCTGCGCGTTTACCACTCGGTGGCGCTGTACGACGACAGCAACCTGACCCCGCTGCACCTGCAAGACGCCATCGTTGAGCAACTGGGCGAGTCGCGCACTTACGAGAAACTGATCAATGGCGTGCGCCACGGCGTAATCGAGGTGCGCTACGGCATCTACCCGCAACACAGCGGCGAGCTGCAAATTCCCGCGCTGACCTTCAGCGCGACACAAGTGGACAACCAGCCCGGCAACACCTCGACGCCCAGCACGCCAAAGCCCGGGAAAATGGTCCACGTGACCTCGACCGAAATCCCGTTGCAGGTCAAACCCAAACCTGAAGACTATCCGGCCACTGCCGCCTGGCTACCGGCCCGCAGCCTGAGCCTGAGCGAAAGCTGGAACCCCGAGCCGGATCATTCCAAAGTGGGCGACTCGCTGACCCGCACCCTGACCCTCAAGGCCGAAGGCCTGTCCAGCGCCCAATTGCCGCCGTTGCCCGCCACCGATGTGAATGGCTTGCGGCGTTACCCGGACTTGCCGCAACTGAGCAATCAGGTCACTGACAACGGTCTGATCGGCAGCCGCGAAGAGCGTGAAGCGCTGGTGCCGACGCGAGTGGGCCAGGTGGAACTGCCCGCCGTTGAACTGGTGTGGTGGAACACCCACGAAGACCGTCTTGAACGCAGCTACCTGCCCGCCCGCACCTTGCAGGCGGCGGCCAACACCAGCCTGGCCGCTGACACGCCCACCAGTACTGGCCCGGTCGTCGACAGCGATGACTCAACGCTGTGGCTCTGGCAACTGAGCACCTTGCTGCTGGCCTGCACCACATTGATTGGCTTCGGCCTGTGGTGGCGCGCACGCTGGCAACCGGCCATTCTGCGAGCTGCACAAACCGGCCCGAGCCCACGCACATTGCTCGACGACATCAAGCGCGCCAGCCTGGCCAACGACCCGCAGGCCACGCGCCAGGCGCTCGACGCCTGGGCGCGGCAACAACCAGAAACCCTGGCCGAAATGGCCGCACGTTTTGTACTGCTGTCCGATGCACTGGACGGCCTCAACGGCGCGCTCTACAGCGAAACCGGCCAGTACTGGCAAGGTGAAGAACTGTGGAAAGCGATTCGCAGCATCCCGGCCGCCGAACGCGAGCAGGACACCGCCAGCGAATCCAGCAGCCTGCCGCCGCTCTACCCCAAATAATCGCGGGTACGCTTTACCCTTTTTAAACGGATTTTGTTATGCGCCTGTTTCACACTTCCGACTGGCACCTGGGGCAAAACCTCCATGGCCAGGAACGCGACTTCGAACACGCTTGCTTTCTGAGCTGGCTACTCACCCAACTGGCCACAGAACAACCCGATGTGTTGCTGATTGCCGGGGACATTTTTGACACCGTCAACCCGCCGGTCAAAGCTCAGGAACGCCTGTACGACTTCATCGTCAGCGCCCACGAGCAACAACCCAAGCTGACCATCGTGATGATCGCCGGTAACCACGACTCCGGCTCGCGCATCGAATTGCCCGCGCCATTGATGCGCCGTTTGCGTACCCATGCACTGGGCCGTGTGCTGTGGCTGGATGACGGCCAACTGGATGCCGAACGTCTGTTGATCCCGCTGCCTGACGCCTCTGGCGAGATCGGCGCATGGTGCCTGGCCCTGCCCTTCTTGCGCCCGGCAGAAGTGACCGGCGCACACTTGGGGGATGACTACCTGCGAGGTATAGGCCAAGTCCACGAATGGCTGATTGAAGCCGCCAACGCCAGACGTAAGCCAGGGCAAGCGCTGATTGCCATCAGCCACGCGCACATGGCGGGCGGTTCGGTGTCCGAAGACTCCGAACGCAGCCTGATCATCGGCAATGCCGAAGCCCTGCCCGCCAGCCTGTTTGGCCCCAGCATCAGCTATGTAGCGCTGGGCCATTTGCACAAGCCGCAACGGGTGAACAGTGAAGAGCGCATCCGCTACTGCGGTTCCCCGATCCCGCTGTCGTTTTCCGAGATCGGCTACCAGCATCAGATTCTCGACGTCAAACTCGACGGCGAAACCCTTGTCAGCATCGAAAGCCGCTTGATCCCGCGCGCCGTCAATCTGCAAAGGGTCGGCCCGGCGCCACTGCTTGAGATTCTCGGCCAACTGGCAGAGTTGCCGGACATTGACCTGCTGGCCGACACCCAGCGCCAACCGTGGCTTGAAGTACGGGTCAAGCTGGACGAGCCGCAGCCCGACTTGCGCCAGCAAATTGAAACCGCCCTGCTGGGCAAAGCCGTGCGCCTGGTGCGCATCTCTGCTGAATACGCCGGTAATGGCAGCCGCGCCGGGGACAACGACGCCGCGCAATTGATCGAGCTGGACCAATTGACCCCGCAAGAACTGTTCAGTCGCGCCTGGCAGGACAACTACGGCAGTGAAGCCGACGAGCAAACCCTCAAAGACTTTGCCGTGCTGCTGCAAGAAGTCCAGATGGAAGGTGAACAGCCATGAAAATCCTCGCGATTCGCCTGAAGAACCTGGCTTCACTGGCCGGCCCTTTTGAGCTGGACTTCACCGCCGAGCCACTGGCCAGTGCCGGGCTGTTTGCAATCACCGGCCCCACCGGCGCCGGTAAAAGCACCTTGCTCGACGCCCTGTGCCTGGCTTTGTTCGGCGCGGTGCCGCGCCTGAACAACACCGGCCGGGATGCCAAAGTCCCGGATGCCGACGGCGAGATCGCCACCGGTGACCCGCGCACCCTGCTGCGTCGCGGAACCGGCGAAGGCTATGCCGAAGTCGATTTCGTCGGCATTGATGGCCGCCGCTATCGTGCTCGCTGGGAAGCCAACCGCGCCCGCGAAAAGGCCAATGGTAAGCTGCAAGCCAGCCGCCAGAGCCTGCGCGATCTGGACAGCGATCAACTGCTGGCCAGCCAGAAAAGCGATTACAAAGTGCAGTTGGAATCACGTCTGGGCCTGAACTTTGAACAGTTCACCCGTGCCGTAATGCTGGCGCAAAGCGAGTTCAGTGCATTTCTCAAGGCCGATGACAACGAGCGCAGTGAACTGCTGGAAAAACTCACCGACACGGCGCTGTACACCCGTCTCGGCAAGCGTGCCTTCGACAAAGCCAAAGAAGCCCGCGATGCGCACAAGCAGCTGCAAGATCAGGCCGTCGGTGTTACCCCGCTGGAGCCCGAAGCCCGTGCCGAGCTGGACCAGCGTCATAGCGAGGCGCAACAGCTGCTGAAAACCCGGCAAAGTCAGCTCAAGCAACTTGAACAGCAACACACGTGGCTCAAAACCCTGCGCGAGCTGCAAGAACAGCAACAGAGTGCCGCCGAACAACTCCAGCAGGCCCAAGCCCAGTGGGACGGCCAGGCCGAGCAGCGACAAACCCTCGAGTTACTGGAACAGCTAGCGCCCCAGCGTCATCAGTTCACCCGCTTGGCCGAACTGGACGCGCAACTCAGCCCACTGGCCGAGCAAATCGCCGGGCACTTGCAACAGCAAGTGGAGTTGAATCAACGCCAGACTCAACTGCAACAAGCACTCCAGACTGCCCAACAGGCGACCAATCAGGCCCAGGCCGATCTACGGGATGCCGCACCGCATCTGCAAAAAGCCCATCTGGAACACGCCAATCTCACGCGTCTGACCCAGGCCCTGGACGCGCAACAGGCGCTTAAAAAGCAGGCTGAAGACGCTTGCGCCGAAGGGCAAAAGGCCTTGAATGGCCTGTTTGAGCGCCAGCAGCAAGGCACAGAACGCTTGGCGCAGATCGCTGCGCATCTGGAGCACAGCGCCGAACTAGCCCCCTTGGCCAATGCCTGGGACGGTTACCGTCGCGGCCTGCAGCAATTGGTGCGCCTGAGCACCACGTTGAACAAAGGCCGCGAAGAATTACCGGCGCTGGAACAGCGCGCCAGCCAGGCAGCTCAGCAGCTCACTGAGCTGCGCAGCAGCCTGGAAATCTTGTTCCAGGAAGCGGGTGCCGAACCGCACGCCGTCAATGAGCAGATCCAGACCCTGGGCAGCCTGCTGGCTGACAACCGTCAGCAACAGCGCGCCTTTGAAGACTTACAGCGCCTGTGCAGCAGCCAGTTGGCCCTTGAGGCGCGTTTACAGGGGGTGCAGGTCAAACTGCAAAACCTGCAAACCGAACGCGAAAAGCTCATCGGCCAAGGCACCCAGACCAAAAAAGAATTTGAAGCTGCCGAGCAAGCCTTGCGCGTGACTCAGCAGTTGCTTGAACGCCAGCGCCTGGCCCGCAGCGCCAGCGTCGAAGAGCTGCGCGCACAGCTACAAGACGACCAGCCATGCCCGGTCTGCGGCAGCCATGAACACCCGTATCACCAGCCTGAAGTGCTGTTGCAGAGCCTGTCGCGCTTTGACGAGGAAGAAGAGACCAATGCGCGCAAGACGGTCGATGCCCTCAAGGAGACGCTCAACCAGTTACGTGAGCAACTCGCCGGGGTCAACGCGCAACAGCGCGAACTGATTCAGCAGCATCAGCAACTTGGCGAAGAAGTTCAGGCGCTGGCGCCTGGCCTGGAAGCCCATCCGCTGTATGCGCAATGGCAAGGACAAGACCCGGCCAAGCGCGAAGCCTGGCTGACTCAACGCTTGAGCCAGCTGCAGCACAGCATCAGCCAGGACGAACAACGTCAAAACGCCTTGCTCGCCCTGCAAAAAGAAGCTGCTGCATTGCAGCAACATCTGCAACGCAGCACAGAAGCCAGCCAGCAAACCACGCAGCAACTCAGCGAGCAGCAGCAACACCTCAAGGCCGACACGTTGCGCTTTGAGGAAGAGCTTGCCGAGTTTGCCAATCTGCTGCCTGAGACCACACTGGCGGCACTGCGTGAAAACGCCTCAGCCTGCTTTATGCAGCTTGATCAGCAGGTCACCCATCGCCTTGAACAACTAGATCAACAGCGCGATGAACACGCCGAGCAGACCGAACGCGGCAGCCGCATCGAGCGTGAACAGTATCAGCAAGCCACCCACACTAAAGAGCTGGATGCCCTGCAACGCAACGTAACTGAGTTGCTCGAGCAACAGCAGGCAGGTCAGCAAAGCCTCAAGCAATTGCTGGGCGATCACCCGAGCGCAGAACAATGGCAACAGCACCTTGAACAGGCGCTTGAGCAGGCGCGCAACGCCCAGACCCACGCCAGCGAAGCGCTGCAAACCATCGCTCACCAATTAGTGCAACTGGCAGCCCAGCTCAAGGCCCAACAAGAGCGCCTGCACGCCCTGCAAACTGAACACAGCAGTGTGAGCGAACAGGTCGAGCAATGGCGCGGGCAGCACTCAGCGCTCGACACGGTCCGTTTGCAACAATTGCTGAGCTTCGACGACACGCACATTCGCGACCTGCGCCAGCAGCTGCAAGCCAGCGAAAAAGCCGTAGAGCAAGCCCGCGTCTTGCTCCAGGAACGTGAGCAACGCCTCAACCAGCATCAAGCGCAGGCCAATGGCAACCTTGATGCCCAAGCGCTTGAGGTTGCCCTCAATGAACTGAACGCGCTAATCGCCGCCAGCGAACAACACGTGGCAGAACTGCGGGCGCAACAGGCAGAAGACCAACGTCGTCAGGAAGCCAATCAAGCGCTGGCGCAACGTATCGCCCAAGCCTATGAAGAATGGCAGCGCTGGGCGCGTCTGAGCGAGCTGATCGGTTCGGGCACCGGCGACAAATTCCGCAAGATCGCCCAAGCCTACAACCTCGACCTGCTGGTACACCACGCCAACGCCCAACTGCGCCAACTGGTTAAACGTTATCGCCTCAAGCGCGGCGGCAGCATGCTCGGTTTGCTGGTGATGGACACCGAAATGGGCGACGAACTGCGCTCGGTACATTCGCTATCCGGCGGTGAAACCTTCCTGGTGTCGTTGGCACTGGCGTTGGGGTTGGCGTCGATGGCGTCCAGCACGCTGAAAATCGAGTCGCTGTTTATCGACGAAGGGTTTGGCAGCCTGGACCCTGAATCTTTGCAATTGGCCATGGATGCCCTGGACGGCCTGCAAGCCCAGGGGCGCAAAGTTGGGGTGATATCCCACGTACAGGAAATGCATGAACGCATTCCGGTGCAAATCCAGGTGCGGCGCCAAGGCAATGGCCTGAGCACCGTGGAGGTCAAATGACCGGCAACATGCTGTATTCCTTCCGTCGCTGCCCGTATGCCATGCGGGCGCGCATGGCCCTGCGTTACAGCGGCGTGCCGTTGTCGATTATAGAAGTCAGCCTCAAGGCAAAGCCGGCTGAAATGCTCGCATTGTCGCCCAAAGGTACCGTGCCCGTGCTGGTCTGTGCCGATGGCCGGGTGATTGAGCAAAGCCTGGAGATCATGCACTGGGCCTTGGCCCAGCATGATCCGGACAACTGGCTTGGCCCGGACAGTGCGGCGCTGATCGAAGAAAACGACCAGGTCTTCAAGGTCGACCTTGACCGTTACAAATACGCCATCCGCTACCCGGAACACCCGATGGAACACTATCGGGCCCAAGGGGCGGCGTTTTTGCAGCGGCTGGAAGTGTTACTTGAACAGACGCCGTATTTGGCTGGCGACACCTTGAGCCTGGCGGACATTGCCCTGGCGCCGTTTGTGCGCCAGTTCGCCCACGTCGACCGTGACTGGTTCGAACAAGCGCCCTACCCCCGCCTGAATGCCTGGCTGGAACGGTTTTTAGCGTCGGAACTATTTATCTCCGTCATGACTAAAACCGCCTGACAGGATTTTCGCCAACCTTGTAACCACTGACGAGGTACGAGGACCGCCTAGGGGTCGCTACGCAACCCATCGCAGCCTCATCCTTCGGCAGCGGCTACACGCTTCAATCCTTGCCCCGCACCATGCTTTCCAACACCCCGTCACGGCGCACCCAGCCGTGGAACAGCGCTGCCGCCAAATGCGCCAACACGGTAAAAAATAATAAATACGCCAGGTACGTGTGGGCCTTGCGCAAGAACGCAAAGCTGCTTGGGTTAGCCGGCAGGATGGATGGCAGTTGCAAGGAGCTGCTCAACATCACCGGGTCACCCGCCGCCGAGATCATCGCCCAACCGATGAGCGGCAGGCTGAACATCAGTGCGTACAGCAACACGTGAGACAGTTTTGCAGCCAGAACCTGGACCGCCGGCATATCAGCAGGCAACGCCGGTTGATGGGTGGTAAAGCGCACAAACAGCCGCACAATCACCAGCAGCAAGATGGCAATCCCCAGGGGTTTGTGCAGGTTGAGCAACCATTCATGCCGCTCGGAGACAGAGGCCGCCAGCCCCGCCCCAATAAACAGCATGGCAATGATCATCAACGCCATCAGCCAATGCAGCAGGCGCGCCAGAGGTGCGAAATGCGTGTTAGAGGTGCTCATGGACGCTTCTCCTGGGACAACTGATCAACTTCACTGGTACGCCGCAAATAAGAACTGGCATAGGCGGCCGAGCGTGCAGCCAGCAAGGGGTCGTCCGAGCCTTCAATGCCATTGGGCAAAATCAACGGGTCGTAGTTGATGTCACGGCATTCGCCATCGTTTTGTGGCTCCGCACTTTGCAGCACCAAGGTCCCCGCATTGACCACCTTACGGCTGGCTGGCCAGGTTTTACTCGCATCGTTGACCGAGTCCCCCGTGTCGGCCAACGTCAGGTTGAACTGCCATCTCAATGGCCCGGCCGACAATCGCTGCACCAAGTCTTTTTCCAGGTAGTCCGCATCATTGGGGGCCGTTGCCCCGGCGGCATCCTGACCTTCCGGCACCACGCCCCAGCGCACGGCCTGACGCTGCCCGGCAGCATTCACCAGATAGAACGCGTTAATCCCGTTGTAGCTTTCAGTCGCAAAGCTGGCCGAGGGTTTGGCGGTTTTCACCCATTGCAAAAAGGCTGCGGTTTCCGGGTGTGCGGCAAAAAACGCCGGCATGGCGTCGGGCTTCGGCTTGCCGGTAGCCGGGTCCGGCGTCCCCGCTTGCAACATCGCATAAAACGCTTCAGGCGTGCCCACCGGGAAGACCGGCATGCTGTTCATTCCAGTTCGCCATTGCTGACCATTGGACTGGGTAAAGCGCAATGCCAGGCTGCGGATCGGCACACTGCTGTCCGGCGCATAGGGGTTGCCGCTCGGCAAGGCAAAGCGGCCCACAACCGGCGTGCGCCCGGTTTCAAAGACTTGTGCGCGGGACAATGGCTGAGCATTGCCGTTGCTCTCGAAATACCCGATCACGCACATGCCTTTAGCATGGTTACGCCGATACCCCGGATGCACGCCGTTATTGCGTTCCAGGGCATTGACCAGGTTTTTGGGCCGCAAGCGCTCGGCATCCAGCATGCCGTTGACGTAAAAGAAGGTTGTGGCGATGACTGCTACCACTGCGCCAATACCCGCCAGACGCAGCAACACACTGGCGGGGCTCAATGCCGCTTTCACGGGCCGTACGGGCGGTAATTGATCTACCATAAAGTGTTCCTTGGCCACGGGCCATCAGGTGGATGGCCTATGAGACGCAGGCCGATCAGGCTTATTCCCGGCGCCAGGCAATTATTTTCAGTTATTAATTTTCACACCAAGGGAATAAAGGCAAAGCCTGGTCGTCTTCATGACGCTGATCCGATTAACAGACCCACCCGGCGCCAGTCACCATGCACCCATTTGACGAGCAATTGCGCGAACTCATGCCGAGCCTCAGGCGCTTTGCCCTGTCGTTGACGCGCCACGCCAGCAATGCCGACGACTTGGTGCAAAATTGCCTTGAGCGCGCCCTCGGCAGTGTCGCCAGTAAACGCCCGGACGGTGATTTACGCGCCTGGCTGTTTACCATTCTGTACCGCCAGTTTGTCGACAACCATCGGCGCACCCGGCGTTATGCGCGGATGCTGGAATTTTTTACTGGCCGCGACGACGCGCAACCCTCCACCGAGCGCACTGTAATAGCCCAAACCACGCTGCAAGCATTCGACCAGTTGAGCACCGAGCAACGGGCGCTGCTGTTATGGGTTTCTGTCGAGGGATTGAGTTACCAGCAAGTGGCCGACATCCTTGAAGTGCCGATCGGCACAGTGATGTCGCGTCTGTCACGCGCACGCCAGGCCCTGCGCGCACTCAGTGAAGGCGAAATTACCCGCCCTGCTTTGCGGAGACTTAAATGATCACCACCCCGCCCAGTGAGCACGACCTGCATGCTTACGTCGATCACGCGCTCAGCGAGTCTGAACGACAACAGGTCGAGCGCTATCTAGACGCCCACCCCGAGGTCGCCGCCCGGGTTCATGCCTGGCAGCGAGATGCACAAAACCTTCGTACGGCGTTGCAGCAAACCCTGCAACAACCGGATAACCCGGCACTCGACCCTGCGGCCATTCGCCAGCGCCAACGTCGCCAGGCCACGCGTCATTGGGCTACGGCGGCGGTCTTGTTGATTGCAGTGAGTGTGGGCGGGCTCGGCGGCTGGCAGGCCCGGCAAATGACCTTGAGCCCTGCCATGCTGCCGATGACCGACGCACTGGCAGCACATCGCATGTTTGCCGAACAGGGATTTCTGCCTGCCGACTACAAGGTCGAGCAAAGCAGCGACATGCAAGCCTGGATGGATCGTTATTTCAGCCACGCCGAACGCCTGCCGGACTTGAGCCGCGCAGGCTTCAAACCGGTCAGTTGCCGCTTGCTCACCACCGATCAAGGCGGCGCGGCAATGGTGCTGTATGAAAACCCGCAGGGGCAGCAAATCAGCTTTTACATCCGCCCGCCAGGCCCGCAAAACAGTCTGCTGCCCCGAGGCAGCCGACGCGATGGGGACTTGCAGGCCGACTACTGGTCAGGCCCCGGCTACAACTACGCCATGGTCGGCCCCGCTGAAGGGCCGACTGCAAAGTTGCTGAATACGCTGAGTTTTTGACAGTGAACCTGGCTGCGATCAGCGTTTGAATGGGGGGAGATTATTGCGCCTTATGGTCCAGCGCCGCATAGAAGTTGGCGCTTTGCTGCAGATATTTCTGGGTATACGCCGTGGACTTTTTGTCGCTGGCCACGGTGTTGGCGCTGGCTGGCAGGGCCACGGTGGCAGAGATGGCGGAAGCAGCGATGACGGAGAAAAGATTGAAGTTCATTGCGGTAACCCTCGACGATTCAGTTAGCTTGCTTGCCTGTTCAGGCCGTGGAGCCAACTTAACGCCAAGGGTCTTCACACTGAAATTCATTGCGCCACTAACCAGTATCAGCGCGATTGATAGAAGGCGCAGCCTTCAACTCAAGCCTTAAGGGCAGTGAATGAATTTCACATCGGAGGGCGCATCCATCGCCAGCTTTTGCAGGGTTTTACCCAGCTTGCCGGTCACGGGATCACGCTCAACCACCACGATTTCATTGCTCATCTGATTGGCGATCAGCACGAATTTGCCATTGGGGCTCAGGGTGAATTCGCGCGGGTGATCACCGTCAACCGAACGACGCTGGATCTCGCTCAACTCGCCATTCGCCGGGTTGATGGCGAACACCAAAAGCTCGTTGGCCTTGCCGCGATTGCTCACGTACAGGAACTTGCCATCGGCAGAGGCGTGCACTGCGCCTGCTGCGCGGTTCTGCACGGGCATGCCATGGGCAAGGTCCAATGCCTGGCGCTGTTTGAGCTGACCATTGTCATATTCAAATACAAATACCTGCGCGCTCATTTCGGTGGTCAGGTACGCATGTTTGCCGTCCTTGGAGAACAACAGGTGACGCGGTCCGCTGCCAGCAGGCAACTCAATGGCCGCAGGCGTGGCTGCAACCAATGGGTGTTCCGGGTTGGCTGCGGGGTCGTAGCGGTAAACAAAGACTTTGTCTGCGCCCAAATCACTGGCGTAGACAAATTTGCCGTCAGGTGACGACACCACCGAATGCACATGGGCCGACATCTGCCGTTCAGGGTTAACCCGGCTTGGCTGATGGCTACTCATTTGCGTAACAGGCTGCAATTGACCGTCGGCATTGACCGGCACCACGGCCAGGCTGCCACCCGGGTCTTCATGCACACCGTAGTTGGCAATGAACAGGTATTTTTCATCGGCACTCAAACCGGAGTGCGTCGGCTCTTCGCCCAAGGTTTTGACCTGATTGACCAGGCTCAACGCGTGGGTCTTGGGATCAATGGCAATACTGCTGACACGCCCGACGACATCAGCCTGGCCTTGCCCATTCTCATTCACCACAAACAGGCGGCTCTGGTCTTTGGACAGGGTCAACCACGACGGGTTAGCAGCCTTGAAGACTTGCAACGGCTCAGGGGTGATACGCCCGCTCTCACTGTCAAACTGCAAACGGTAAATACCCTGGCTTTTGCCTTGGGTATAAGAGCCCACCAGCAACTCTGCATCAGTGGTGCAGGCGGCGTGAGCCGACATCGCCCCCACACTGGAGGCCATCAACAAGGGCAACCATTTAAGCTTCATCAAGCACCTCATCGTCGTCATCGTTGCTCGCGTACACGGCGCTAAAGCAAACCAGGCGGTGTTCACTGGCGTCGCCGGTCAGCGTCCAGCTTTGCAACTTATCGTCAAACACCGCAGCATCGACCTGCTGCGGGGTCATGCTCCAGCGCTTGCTTGCCCGACCATCGATGGCTTCAATGAGCAGCCCTTGGTCATTGAGGGTAAAGTCAAAAGCATGCAGCCCGTCAATTTCCAGCATATCGCTGGCTTCAAGGGCTGCCCGCAAGGTCTGGTTTGAATCACTCATTAATCATTCACCTGTGAGAAAGGCGTAATGATAGGCCAAACCAGCGCCTGAACCCATGTCTGTCTCACGGTTAGCGGATATCCAGTGGCAGAAAACGCTTGGTCAGCATCGACGCACTGATCGATCCGTAGTGCACATGAACTGGCGGTCGCCCCGGTTTAGCCCTGCCGTCTTCAGCGCGTTGGCTCAGGTAGCGCTGAGAAGCCAATTTAAAGTGCGCCGTGCTGACGCTCTGCGAAGGCGTGCTGGCCTGCGGGTAATGCAAGTGGGCGTACCAGAGCACGCGATTATCGGTATTTTTGATTTCGTACTCCTGAACAAAATCCTGGCGCTCGCCCTGCATGGGGATGCGTGCATTGATTTTGACAATGCTGAGCTTATGGCGCTCCAGCAATGACTCAACGGTAGACTCTACCGGTGGCAAGGACCACAAAATGCTGATGGCTTGTTCGCGTAAATACCTGGCACTCGTTTCAAGGCGCTTGAGGTACATCGGTACAGTGCCTGCACGTGGGTTCTCCACCGGAGGCTGGTCCGGTGCAGCTTGCCTGATTTCAAGCACAAGTTTGTCGAGACTTTGTGCATAGCGATCCAGAATTTCTTCCAGCTCCAACGGGAATTTGGAACGTTTGCCGTAACTTTTGACCCGGTTCACCTGCGCGCTGGCGTTATCTATCAACGTGTTGGCCTCGGTCTTGAGCACGCTCAGCGGCCTCACACTGACCGTCGCTGGAGCTTCCACCTCAACCCATTGATTGGAGGCAGTAGGTTTAAACGCTACGGTCATAAATGAAGACGCGCCACTATGGCTGCCTTGGGCCTCTGATGTCCCCCCAACCTCTGCGATTTCGCCCCCCCCTTCCACGTTTCTGGCCGTACCGATCAGAATCCCTCTTTTCGCGGTACGGATAATTTTGCGCGTGTATTGAGGGACTCGTGCCGGCGCCGCTTGCGTCGGTAACCACTCGGACTCTGCCTTCGCTTGCTCATGCAGCATGACTTCGGCCATCTGATCCAGCTCTTTAATGACTGAAAGCACGCGTTCATACGTAGGCAGGTGTAACTGCGATTTGGCTTCCTCATGAAAAACGCCCAACCGGTCTTCTGCCCGCGCATACCGTTCACGAATGTCATTAAGAATTTCAGTGCGCTCTGCCGTACTGAACAAATCCCGGTTTTCCAGTTCATGCTGGCTATTGCCGGTGTAATGCAACGCCGTGAGAATCTGGCGCAAGTTGACCCACGCGTCACTGCCGGGAGGCTGCACGGCGAGATCAATAAAAGCGATTAACTGATTGGCCCGGCACATGACGGCGGAACGGTAGTAAGTCGAACCGTCACCGACAAACTCTTTGTATGCTTCGATAGCCGCCTTATAGCCTACCTTAGGAAGGTCCCGCACTTTTTGAACATAAAGGCTCAGTTCTTTAAAATAATTGGCTGCTTTCTCCAGGGTTTCGATCATGGCCTGACAATCTGCTCGGTAGGCCGCTGTTTTAAGCAAGTCTACTCTGACAAAACGCCCGTCGTTATTGAAAATCTCGGGATGTTCCAATTGATGAACCCCCGCCTGCAGCACACAACTGTCGTACAGCGAGCTGGTATGGCGGATCAAATACTTATAAAAGCCCAATAGATTGGATATATCGGATTCTTGTGGTGACAGCGTTTGCATTTCCTGAAATTTTTCGAGCGCGGCAACATATTCCGGTTTTTGACGTTCAAGTACCGTTATGAGGTTCTCAAGTGCGGCGCGCCGCGCGGGTAATAACTCGACAGCCTCTTTGCCAAAATGACTATTACTCTCGTCCTGAGCGGTTTTGAGTTCTGCTTCCAGCACTTTGCTCCGCGCGTTGTACTGCGTGAGCTGTTCTTTTAACTCGTTAAAACGTTTGGCACGCTGCTCTTTCTTCAGGGTCAATCGGCTTTTAGGGCCCCCGCCCAATAATCGGGCTCGCGCATCGAATGTCCACACACCGGCGGCGTCCCCGACAATACGAGGGCCGCGCTCTTTAAGGTTTTTCGGATTCACCAGGTACAGCTCGTCTTGGTCAAGCTGTACACGATAAAAAGACTTATCAACCTCGGCATACACCTCGCTCTTCCAGTTATATAAACCTTTGAACACGCCTCGCTCGACAGCCGTTATTTCTTGTCTATCCAGTACGACGCGGTTACTGGTCAGCCAATTAAGTTGCCATTGCGAGAGTTTTATCTGCGGGTTGTTAAACTAGGAAAAATCCAGCATGGTTTGCCGATTGCCGACGGGCACATCCAAAGAATGGCTGTTGGTAATGTCAATTTTTGCGGGTGTGGCTGCCGCCAAATCTTTAACCTTGGCGTCTTCGGCCAGGGGGATCAAACCGGTGTCTACCTTCTCAGTGCTTGATACAGGGCGGGCTGACGAAGGTGCCAGATGCAACAAAACCAACGCACAGTTAAACAACAAATCGATGATAGAAGAGGCTTTGCTCTGCTCGTCCCCCGAGCGCAATGCCTCAATATCCTTTTGCACCGCCAGATACGTAAAGGTCATGCCCACCAACAGACGTAAAGGCCAGGCCAAAGGCAGATTCGGTACGATGGCACTGAACAACAACCACCCACCGGTAATCATGGACTGCCAGCGCTGTTCGGCATTGGACACCGATTGGCGCTCGGCCAATTTTGCCAATGTATTGCTCATGTCCTCATATAACGTGTGTAAAAAATCCGTATTCAGGGCGAACTCAGACAACTGGGCCGCACCGGCCCTCATCGGAAAGGCGAAATCTTCGTGTACCCCCAGCGACGGCAGGTTCATACGATAAAAACCGCCCGCCTCAAACAACCTGCGCGCGGTTTCCGGCAACCATTCCAGTACGCTTTTTTGCACGGCCCCTGGCGTCGCAATCCCTGCAAACAAGGCCGCCCAACTCGGGTACTCAATCAAGGGTTCGCGATGCAATGGCCGGTACAGTACGTGCCTGCCCGCGTTGACTTGCGCAGGACCAATGACAAACATGCCACTCACGGCATGCACGGGTTGCGAGGGTATGGAGATCAACGCCAGGGGGCGGATAGCAATGCCCATATCCCCGACCCTGCGGTCTTCAGGAACAACCTGCATAAGTGCCTTGATCATCTGGTAACCGGCATCAGTCATATAGGAAGTCTTGCGTATCTTGCACTCCAGCGCTTGCAGCGGCAGCAATTCGCGCAGTTCCTCGCTAAACAG
Organism: Pseudomonas sp. HY2-MNA-CIBAN-0224; assembly: GCF_040310285.1. NCBI lineage: Bacteria > Pseudomonadati > Pseudomonadota > Gammaproteobacteria > Pseudomonadales > Pseudomonadaceae > Pseudomonas > Pseudomonas sp. HY2-MNA-CIBAN-0224. The sequence continues at coordinate 148,574 of NZ_JBEOPQ010000001.1, read as the reverse complement.
TTTTTCTCGACGTTGTGCTTCATCAGCATCACCTTGCAGGCGCTGAAAAACCCACTGCGGGTAACTTTGGCCAATGTTGACGCGGGTGACCAGGTTTTTGATGTACTCAGGCGTCATCCACCAGGTCTGGATCAACTGCCCTTTGGCATGGGAAATGGTCATGCGACTGCCGCGAACGGCTGTGAGGTTCTCTACCGCGAGCTCCGTCAGCGTCAACGTGAACTTATTCAGTGTCCCTACAGTGCCCTCGCCACCAGGGCCTACCGGATCAACAAAGGTCAGCAACAGATCATCGGCGTGATAGCCCGGTGCTTGCGGTTGATCCATCCGCATGTGTTCATTCAAGACTCTTGCCGTATAGGTGTAGAGATCAGAAACATCATCATTAAAACGTTTGCCCCGTGCTTGCTTGTGCACACAGGTCAAGGCGATCAGATGCGAGCGATAGGCAAAGCGATCCACTAAGGATGCCCCCCGCAACCAATCAGGCAGTGCTTTATGCACCGGTGCGAGATCGCCGGGATCGCTTTGTCCATTGTCAACAAACGCAGCCGTTGGATCGGTGGCCAGCGCGACCTGCCGTTCCAGTTCATCCAGCGTCAACGACCGCTGCAACGAGCCGATCGCATCCAGCTGACGCTCCAATATGCACATCGCCTGCGTATCGAGAAAGTTGCTGCCCAGCTCGTACAGCTCGCATTTAACCGATTTAAGAACATACCTGGCGGTAAAGTCTGTACACCAGGCACGGGTGAACTGGTCGAGCACAGAAAACCATTCGATCTCACCATTGACCTTGCAATGGCAATAGGTGATCACGCGCCCCTCGGCGCGCTCAATCAAAATGTCCGAAGACAGCACATGGAAGGTCTGCTCCTTCACAAGCGTAGTGGCCACGCTGTACACCTTGGTACGTCGATCAAGGGTTGACTTGTTCATGCGCTCGTTACGATTGGGGTAATTCAGGACTTGCAGCAAAAAGGACCTCGCCTCGTCCGATTGCCGAGGCTTCTGGCTGACACTCTGACGTAATTGGTCATGAATCATTTGGGCCAGCCACTGCAAACGGTCATCGGCGGTATCGCCAGGTTGATTCCAGTAAGTGATGAGTGCCTCTTGCAGTGCCACTTGCCACAGGCCGGCTATGTCCAACAGTAACGGTTCGACCTTGCTCATCGGCTCAATGGAACTGAACCCTGAGGCGGGCGGCACGCTCGTACTCATGGCCACAAAACACTCAGTGGCGCTGTAGTACCGGTAATTGAGCGGTTCTTTAGTAGCCACATGCTCGAGCAGAACATCCAGCAATAAACGATAACGCTGGTTAACCAGAGGTTTGCCCTGGGCGTCTACCGTCAGCACAACATAGGTTTTGCTCACATCAAACACGTGCTGGCTGTACGTTTGCGTCAATTGTTCCATCAGTAATTTCGTCACCACCGAACGTACCGTTGGGCGGGTTGCGAATTGTGCCGCTACGGCCTGCTGAATCAAGTAGGCGCCATAAATGGGCGTGGGCGGTGAAGTGGAGGCCGGCATGGTTTCTTCCTTATCAACAGGCAGGGATCAGCCCCTGCCTGACAGGAAGATTGAAAGGTTTTGAAAGGCTACACGCGGTAGCGGGTTATATCGTGCCTACCACCGGCGTGAAGAAGCGCAAGGTTTGCCAGAAGCGTTTAGCCTTCCAAGGGCCAAAAACGCTCATTGAGCATTTTTTCGCTTATTTTGCCGTAATGTACCGTCGTCGTTTGCCCTTTGGCAGACAGGCTGGCCTGGCTGTCATAGCGCTGGCTCTTGAGCTTGAAATGCGCCGCCGACGGAGATCTGGCAGGCGTGGTGAGGTCAGGGTAATGCAGATGCGCGTACCACAGCACCTGGGTGTTTTTAGTACGCACTTCGTACTCTTGAACCACATCCCGACGCTCCCCCTTCAGGGTCACACGCTGACCAATGCGTACCAGGCTGACCTCGCCCTTGCTCAGCAGAAACTCCACCACCGGAGTGGTCGGCGACACCGACTTAAGCACCCAGATGCCTTGCTCGCGCAGCTTGGCTGCCCCCTCGCGCAGGCGCCTGAGCAATGAACCGGGAGTACCCGGTTTAGGTTTATCAACAACAAGGTCGTCAGGAAAGGTGCGTTCAATTTCAGCGATCAGCACGTCCAGCTTTTGCGCCTCTGTCTCCAGGGTTTCTTCCAGCTCCAGCGGGTATCTGGAGCGGACCGAATAAAGTTTTACCAGACTGATTTTTCCATCGAGCTTACCCAGCAACGCGTTGCACTGACGGCGAATAGTTGCCAATGGACGGCCATCCTGTCTTGGCAACGGCCTTTGCACCTCGTCCCACATGTTCTCGGGTGATCGGGTGAACACAAGCTTGGGCTTATCGGGCTCCGGGCTTTGCGAACGGCGTTCGACAGCAGACGTGGAAGTCATGACATCGACGACTTCTGGCTCCTGCTCAGATGCACGAGCACGGGCGACGCCGATCAGAATGCCTTGCTTGCGCGTGCGGATCATTCGCCGCGAAGAACGCTCAGCACTGGAGGTCCCGGGTTGCTCAGGCAGCCATTCATTGTGTTCCTTGATTTCCTGGGCCAACTGCTGCTCCACCGTCTCATTGAGCCTTTCGAGCACTTCGTTCAGCCGGTGGTAATCAGCCATGTTCAATTGCTCGCCCACCTCCAGTTGCAAGAGCGCCAGAGCGTCATGGGCCTTGGCATACCGCTCACGTACACTCTCCAGAATTTCGAGGCGCTCGTCATACGTGAACAGGGTTCTGTCGGCCAGTTGGGAATGCGCCTCAATGGTATAGCCCAAGGGCCAGATAATGGCGCTCAATCGTTCCCAGACCTCACCAAACAGCTCTTTGGGTATCAGGTCACACAGGGTTCCTAACACCTGATTTTGAAAGTCCATATCCGTGCCTTCGCGGTCCATGCCGGCGGCGTCCGTGAAGAACTGTCCGATCACCTGCTCGCGGGCCATTGTATCGCCCACACGAGGCACATCCTTGAGCGCTTGATGATAGCGTTTGAGGGTCTGGAACTCTTCGACCTGTTGGGTCTGGATTTTCAGCAAGTCACGTTTGAACCCGATAAATTGAGCTGTGCCAGCGGCGTCCAGCGTAAGTGCCTCACGGGTATTGAAGGTGGGATGCAACTGCCTCAACAGCCCCCCCAGAACATTTTGGGCAAACAGCACATTGGTCGACACCATGCACAGTGATCGATAAAAGCCACCCAGGATGCGGTGGTCCAGTGGGTCTGGCTTAATCGCGTGACGGGCCTGGATACTCTCCAGCCCCATCGCGAGATCGGCCTTGGCGTGATCCAACACGGTGCGCAAATACCTGATCCGCAGGTTCTTTTCCATGTGAGTAAACTGGTGGCTGTTCTTGCCCTCCGTGGCTTCCAGAACTCTGCCCAGTTCTTCAATGATCCTGTCATTGGTGGGTTTTTCACCCGCCAAAAACTCTTCAAGCCTTCGCGTCAGTTCATCCACCTGACGATTGCGTTGCGCCAGTCGCTCATTCAGCGCCCTCCGACGACTGGGCCCGCCACCGCGCAAGCGCATGCCACTGTCAAAATCCCACTTGCCTTCCCCGTCACTGCGCAACCAGGGCCTTGTGTCCAGTGGGTTGCCCGGGTTAACGGTGACAACGCCCTCGTCTTCCAGGGACACTTGGTAACTGAAACCCCGCACCACCGCACACCAGGCTTTATCCACCACATACAAGCCCTTGCGTTCACCGTGAGCAACAGGTTTGACTGTTCCGATTTCCGGCCCCCGATTGCGATCCAGCCAAGTCAGCTGTGCGGATGTGAAGTCGATTCTCGGATTGTTGAACCACGTGAAATCCAGGGCGCTGAGGTTATTACCCACCGGCACATCCGAGAAATACACCGAGCCGGTCTTGACCTCGACAGGTGTCTGGGGCTTTTCGATCATCGGCGCATCAAGAACGGAGGCCAGCCACGGCTCAGGCACTTCATTCGCCACACCGACGACCGGCGCTCGTGGCACCCCATGCAGCAGTACCAGGGCAATATTGAACAGCAGGTCGATGATCGCAGGTGTCCGGGCACGTTCATCACCGCTTTCGAGCGCATGAATATCCTGTCGGACTGCCGTGAAGGTCAAGTACACCCAGCCCAGCAACGCCAGCGGACCTTTGATCCACGGCGACCCCAGCACACTGTTCAGCAACAACCAGCCTCCGGCCTTAACGCTCGCCCAACGGCTTTCAGCATTCGAGACGGTTTGCCGGTCAGCCAGCATCGCCAGCGCCCGAGCGGTACTCAGAAACAGGTCATGCTTGTAGTGACTGCTCAGCGGCTGAGTAAAGAACTGTGCCTGTGCGGGCCTGCGGGCAAGGCGCAAGGCACTGTCGGCATAGCTGGATCGTGCCGCATCCGGCAACCAGTCCAGCACGCTGTCGCGCAAAGCACCTGAGGTCGTGAACGCGTCCAGCATGTCTTGCAGCGAGGCATATTCAATCAACGCCTCCTTGAACAGTGGTCGGTACAGCACGCATCGCCCGTTCAACGGGTTACCGATGCCAATCACATAAATGTTGCTGACAAAATCAGGCACAGCGCGGGGGTGTGTCAGCAGGCCCAACGGGCAAATGTTCACCGTTTGTCCTTCCAGCACGCGGGCCTCGGCATGGGGCAGCATCAGGGCTGCCACGCACCGGTAGCCCCAATCGGTCATGCCCCCCTGCCCCTGCAGCTTCATTTCCAGCGCCAGCAAAGGCAAAGACACCCGCAACTGCTCAACATACAAGCCCTCGCGACGCAGGGCTTCGGGCGCGTCGTCCAGCAGCAGGCGACGGATCAACTCGGGATAGGCTTCACCGATATTCACGCGCGTAATCAGTTGCCTGATGTAGGCAGGGGTGAGCCACCAGTCTTGAATCAGTTGGTTGTGTTTATGCCGCAGGGTCATGTGCCCACCTGGCCAGGCCACCAGGTTTTGCAGGGCCAGTTCAGTCAGCGTAAACGTGACGGTATGTACCTGCCCGGCGGTGCCAAACGGCCCGAAGGGCACCGCAAAATCGAGCACAAGATCATCCGGGTCATACCCCGGTGCCAGCGGCTGGTCCTGACGCATCTGGTGCTGCAATTGTTGCCTGGCCCAGGTATGAAGGTCGGCAATGCCTTCGTTGAAAACCCGGCCTCGGGCCTTGCGGGTGATGTCCGCGAGGTCGGTGAGGTGCGAACGGTAGGCAAAGCGATCCTCTACAGAAGCGCTGCGTAACCACGCCGGTAACGCGTTATACACGCGAGCCAGCGGCTCGGATGCCGCCTGCTCATCGTCTTCGATGAGGGCACCGGGATCGGTGATGTCCCTTAGGTGCTGTTCGAGCTTAACCAGCGTACGCGGGCCACTGGTGGCCCCGTCTTCCAGCGAGGCAATGCGCTCGAGCTGGCTGTTGAACACGATCATCGCCTGCACCTGCAAGCAGTGACCTGAGGGTTCGTAACGTTTGCAGGTCAGGGTCTTTCCCGGATAACGGCGCGGGAGTGTTCGGCCCAATACACGCTCATACGCTCCGAGCGTGGCGAAGGACTCGATGCGCCCGCCAGGCCGGCACTGCAAAAGCTGCTCCTGCCCGTTAACACCATGCATGATCAACAGATCAGGCAGCAGCAGGTTGCCCGTCGAGCCTTCCGTGCCCGGCATGACTTGGACGAAGTAGACCTTGGGCTGCTCCTGATAACGCAGTTGCTGAAGGCGATCGCGCAACAATGGCGTTCTGACGATGCCCCTCACCACCTGAATCTGCTCATCACTCAAACCGGCCGAGGTATTGGCGGCCGCCAACAAGGTGTCACTCAGCCATTGCCCCAGCCATAAAGTACGGCTCTGATAGCCGGGTACAGGCTGGTTCCAGAAATCCAGCAGCGCCTGCTGAAATGACCAGACCCAGTGCTGCAACGCATGCCGCATGGCCCGCTCAACAGTGGGTATATCAAGGAATGACGAGGTATGGGCGCTTAGCGCTTCACCTTCAGAGAGCTGCACCAGATAGCATTGCGTTGGCGTGTAGTAGCTGTAATTCAGAGGTGTGCCGACTGCGATGTGCTCAAGCATGGCGTCCAGCAACGGTACACCACGCAATGCAGGCAAAGGCTTCTCATGGGCGTCCACGGCCCAGACGATCTGCAACTGCAGCACCTGGATTTGTGCAAACAGGCTGACATAGTGCTGCTTAAGGGCCTTTTCCAGCGCATTGGCAATGACCGCGCGCAGGGTTGGGCGACCATCAAATTGATGGATTAGGCTCTGTTTAAGCAGTTCAGTGCGGCCGAGGGATAACGGGGGGGCGACCGGAACAGTCATGGCGGAGTACCTGCACGTAGAAGGAGTTGGTCGGCGCCATTGCGTCAACCTTGCGCAGGTATCTAAAAATAAATAGCAATCACAACTGCGGTATTCCGTTACCGACAGCGCTAACGTGGCTTACAGCAATGGATCGACGCGGTGACGCTTGACGCCATAAAACGTTGCTGGCTGCCTCTCAACTCCGGTGTTCAATGCACACAAAAAAGGCGCTGACCGAATAACCGGCCAGCGCCTTCTCAGCCGCCGAGTTTACGCCAGGCTTTTGCTGACCACTTCAAACACGTCACTGGACAGCTCGCCTGAGCTGCGAATGCGCTCAAGCTCTGCCTTCATCAGCGCCTGACGGGCGCTGTCGTATTTGCGCCAGCGGGTCAGCGGGGCCAACTGCCGCGAGGCGATTTGCGGGTTAAGGGCATTGAGCTGGATGACCAGATCCGCCAGGAAGCGGTAGCCCGAGCCATCGGCGGCGTGGAAGTTGATCAGGTTCTGCCCGGCAAAAGCACCGATCAAGGCCCGTACCTTGTTCGGGTTTTTGATGGTGAACGCAGGGTGCTCCATCAGTTGCTGAACGCGCTGCAAACCACCCGGCAGCGGGCTGGCCGCCTGCACGCTGAACCACTGGTCCATGACCAGCGGGTTGTCCTTGAAGTGCTCGGCAAAACTGGCCAGGGCCAGGGCTTTTTCAGTCTCAAACGGCGAGTTGACCAGTATCGCCAGCGCGTTCAGGCGCTCGGTCATGTTGTCGCTGTTTTCGAACTGTTCCAGCGTGGCTGCCACAACTTCAGGTTTGCCACTCAGGCTGAGGTACGACAGCGCAATGTTTTGCAGGCTGCGGCGGGCGAAATGCTCATCTTCGGCCACATAGGGCGTGACTTTAGACACCTCACGGTTGGCCTGATAACGCGCCCACAACTCGTCGAACAGGCTGTCGGCCAATTGCTTGCGCGCAAACTCACGGGCCGCGTGAATGGCATCAACATCGGCCACTTCGCTGATTTCGGTCAGGTAGGCTTCACCCGGCAACGACAGCATCTCGGCCACCATCGCCTGATCCAGTTGCGGGTTGGTCAGCACGCTGCGCAGGGCTTCGACCAAGCGCGGGTCCATGACCAGGGTTTCGCCACGTTGATACTGGCCAATCAGCGTCTGCAAGACTTGCACCGACAGTTGCTGGCCCGCATCCCAACGGTTGAAACCGTCGGTGTCGTGTTGCATCAGGAACACCAGTTGGTCACTGCTGTAGGCAAACTGCAATTTCACCGGCGCCGAGAAACCGCGCAGCAAGGACGGCAGCGGTTTTTCATTAATACCGACAAAGGTGAACGTCTGCTCTGCTTCGGTCACCGACAGAACACGGCTGGTGCCGACCGCCACCGATTCGCCGGCCAGTTGCAGTGGCAACTCGGCACCCTGGGCATTCAACAGGCCCAGCTCAACCGGGATCACGAACGGCAGTTTCTCAGCTTTGTCCGGGGTCTGCGGGCAGCTTTGGGCGAAGGTCAGGCTGTAGGTTTTTTGTGCAGCGTCGTAGTGCTCGCTGACTGCCAGACGCGGGGTGCCCGCCTGGCTGTACCAGCGCTTGAATTGGCTGAGGTCAGCGCCATTGGCGTCTTCCATGGCCTTGATAAAGTCGTCACAGGTCACTGCCTGACCGTCGTGGCGCTCAAAGTACAGGTCGCTGCCCTTGCGAAAGCCCTCGGCGCCGAGCAAGGTTTGCAGCATGCGCACCACTTCCGAACCCTTTTCATAAACGGTCAGGGTGTAGAAGTTGGAGATTTCGATAAAGCTCTCAGGGCGCACGGCGTGAGCCATCGGGCCTGCGTCTTCGGCGAACTGGTGCGTGCGCAGGAACGCGACGTCCTGAATGCGCTTGACCACCCGCGAATTCATGTAGGCCGAGAACTCGGAATCACGGAACACCGTGAAGCCTTCCTTGAGCGACAACTGGAACCAGTCACGGCAGGTCACGCGGTTGCCCGACCAGTTGTGGAAGTATTCGTGGGCAACAATCGCTTCAACCCGCTGGTGAGCAGCGTCGGTCGCCGTCTCTGCACGGGCCAGCACGGCGCTGGAGTTGAAGATGTTGAGGCCTTTGTTCTCCATGGCGCCCATGTTGAAGTCGTTCACCGCAACGATCATGAAGATGTCCAGATCGTATTCACGGCCGTAGGCTTCTTCGTCCCAGCGCATGGACTTTTTCAGGCTGTTCATGGCGTGCTGGCACTTGTCGATGTTCTCTGGTTCGACGTAAATGCGCAGCGCCACGGTGCGGTTGGTCATGGTGGTGAACGTGTCTTCAACACACCACAGGTCGCCCGCGACCAAGGCAAACAGGTAGGCCGGCTTTTTGAATGGGTCTTCCCAGGTCGCCCAATGGCGGCCGTCTTCATCGGGACCACTGGCCAGCGGGTTGCCGTTGGACAGCAGGATCGGGTAACGATGCTGCTCAGCCACCACGGTGGTGGTGAACGTGCTCATCACGTCCGGGCGGTCAAGGTAATAGGTGATCTTGCGAAAGCCTTCGGCCTCGCACTGGGTGCAGAACATCGTGCCGGACTTGTACAAGCCTTCCAGCGCGGTATTGGATTCGGGATGGATCTTGACGCTGGTGTCGACCACAAACTGCTCGGTGGTCGGATGCAGGGTCAGGTGGCTGTCTGTCAGCTCGTAGTCCGCTGCGGTCAGCTCGACATCGTCAAGCTTGACCGATAGCAGTTCCAGTTGCTGGCCGTCCAGCGCCAAGGCCGGGAAGCCCTCGCCACGGGCGGGATTGCGGCGCATCACCAGTTGCGCATGGACCAGCGTGTGGTCCTCGAACAACTCGAAGGTCAGGTGCGTCTCGTCAATCAGGTAGTCGGGCGCCTGGTAGTCCTTCAGGTAGATCATTTGCGGTTGTTCGGTGCGCATGCTGCAATCCTTTTTACTGATGCACGGCCAACTGGTAGGCCGTGTATTTGCGAATATTGATAACGCCGGTGTCGAAGATCAGGTATTGACCCTTGATCCCCATCAACGTGCCTTCAACGACAGGGTCTTTGTCCAGATTAAAGCTCACGATCTTGCTCGGGTACTGCTCGACCGGGTAGCGAATCTCGATAGGCTCGACGCTATGCAAAGGTTGTACCGCCTGTAGCCCGAAACGTTCCTGCAAGATCTGCAGGCCTTCTGCGCAACTGCCAAACAGCTCATCTCGTACCGCCGCCAGATCCACCGGCTGAGCATCGCCCTTTAGCAGTGCGCGCCAGTTGGTACGGTCGGCCACTTGGGTGCGCAGCAGGTCCTCGACAAACCCCGACTGCTGGCGCGTTGCCACACGCACGATCGGCAACGCCTGGCTCGCGCCCTGATCCAGCCAGCGGGTCGGCAGTTGCGTTGCACGGGTAATGCCGACTTTCACGCCTGACGAATTGGCCAGGTACACCACATGGTCAGTCATGCAGAACTTCTCGCCCCACGATGGCTCACGGCACGTGCCTGCGTCGTAATGGCAGCGCTCCGGGCTCATGATGCAGACATCGCACTGCGCCAGTTTAGTCATGCACGGGTAGCAATAGCCCTGGCTGAAGCTTTTTTTGGTTTTGCGTCCACAGTGGGTACAGTTGATCTCCCCCAAAAACTCCAGACGCAGTTGAGTCCCGATCAACGGATTGACCGGCACCTCGGTATCGCCCAAACGAAACGCATATTGAACGGTCGGCTCTTGCAGGCTTGCCGACATTTTGCTGATTGCACCGCGACCAATCTCAATCAATGGATAGCATCCGACTTGAACAGGATGTTTGGCACGGGCGCCGACTTGGAGCTGCATTCTTGCGGGCCCATGTAGCCGGTACGTTCTTCTTCAGGCAGGTTTTGCACTTCCCAGGCGATCATCGCCTGCAACGACAGCTCGCGCTGCTCGGCGGTCAGCTTGTTGCCATCGGCCCACTTGCCGATTTCGACCGCCAGTTTCAGGCTCTGATAGATATCAGGGGTGATGTTTTTAATCATTTCATTGAAAGAGGACATGCTTTTCTACTCTCGAAATACGGATGAAATTAAACCTGTTTGCGGCTGGCCCACAGCCCGCCCAGCAAACCGGTGAGGCAACCAATCAGCAACCCGCCGACGTGGGCTGCGTTGGCGATTTCGCCAAAGCCGATCATTGACACCAGCCCGGACAGGCACAACGCCAACCACACCAGCATCATCACCAGCACGCCTTTGGGCAGGTGATAGACCGGGTTGGGCGCCATCACCTGGTAAATCCACACATGCCCCAACAGACCGTACAGCACACCCGACAGCCCGCCGAACAGGCTGGGCCCGCCAAACAGGTATTGGGCGAAGTTGGACACCAGGCTGAACAGCAAGCTCAAGCCCACCAGATTAATGCTGCCCTGACGTATTTCAACCCGGCGCCCGAGTTCCCAGAACCACATGCCGTTCATGGCAATGTGCAGGACACCAAAGTGAATGAACATCGGGGTGATCAAGCGCCACCATTGCCCGGAGGCAAGGCTTTGCGACAAGGGGGTGAATTCTACGTACTGGCCATGAATATTGAAGCCGACAAAGGTCAAAGCACTCAAGGTGGACAGGTTGTCACCCAACTGCGTGATCACCGCCACGATGATGCAGATCAGCAGGATGACAGCAGTGGCCGGGCTGGCCTTCAATTGCTGGGCAAAGCCGGGGCGGCCCATTGCTGCCGGGCGTTCGGCAATCGGGATCTGGTTATCAGGGTCGCCCAGCGGGAATTGCTCATACAGCCTGCGCACATCGTCAGCAATCTCCGAAGGCGCCCACAACACTTGCTCGCCCGCCTCTTCGCTGACCCGATGGGGCACTTGCATGCGTTTGAGCAATGCCACAAAGCCTGCGAGGTCGACCGAAATAGGTAAACGTAAAACCTCCACCACACTCATTGCACAGCCTCCGGGCGCTCTACATCCACCCATACAAACTTGGCGGGATCGAGCCGGGTTTCTTGATCAAGCCTGTAGGCCACTAATTTTCCGTAAAGCACCGCGCTGTAGTCCAGGCAGGCCAGGTTTGGCCGTATGGGCGCTGGCTCACCGCTGCGCCAATAGTGGCCGACAAACAACATCGGCTCATCGACGGGATAGCGCAGCAAGGTGCCTTTTTCTGTCGAAGACAACGGCTTTTGCGCCACGCGCTCAGGCAATGCATCGGGTTGAAAGACAATATCGCCGTAGGTCTTGGGGTCGTCTTCCCAGAACTTGGTCCTGAAGAACGCCCGCGTCAGGCCGTCGCCGCCGGTCAACGTCAGGCCATCCGGCAAGCGCATGTCAGTGCCGCGCAGCAGCCGGTTGAAAGCCAGATGAGCAAAACTGTCTGCGTACGCGGCCGCCTGCACAAACGGCTGATCAATACAGCCGTCAGGGTATTGGGCGCGCAGCGGGGTTATCACGTCAGCGTCCCAACAGGCGTGCACCACCCGGAAGCGCCCGGCGTCAACAAACAGCGGCATGTCATAGAACCACTGCACAAAGTCGTGCCACTCGTCGGGGTACTGGGCGAACTGCTCAAGGGTTTCGTGGATCAGCCGGGTGTGCCGCGCATTGTGTTCGCGCACATGCTCTTTACCACTGCCCGGCGGGGCCGGTGTGCACCAGCCCAGCGCGTTGAATTCATGGTTGCCCATCAGGCACAGCGCCTGACCGGTCCGGACCATGTCGTAAACGATATGCAGCGACTCGCGAATTCGCGGGCCGCGGTCAATGATGTCACCGAGAAACACCGCCATCCGTTGCGAGTGTCGCCAGATACCGGCGAGTTTGCGATAGCCCAGACGTTCCAGCAGGTGCTCAAGGGTATGAGCACAGCCATGCACGTCACCGATCAAATCGTAACTGCGCGCAGGATCGAGCATCAGTCGCTCCTGCCGCCCAGTCGGCTGCCCCAGCCAAGCTTGGTCCGACACACTTCATAGTAGTTGTGGTCCAACGGGTGGATCAGACGCAGCTTTTGCGCCTTTTTGCTGACGGTAATGGTATCGCCCGGCGCGCAGGTGAAATGGTTCTGACCATCGCACGAGACTTGCGGGTAGATCTGCATGTCCTTGGCCACGACGATTTTCAGTTCGCTGTTTCCATCGACCACAATCGGTCGGCTGCTCAGGGTGTGCGGGTACATCGGCACGATCACGATGGCATCCAGCTTGGGATGCATGATCGGGCCGCCTGCCGACATGGCATAAGCGGTAGAGCCGGTGGGCGTGGCGACGATCAGACCGTCAGCCTTCTGGCTGCAGACGAACTGGCCGTCGATGTGCATTTCGAATTCGATCATCCGCGTCGACTTGCCGGGGTGCAGTACCACGTCATTCAAGGCATCGCCCTGGCCGATGGCTTCACCGTGACGGCGAACTTCGGCTTGCAACAGAAAGCGGTTTTCAACTTTAAAGTGGCCATCGAGCACTTCGGCGACTTTGACCTCCAGCTCATCCGGGCGGATATCGGTCAAAAAGCCCAGGCTGCCACGGTTAATGCCCAGCACCGGGACATTGTGGCGAGCCAGTGCGCGAGCGGCGCCGAGCAAACTGCCATCACCGCCGACCACAATCACCATGTCACAAACTTCGCCGAGCATCTTGCGCGAGGAGGTCTGCAAGCCGTGCCCGGGCAATACCTCGGCAATGGTGTCTTCGAGGATCACGTGCATGTGCCGCTCAAGCAGGAATTTTTTCAGTCGGCGAACCGTATCGAGCACCTGAGAACTGCCCAAACGACCAATAATGCCGATATTACGAAATTGCTCCATGAGGCTCCTGCAAGGTTTTAGGCGTGCGAAAACAGCGATTATGGTCGAAACACGACAATAGACAAAACCCTTTCAGGCTACGGGAGCTATGCTCGCACAATGATCCTCTTTCCCGACTTGCTCAACCTTCCCCGCCAATTACGTCACCCTGAGGTGCGTGATTTGGCGTGGGTCATCCTCGCCCCGCCCATGCTCAGCCAAACCCCGTGGCCACAGCGCCACCCGCTGGCTGGCAGCGACTGGGTGCAGGCACCGGACCAACTGGAGCACTGGTTGCGAGCGCTGGACCAGCACAGCGAGCCGTTGCAGCAGTGGCTGGCGTTGGCCACCACGCGCCGACTGGGGCGCTATTACGAGCGGCTCTGGCAGTTTGCCGTCGAACATGCGCCGGGGGTTGAGCTGATCGCGGCCAACCTGCCGATCCGCTTGGGCGGCCACACCTTGGGTGAACTGGACCTGTTGCTGCGTGATGGTGACGGGGTTCACCACCTGGAACTGGCGATCAAGCTGTACCTTGGCCCGCAGCAGGCCGATGGCCGCGATCCCGGCAACTGGCTGGGCCCCGGCAGCAATGACCGCCTGGACCGCAAACTCAAACACTTTAGCCAGCACCAACTGCCAATGTCCAACCGCCCAGAAAGCCGGGAGATCCTGGCCAGGCTGGATATTCAGTCGTTCACTGCCAGCCTGTGGCTGGGCGGCTACCTGCTGTACCCGTGGCCGGGGCATTCGCTGCCGCCCGCAGGCGCACACCCGCAGCATTTACGCGGGTGCTGGCTGCATCAACGTGATTGGACCGCGTTTATCCACCAGAGTCCTGAAGGCTGCTGGCAACCCCTGCCCCGCCACGCCTGGCTGGCCCCGGCGCACGCAACGCCTGAAGGGTTATGGAGTAAACAACAGCTCGCCGTGTGGCTGGCCGAACTGCATCCGCAGGCGCCGGCACAACTTATGGTGCGCCTGGTTGAGAACGGCAGCGGCGACTGGGAAGAAGCCGAGCGTCTGTTTTTGGTGTCTGACCTGTGGCCCAACGTGCCCGGCAACCCTGAAAACTGACCCACCTCAGCTTTTTCCCTGACAGGCGTATTACAGTGAAGGCACTCCGTCGACCAAGAACGGAGGCCAAACCTTAACCGTGAGGAAACCCCATGTCCTGGAAAAGCACCCCTGAGCGCTATAGTCGTGTCTCCATCGCCCTGCACTGGCTGATGGTGCTGCTGTTTGTACTGATTTACGCCTCGATTGAATTTCGCGGCATCTTCCCGAAAGACAGCGACGGTCGCAACCTGATGAAAGACGCCCACTTTATGCTCGGCCTGACGGTTTTTGCGCTGGTCTGGCTGCGGCTGTTGGCGCGAACCCTGGGCGTCGCGCCGAAAATCATCCCCACGCCCCCGGCCTGGCAAACCGCGCTGGCTACGTTGATGCACTGGGCGCTGTACCTGTTCATGATCGCTATGCCGGTGTTGGGTTATTTGATCCTCAGCCATAACGACAAGCCGGTGTTCTTCTATGGCCTCGACATCCCGCCCCTGACCGCGAAAAACGTAGACCTCGCCAAGCAAATCAAAGGCTGGCACGAACTGGGCGCAACCATCGGCTACTGGCTGATCGGCCTGCACGCCCTCGCCGGACTCGGCCATCACTACCTGATCAAAGACAACACCCTGCTGCGCATGCTGCCTGAACGCTGATCTAGCGAGGGCGGTGCTTACGAAGCGAAGGCAAACCCCCGGCGGCCTTGCAAGCCGCCGGTGTGCACGAACACCACACGTTGCCCCCGGCCAATGCGCCCCTGCTCAACCGCCGCTTTGAGCGCCATCAAGGCTTTGCCGGTATACAACGGTTCCAGCGGCAAACCACTGGCCGCTTCGCTGGCCTGTATAAACGCCAGCAAATCTTCATCTACCTTGGCAAAACCGCCACGACTGGCATCGATCAGTTCAAAATCGCGCCCGATATGCCCCGCCGCTTGCAAAATTGCTTCGATTTGCGGCGCGACACCATGATCGTCCGGCACCGCCAACGCGCCGTACACCTTGTGCTGCCCCGCCTCACCCAACACCAGGCCGGCCAGAGTGGTGCCCGTACCGGCCGCCAGCCACCAGGCGTCGTAATCGTCCCAACCTGGCGCCGCCAGTTGCTCACGCACTTGATGCACCAGGGTCATGCAGCCCTGCGCACCCGGCAGCCCTCCGCCGCCTTCCGGCACCGGCTGCAATCCAGGGTATTGCGCCTGCCAGGGCGCCCAAAAGCCCGGGGCATGCCGAGCCCGATAACCGGCAAAGCCCAGCCAATGCAGGTGCATGCCATAACGCTCAAGGTCCAGCGTGGTCGGGGTCTGTTGCGGATGGCCGCGTAACAGACCGACCGTCGCAAAATCAAAGCGCTTGCCCGCCGCGGCCAACGCATGCAAATGGTTCGAATGGGCCCCGCCCAGGCTGATCAAACCCTGTGCGCCCACGGCGTGCGCGACTGTCAGGTGCTCGGTGATCTTGAACCACTTATTGCCACTGATCAGTGGGTCGATCTGGTCCAGGCGCAAGACCGCCACCTCGACACCGGCCTGTTGCAGCCAATCCAGGTGTAAGCTCTGCAACAGCGCGCGCGGGCGCCAGTCAATCAAAGGCAACATCGCCATCGTTCCCGTAAAAGGAAGCGAGTTTACAGCAGCCCGCCGCATCAGCAGACTGTCGGCTTTGGCTGAACAACCGACCAATAAACCGACTTCAACCCGAGCTTCTTGGTAAGGTGTGCGCCGACTTTTGTTGCCCGTTATCGTCCTGCGGGCTGCTGCACTTTTGTTTACTGACATGAGACACCCGGAACATGCCCGAGCCGATCCCTCTTAAAGATCACGACACCGAGAAACGGCTGGTCAATAAAAGACTGATTGCGTGCGCCCTGCTGGTCCTGGCGATCAGTTGCACGCTGATCGGCCGCCTGTATTTTCTGCAAGTCACCGAGTTCGATTACAACTCCACCGTGTCTGAAAACAACCGGGTCCACGTGCTGCCCATCCCGCCGGAACGCGGCCTGATCTATGACCGCAACGGCGTGCTGCTGGCGGATAACCAGCCCAGCTTCAACATGACCATCACCCGCGAACGCGCTGGCGACACCGCCAAGGTGCTGGACAACGTGATGAGCATCCTGCACTTGCCGGAAGAAGACCGCGCGGTATTCACCAAGGCCATGAAGCAGGCCCGGCATCCGTTTGACCCCTCGACCCTGTTGTACGAGTTGACCGAAGAGCAAATCGCCCTGCTGGCAGTCAACCAGTACCGTTTGCCGGGTATTGATGTCGAAGCCCAGTTCGTGCGCCATTACCCGCAGGGCGATCACTTTGCCCATTCGGTGGGCTATGTCGGGCGCATCAACGAGAAAGAAGCCAAGCAACTGGACCCCACCGAGTACCGGGGCACCCAGTCGATTGGCAAAACCGGCATCGAGCGCTTTTACGAGCACGAACTGCACGGCCAGGTGGGTTTTGAAGAAGTCGAGACCAATGCCCAGGGCCGGGTGATGCGTGTGCTGCGCCACCACGACGCGGTGGCGGGCAAGAACATTGTCCTGAGCCTGGATATCCACCTGCAAGAAGCCGCCGAAGAAGCCTTGGGCGACCGTCGCGGCTCTATCATCGCCATCGACCCGAAAACCGGTGAAGTGCTGGCAATGGTCAGCAAGCCCAGCTTCGACCCCAATCTGTTTGTGACCGGCATCAGTTCCAAGGATTACTCGGCCCTGCGTGACTCGGTCGACAAACCCCTGTTCAACCGGGCCTTGCGCGGCCTGTATGCACCGGGCTCGACCATCAAGCCTGAAGTGGCGATTGCCGGCCTGGACAGCGGCGTGATTTCAGCCTCGACGCGGGTCTTCGACCCCGGCTATTTCCAGTTGCCCAACGTTGACCACAAATACCGCAACTGGAACCACAGCGGCGACGGCTGGGTCGACTTGAATGCGGCGATCATGCGCTCCAACGACACCTACTTCTACGATCTGGCGTCCAAACTGGGCATTGACCGCATGCACGACTACATGTCGATGTTCGGCCTTGGCCAGAAAGTCTCGATGGACATGTTTGAAGAGTCGTCGGGCTTGATGCCGTCCCGCGAATGGAAGCGCAGCACCCGCCGCCAAGCCTGGTTCCCCGGTGAAACGGTGATTCTGGGTATTGGCCAGGGCTACATGCAGGTCACGCCGCTGCAACTGGCGCAAGCCACCGCGTTGATTGCCAACAAAGGCGTGTGGAACCGTCCGCACTTGGCCAAGACCATCGACAGCACCCCGCCCGTCGATGAAAACCCGATGCCGAACATCGTGCTGCACGACCCCAAGGAGTGGGAACAGGTTAACCACGCGATGCAATTGGTGATGCATGACCCGCGCGGCATCGCTCGGGCGGCGGCACAGGGCGTGCAATACCGGATCGCTGGTAAAAGTGGTACGGCGCAAGTGGTGGCGATCAAGCAAGGTGAGCGTTACGACCGTTTGAAAACCGCCGAGCGCAACCGTGACAACGCTTTGTTTGTTGGCTTTGCCCCGGCAGAAGACCCGCAAATCGTGATCTCGGTGATGATCGAAAACGGTGAAGCCGGTGGCCGTGTTGCCGGCCCGGTGGTGCGTAAAGTGATGGACGCCTGGTTGCTGGACAACCACGGCGTGCTCAAACCGCAATACGCCAGCCCACAGGAAAAACCCCACACCACCCCGCACGTTTGATATCACGCACTGGCGAATGCCCTGTAGGAGCGAGCTTGCCTCGCGATCCTTTGATCTTTTAAAAGATCGCGAGACAAGCTCGCTCCTGCACGGGTTTACTCAGTAACGCGCATCCACCGGTTTACCGCCCTTGGGCCAGTCCTTGGCCTTGTCGACGAAGTCTGGCCGGGGTTTGTGCGAGAAGTACTCGGCCACGTCCACGGCGTCCTGATCTGACAAGCCGCCCTGGCCCAACGGGAATTTCTCGTGAAAGCCGATCGGCATGTTGCGCTTGACGAACGCCGCCGCAGTGAAGGTACGCGCCATGCCCGCGCCGATATTGAACGACTCATCGCCCCACAACGGCGGGTACACATAGCTGCCATCCGCGTGTTTCAGGCCTTGGCCGTCATCGCCGTGGCACACTGCGCATTGCTGCGCATACACCACTTTGCCGTTGTCGACATTGGGCTTGATGCCCGGGTCGATCTTGCCGACCCCACGGCCCGCCACTTTATCGCCGGGGGCGGTGTTCATTTTCATCCAGTCGAAATACGCCACCATGGCCTGCATGTCAGGGGACGCGACGGGCAGCGGCTTGCCGTCCATCGAACGGCGGAAACAGCCGTTGATCCGTTCCTCCAGGGTGATGTCCTTGCCCGCACGCGGCGCATAACCCGGAAAGAACGCAGACACGCCCACAAACGGCGAGCCATCCGCCACAGTGCCCGCATTCAAGTGGCAACTGGTGCAATTGAGCGCATTGCCGACGTTGTCCGGGAGCAGAGCCTTGGTTTGCAGGTGCAGACGCATGCCGCGCACCACTTGATCGGCGTTGGATGCGCTCAACAGATTCGCCAGACGCGGGGTTTCAAAGGCGCTGGAATCAGTGGTCTGCGGGTCGAGCTGCTTGCGCATCTTGGCTACTTGCGCCGGCTTGATGGCCGCAGCGTCATTGCCCCAACTGCTGCGCATAAAGCTCAGGATTTCAGCGATTTCTGCATCGCTCAGCCTCGCGAAGCCGGGCATGGTGTAGACCCGTGGATGAGCCGCCGTTTGCGCGGTTTGCCAGCCGGTCAGGGTGATATGCAACAACGAGGTCGGGTTAGGCGAAAGGATGCTCGGGTTGCCATTCAAGGGCGGGAAGATGCCTTTGACCCCGCCGCCATCCGGGCGGTGGCAGTCGGCGCAAAACTGCGTATAACCTAGCCCGCCACGGGTGCTGAACAAGGTCTCAGGGGCAAGGGCCGGGGCGTTGGCCACTGCGGGCATCGGCAACTCGTCCTTGCCAGCTGGCAGCGATTTCAAATAGCTGGCAATGGCCGTCAGGTCGGCATCGGTGAAATGCTGGGTGCTGTGGTGAATCACATCGACCATGTTGCCCGAGACCGTGGCGAAGCGGTTTTGCCCGGTCTTGAGCAATTGCACAGTGTCTTGCACCGTCCACAGGTTACGCAGGCTCAACGCTTGCCACTCTTCGACCGTCTCGCCAGCCAGGTAGTGCTTGCCACTGCTGCCGGCATCGCTCATGGCTTTTTCCTGGAAAGCCAGCCCGCGCGGCGTATGGCATGAGCCGCAGTGCCCAAGCCCTTGCACCAGATAGGCGCCACGGTTAATCACGTCAGTCCTGGCCGGGTCAGGCACAAACGGCTGGGTGTCGAGGAACATCATGTTCCACAACGCCAGGCCCCAACGCTGATTGAACGGGAAGCTCATTTCAGATTCCAGGTTGGCGTTTTTGACCGGGGTTACGCCCTGCATCAGGTAGGCATACAAGTCCTGCATATCGCCTTCGCTCATCTTCGCGTAAGACGGGTACGGCATGGCCGGGTACAGGTGTTGCCCGCTCGGGGTCACGCCTTTGCGCATAACCTCATCAAACTGCTCAAAGCTGTAGTTGCCGATACCGGTGTCGCGGTCAGGGGTGATGTTGGTCGAGTAAATGGTCCCCATCGGGGTTTTCAGCGCCAGACCACCAGACATGGGCGCCGCGCCTTTGGCAGTGTGGCAAGCGATGCAGTCACCTAGCTGGGCAACATACTGGCCGCGCTCGGTCTGCGTGGGTTCGGGGGCGGAGCCAACTGCCGGGGCTGGCTCATTGGCGCAGGCTGCAAAGGTACTCATCAGCGTCAGACCGGCTATGGCCAGACGCGGGAAGGTTAAAACCATGGCGTTATTCCTTTAAGGCGCCGACCTGGGGTGGACCCCTCGGTGCGGACCATTATTTTTATGAACTCCTCATGGGTGGTTGTACCTGATAACAAAATGACATCGCTTGACCCGGATCACACCACACGCCGCAAGCCACGCTTAACCGCTGGCATAACAAATGCTTGGCTAGGTTCCAGCGCATCACACGTTGCGCAATGGGCAATGCAACGAACTGCGAAAAACCCGACGCTAGACGCGTCCTGGAGCGTAAGAAGGAACCTTGGAATGCCAGCACCTGTTACAGGCTCGTCGATTAATGTGCCCACGGCGAAAACCGTGGGTTTTTTAGTGATACCGAACTTCACCACTATCGGTTTTGCCTCGGCGATTGAGACCCTGCGCATGGCCAATATGGCGGCGCGCCGCGAGTTGTTCCGCTCGGTGATCATCGCCCCCAATATGGACCCGGTAACCGCCAGCAACGGCATGCGCATCCTGCCCGACTACGCCATTGGCGACGCACCAAAACTGGACATATTGCTGGTGGTGGGCTCAAACCCGATCGTGTCTCACCTCAGCAGTCGCCCCTTGCTTAACTGGCTGCGCAAACTGGCCCACGAAAAAGTCACCTTGGGCGGCATTTGTACCGGCAGTTACTGGCTGGCCCGTGCAGGCTTGCTCAAGGGCTATCGCTGCACCATCCACTGGGAAGACATTGAAACCCTTAAGGACCACTTCCCCGGAATCATCATTTCCAACCAGTTGTTTGAGATGGACCGCGACCGCTTCACCTGCTCCGGCGGCGTTGCGTCCATGGACATGACCTTGCAATTGATCGCCCGTGAACCGGGTGGCCGGGAGATTGCCGCCCACGCCGCCGAGCTGCTGTTGTGCGATCGGGCCCGTGGCGCGCAAGAGCAACAACGCGTGCCCCTACGGCAAAAGCTGGGGACTTCGCAGCCCAAGCTCAGCCAGGTGGTGGCGATCATGGAGGCCAACCTGGAAGAACCGGTCAGCCTTGAAGACTTGGCCCGGTTCAATGACGTGTCGGTGCGCCAGCTGGAGCGCCTGTTCAACAAACACCTGCAACGCACGCCAAGCCAGTACTACCTGGAACTGCGTCTGGCCCGCGCTCGAACCTTGTTGCTGCGCAGCGAGTCGCAAGTGCGCGACATCGCCCTCGCCTGCGGCTTTGTCTCGGCGGCGCATTTCTCCAAATGCTACAGCCGCCTGTTCGGCGTCTCGCCGGTTGGCGAGCGTAAGCAAGTAGCGTTGCACTGATCCCGCAAACGTAGAAGCGAGCTTGTCTCGCGATCTTTTGACTGTTTAAAAGATCGCGAGGCAAGCTCGCTCCAACAGAAACCCGCGCGTTTTTTGTTAATCCTGCAATGCCTTGTACGCGGTCTCGCGGCTGGCGAGCATCGCGATCAAGGCCACGGCGGCTGCCGCCAACAAGTACCAGGCCGGGGCCATTTTGTTGCCTGTTAGCTGGATCAACCACGTTGCGATAAACGGCGCGGTGCCGCCAAACACGGCATTGGCGATGTTAAAGCTGAAAGCGAAGCCGCTGAAGCGCACCCGCGTCGGGAATATCTCAGCCAGGAAACACGGCAAGGTGCCGTCGTTCATCGCCAGAATCGCCCCGAAAGCGATCTGAATCATCAGGATCACCATCAGCGACGGGTTGCCGAGCATCCCGAACAGCGGAAAGGTCAGCAGCAAAAACAGCACCGACGCCGCCACCAGCATTGTCTTGCGACCAAAGCGATCGGACAGTTTGCCCATCAGGAAGATCAAGCCGATGTAAGTCGCCAAAGACACGGTAGAGGCGATAAATGAATCGCTTTCACTCATGCCCATTTCTGTCGACAGATACGTCGGCATGTAACTGAGCAGCAGGTAAAACGCCACGGCATTCAAGCAGGTCACGCCGATCCCGATGACCACCGCACGGCGATGCACCGTGAGCAATTCACGAATCGGCGCGTGGGTCGCGCATTCCTTGGCCTCCAGACGTTTTTCCATCTCCAGGAACTTGGGGGAATCCTGCAAGCTGATGCGGATATAACGCCCGACCAGACCAAACGGTGCGGCCAGCAAGAACGGTAAGCGCCAGCCCCAGTCATGGAGGTTTTCGACGGTCATCAGCGCATGCAGACCCGCGACAAATACCGCACCGAACAACAGCCCGGCAGCAGTGCTCGCCGGGACAATGCTGGTATAAAAGCCGCGTTTGCCCTGAGGGGCATACTCGGCCAAAAACGCCGAAGCCCCCGCGTACTCACCGGAGGCCGAAAAGCCCTGCACCAGCCGGATCAACAACAGCAGCGCCGGAGCCCACAGGCCGATGTGGTTGTAACCCGGCAACAAACCAATGCAAAAGGTCGAGACAGTCATGATCAGAATCGACCAGGCCAAGGCGCTGCGACGCCCGTATTTGTCGCCAAAATGGCCCCATACCAGCCCGCCGATGGGACGCACGATAAACGACAGCGCAAACACCGCGAAGGTTGCCAGCAGACCGGTTGCCGCATCGGTCTGCGGGAAAAACGTCAAGGCGATGATGGTCGCCAGATAGCCATACGCAGCGTAATCAAACCACTCGACAAAATTGCCCAGAAAACTGGCGGTGGCCGCACGGCGCAAGGCCTTGCGTTCACTGCTGAGTTCGAGCTGTTGTTCGGCGGTCAGGGAAAGCGTGGACGAGACGGTGGACATGACAAATACCCTCATTGTGTTCTTGTTGGCAGGGGTAATGGGTCAGAAACGCTGCGCGTCTAAGGCGCGCATGCGTTGAGCAGGGCTTTGTAGTCGCTGCCGCAGGCTGCGATGGGTTGCGCAGCCTGCGGCAGCGGATACAAGTGTTCTATTTCTTGATGATGTTGTGCTGCGGGCCATACGGGAAATGGGTGATGTTTTCACCGCCCTGTTCGCTCACGATCAGAATGTCGTGTTCGCGATAGCCGCCGGCACCGGGCCGACCTTCGGGAATCATGATCATCGGCTCGATCGAGACCACCATGCCTGGCTCCAGCACCGTGTCGATGTCTTCACGCAGCTCCAGCCCGGCTTCACGCCCGTAGTAGTGGCTCAAGGTGCCAAACGAATGGCCGTAACCAAAGGTGCGATATTGCAGCAAATCGTGTTCCAGAAAGATCTCATTCAACTCCCGGGCAATGTCCGAGCAGCGCATGCCCGGCTTGATCAGCTTTAACCCGGCCTCGTGCACCTTGACGTTCACTTCCCACAGGCGCAGGTGTGCGTCGGAGCAATGATCCAGGAACAACGTACGCTCCAGCGCGGTGTAGTAACCGGCAATCATCGGGAAGCAGTTCAGGCTCAGAATGTCGCCTTTGTTGACCTTACGGGTGGTCACCGGGTTGTGTGCGCCATCGGTGTTGATGCCGGACTGAAACCAGGTCCAGCTGTCCATCAATTCAGAGTCAGGGAAGGTGCGGGCAATTTCCCGGACCATGGCCTGGGTCGCATGCAGCGCCACTTCGTATTCCGGCACCTGATCAGCCAAGGCCTCGACAACCGCCGCCCCGCCGATATCGGCGATACGCGCGCCATGGCGAATAATCGCGTGTTCTTCGGCCGATTTGATCATGCGCAGGCGCATGCAGGGTGCGGCGATGTCGACAAACTCCGCTTGCGGGTAACGGCTGGCGAGCTTGTCGCGATTGAGCAGGTTCATGTGATCGAATTCGATCCCGATGCGCCCGGCCTTGGGCAACGCTTGCTGGATGGCGACAAAGTAGTTGTCGCGCTGCCAGTCGGTGTAAACGATGTTGTCAGTGCCCATAGTCCGGCGCCAGGGCTGGCCGCCATCGATGTTGGCGCTGATGGTCACCACGCGGTCCTGCGTGACAACCAGTGCGTAGTTACGGCCAAACGAGCAGTACAGGAAATCACTGTAATAGTTGAGGTTGTGGTACGAGGTAAACACCGCGGCATCGATATTGTTCTGCTCCATGTAGGCACGCAGCTTGGCCTGGCGATGGGCGTACTCCTGGGCCGAGAACGTTGGGGTGACTTTTTCGCCGTTCTTGATCTGGATGGTTTTAGGCATTTGCATGTCAGGTACCCTTGTCGTTGATCGCACTTGAAAGCCGCCTGCGGGGCCGGCCGTTGAGGATCATTCGAACAGAAGCAAGACCGCCCTTTTTGTGCGAATCCGACCTGTAGTTGATCAGATCCGCTGTGCATCCACCGGGCTAGACAGATGACAACGTTCATCCTGTCCGTCATAGCAATTGCGCAGCATCGGTATTAGTGGGATATTCGCGAATGTGAAATATTCTCATTGATACCTTTCTCCTATGCCTAGCCCCACCCACCTGCTGCTGGTCGAAGACGATTTCCGGCTTCGCCACGACCTCGAACGTCATCTGTTGCAGCGCGGCTTTGCCGTCACCAGTTGCCCGGATGGTATTCAGGGCCTCAACGCCCTGCAACAACGCCCTTTTGATCTGGTACTGCTGGACATCATGTTGCCAGGCATCGACGGCTTGTCACTGCTCGAAGCCCTGCGTAGCCAGCAAAATGTGCCGGTGATGCTGATGTCGGCCCTGGGCAATGAACAGGACCGCATCACCGGCTTTACCCGTGGTGCCGATGATTACCTGCCCAAACCCTTTAGCCTGGCCGAACTCGACGCGCGCACCGATGCGCTGCTGCGGCGCATGGCCATGTTCAAGCCACCTGCGGTTGAGCGTGAGTACGGCTCAATGATCTTTGATGAGAGCGCCCAGGATGTGCTGCACAACGGCGAGCTGGCCGGGCTTACCGGCTCGGAGTTCAGGCTGCTGCTCACCTTGCATGAACACGGCGGCGAACCCTTGAGCAAGGCGTTTCTATATCAGCAGGTGTTGCACCGTATCTACACGCGACTGGACCGTGGCCTCGATGTGCACGTGTGCAATGTCCGGCGCAAGCTGGCGGCGATCGGCGCGCAGCATATTCAGATCCAGGCGATACGTGGCCAGGGCTATATTCTGGTCGACACGGAAAAACACTGATGCGCCGTCACCCCCTGCTGTGGAAGCTGGCGCTGATACAAGTCAGTTTTTGTTTGCTGCTGACCTGGATCATCTGGATCTGGGGCCTGTCGACTGAACGCCAGACCTACTTTCTGACGCCTGAAGAGCGCGATTACCTGGCCGAGTATGCCCAGCAAGCCGAAGACATTTGGCAGCAGCAAGACCGTGACGCACTGCAGCGCTTTACCCGTCAAGTCGCCGCCAAAGAGAACACCTGGGTCACGGTGCTGGGGCCGCACCTGGAAAGCTTGAGCAACACCCCGCTGACGCCCGAGATTTATCGCCAGCTGACCTTTATGCGCCAACTGCATTGGCCCATGAGCCGACGCCTGCAGGACGAACTGCCGTATGTCAGCATTCCGTTCCCCACGCATCCCGAGCAAGGGCAGTTGGTTATCCAGTTGCCCGAGCGCCTGTTGCCCAGCGGCCTTACGCCGTGGACCCATGTGCTCAGTCACGGCGTGATGCCGACCTTGCTCGCCGCACTGCTCGGCCTGCTGCTGTATCGAAATCTGGTGGTGCCGCTCAATCGCTTGCGTGATCGCGCCGATGCCTTGCGCGCAGATGACCTGGACAGCGAAGTGCCTTTGCCGTTGATCAAGCGTCGCGATGAGTTGGGCGAGCTGGCTCAAGCCTTCGAACACATGGCCAGCCGCTTGCGCCAAAGCCTGAATCAGCAGCGTTTGTTGTTGCGCACCCTGAGTCACGAATTGCGCACACCGCTGGCACGCCTGCGCATCGCCCATGACAGCCAGTTACCGGCGCAGCAGTTGCGCCAGCGTCTGGACCGCGAAATCGACGACATGCAGCGCTTGCTCGAAGACACCCTTAACCTGGCCTGGATGGACACCGAGCGCACGCAACTGCCCAGCGAGCCAGTGCTGGTGCTGTCGGTCTGGGAAGCCTTGTGCGAAGACGCCTGCTTTGAAAGTGGCTGGTCAGCCGAGCGTTTGCCTTGCCTGTTGGGCACCGAGTGTTATGCGCAAGTGCACCTCGACAGCCTGGCACAGGCCCTGGAAAACCTGCTGCGCAACGCCATTCGCTATTCGCCGCCAGATGGCAACGTCACCCTCAGCGGCTGGCGCGAAGGCGATGCCTGGCATTTGTGCCTGCAAGATCAGGGGCCCGGCGTGGCAGAAGAAGACCTGCCCAACCTGTTTGTGCCGTATCACCGCCTCAAAGGTTCGATCGGCGAAGGATTTGGCCTGGGCCTGGCCATTGCCCAGCGCGCCATCGAGCTACAACAAGGGCGCCTGTGGGCGACTAACGGCGAGACCGGTTTGTGCATGCACCTGTTGCTGCCTGCCCAGAAGTGTTTAGAAAGTTAATGCGCTTTACTCTCAATTAGCAGTCATTATCATTCGTGATCTTCTTGTATCTGGTTGTCTCGGAGATCACCCGATGTCGTTACATGCGCTGCGCCCTTTCGCCCCTTTTGTGTTGTCCAGTTGCTGGCTGCTGACCAGCTCAGTTCACGCTGCGACTCAGGACACCACGCCTGCGGCGCTGGAACTCGAAAACACCAACGTCGTCGCCACGGCTCTGGAAGAAACCAAGCAGATGCCCGGTGTGTCGATCATCACCGCAGAAGACATCAAAAAGCGCCCTCCGGCCAATGACCTGTCTCAGATCATTCGCACCATGCCGGGGGTCAACCTGACGGGCAACTCCACCAGCGGCCAGCGCGGCAACAACCGCCAGATCGACATCCGTGGCATGGGCCCGGAAAACACCCTGATTCTGGTGGATGGCAAGCCGGTCAACAGCCGTAACTCTGTGCGTTACGGCTGGCGCGGTGAGCGGGACAGTCGCGGCGACACCAACTGGGTGCCAGCCGATCAGGTCGAACGCATAGAGGTCTTGCGTGGCCCGGCCGCTGCGTTGTACGGCAACGGTGCTGCAGGCGGGGTGGTCAATATCATCACCAAACAGCCGGGGGCCGAAACCCACGGTGAGGCCACGGTCTACAGCAACTTCCCGACCCACAAGGATGAAGGCGCCACCGAGCGCATGAGTTTCGGCCTGAACGGCCCGCTGACCGAGAACCTGAGCTACCGGGTGTACGGCAACATCGCCAAGACCGACCCGGATGACTGGGACATCAACCAGGGCCACGAATCACTGCGCACCGGTAACCAGGTCGGCACCCTGCCCGCTGGCCGTGAAGGCGTGCGCAACAAAGACGTGAACGGCTTGCTGAGCTGGCACCTGACCCCGCAGCAGACTCTGGAGTTCGAAGCGGGCTTCAGCCGCCAGGGCAACATCTATACCGGCGACACGCAAAATACCAACAGCAACGCTTACGTAAAAAGCCTGCTGGGCCATGAAACCAACCGAACTTACCGCGAAACCTATGCGCTGACCCATCGCGGTGAATGGGATTTCGGCAGCAGCATGGCCTACCTGCAATACGAAAAAACCCGCAATACGCGGATCAACGAAGGCTTGGCCGGGGGCACCGAAGGCATCTTCAGCAACAGTGGCTTCTACACCGCCGTGCTCAAGGACCTGACCGCCCATGGCGAGCTTAACTTGCCATTGCACGCGGGGCTGGATCAGACCTTGACCCTGGGCACCGAGTGGACCCAGCAAAAACTCGATGACCCCAGCGCCAACACCCAACTGACCACCGAAGGAGGCGCGGTTCCGGGCTTGACCAGCACCAACCGCAGCACCAGCTCTTCGGCGCAGATTTTCTCGCTGTTTGCGGCCGACAATATCGAGCTGCTGCCCGGCACCATGCTGACCCCGGGCTTGCGCCTGGATCACCACAGCATCGTGGGCAACAACTGGAGCCCATCGCTCAACCTGTCACACGAATTGACCAACACCGTAACCCTTAAAGCCGGTATCGCCCGCGCCTACAAGGCACCCAACCTGTACCAGTTGAACCCGGACTATCTGCTGTATAGCCGCGGCCAGGGTTGCTACGGGCAAACAACCAGTTGCTACCTGCAAGGCAATGCAGACCTCAAAGCTGAAACCAGCGTCAACAAAGAGCTGGGCATTGAGTACAACAACGAAGGCGTTGTCGCGGGTTTGACCTACTTCCGCAACGACTACAAAAACAAGATCGAATCCGGCCTCTCGCCAATCGGCCAGGCCGTGGGTGGTACCGGCGACTATGCCAATGCCGGGATCTATCAGTGGGAAAACGTGCCCAAGGCACTGGTTGAAGGCCTTGAAGGCACCCTGACTTTGCCGCTGTCAGCGCAAGTGACCTGGACCAACAACTTCACCTACATGCTGCAATCGAAAAACAAGGAGACCGGTGATTACCTGTCGGTGACCCCGCGTTACACCCTGAACTCGATGCTGGACTGGCAGGCCACCCAAGACCTGTCGCTGCAAGCCAGCGTGGCCTGGTACGGTAAACAGACGCCGAAAAAATTCGATTACCACGGCGAACGCGTCACGGGGACGTCCAACAACCAGCTGGCACCTTACGCCATCGCCGGGATCAGCGGCACCTACGCCATCACCCGTAACCTGAGCATCACCGCAGGCGTCGAGAACCTGTTTGACAAGCGCTTGTACCGCGAAGGCAACGCCCAAGGTGTGGCCAATATCGAAGGCGCCGGTGCCGCGACTTACAACGAACCGGGCCGTACGCTGTTCACCAGCCTGACCGCGTCGTTCTGAGCCATAACGAGATCGCCTGATGAGAACGAAGATCCTCCCTCTGGCGCTGCTGCTTGCACTGGCCCTGCCCGTGCAAGCCGCTCAGGCCCGACCTGCGCCTGACCAGCCCATGGACACCAGCCTGCTGCAGCGCAAAGACCTGAAATACAGCTTCAGCTCGCTACTGCTGGACTCGGCCGATGGCCAGCGCCACTACCAACTGTGGATTGGTCGCCCCGCCAGCGCAGCGCCCAAAGACGGCTATCCGGTGGTCTGGATGCTCGATGGCAATGCCGCAATGGGCGCGCTGGATCCTCAGTTGCTCAATACGTTGGCGGACGGAAAAGCGCCGCTGCTGGTGGCCATCGGTTACCAGACGCCGTTACGCATTGAGCGCAACGCCCGCACCTATGACTACACCCCGAACAGACCGGGCGCCGCCCGGCAAACAGACCCGCTGACCGAGCAACCCAGCGGCGGTGCTGACGTCTTCCTCGACCTGCTGCGCGAGCGCATGCGCCCGGCGGTTGCCGCCCAGGCGCCGATCAATCTGCAACAGCAAACCTTGTGGGGCCACTCGTATGGCGGCCTGTTGGTGCTGCACGCCCTGCTCAACCGGCCGGGCGAGTTTGCACACTACGCCGCGGCAAGCCCGTCTTTGTGGTGGACCGACATCAACGTGGATGCGGGCTTCAAACAGCGCCTTAAGGGGCACCAGCCGCACCTGCTATTGATGCGTGGCACTGCCGAACCCGGCAACCCGCGCGGGCCGCGTGTCGGGCAACCGGATCAGCGCATGCAAACGCTCAAAAGCCAATTGAACGGCCTGCCGGGGCTGAGCGTCGACTACCACTCCTTTGAGGGCATGAGTCACGGCGAAACCCTGCCCGCCTCGTTGCGTTTCGTGCTGCAAGCCCTCTAACCATTCCCCAAACCGTAGGAGCGAGCTTGCCTCGCGATCTTTTAAAAGATCAAAAGATCGCGAGACAAGCTCGCTCCTACACAAAGAGATATGCGCAAACTCATTCCTGCTCGGAATCCACTCTATAAAAAACATGAATTTTATTTATGGTATGCCTTTGTTTATCTTCACCTGACCTCCATCACCGGGCACAGCCATGACCAGCCAAGCACACTCGAACCCGCTGAATGAAGCTCCTGTCGAGGTCAACTGGCAGCGCAACCTGGCTGTGAGTGTGTTCGGCGCGTTCACCACGATTATTGCCATGACCCTGTTGCTGCCCTTTCTGCCGTTGTATGTCGAGCAACTGGGGGTCAGCGATCCGGCGGCTATCGTGCAGTGGTCTGGCATCGCCTTTGGCGCAACGTTTTTGACGGCAGCCCTGACGGCACCGTTGTGGGGCCGCCTGGGGGATCGCTACGGGCGCAAGTTGATGCTGATTCGCGCAAGCCTGGGCATGGCCATCGCCATGTCATTGATTGGTCTGGCTGAAAACATCTACCAACTGGTCGGCTTGCGGCTGTTGGCCGGTTTGCTCGGTGGCTACGCGTCGGGGGCAACCATCCTGGTGGCCACGCAAACGCCTAAAGCGCGCTCGGGTTGGGCGCTGGGCATGCTGGCGTCGGGGATCATGGCCGGTAACCTTACCGGGCCGCTGATTGGCGGCTTGCTCCCGCCGTTGGTGGGCATCCGCAACACCTTCTTTCTGGCCGGCGGCCTGATCTTTATCACCTTCCTTGCCACGTTGTTCCTGATGAAAGAAGTGCCCCGTCGCAAGCCTGCCGCCGGTACACCTAAAGCCACAGCAGCCAGCGCGTGGAGCGCAATCGCGGACAAACGCCCGGTCATGACCATGTTTGTCGTGGCGGGCCTGATGATGTTCGCGATCATGTCCATTGAACCCATCATCACCGTGTACTTGATCCAGTTGCACACCCAGGATGTCACCCTGATGGCGGGCGTGGTCATGTCCGCCACCGCGCTGGCCAGCGTTTTGTCCGCGTCGCGGGTGGGTAAATTGGCCGATCGCATTGGCCACTGGAAAGTCGTCACGGGATGCATGAGCGTGGCCGCCCTGCTGCTGATTCCTCAGGCGTTCGTGACCAATGAATGGCAGCTTGTGGGGCTGCGTTTTCTGATGGGGTTGGCGCTGGGCGGATTACTGCCGGGGATCGCCGCGATCATTCGCCACGCTGTGCCCGACAAAGTCGCCGGGCACATGCTCGGCTACTCAACGTCCTGCCAGTACATCGGCCAGGTGCTCGGGCCATTGACCGGCGGCTTTGTCGGCGGGCATTTCGGCATGCCCGCCGTGTTCATCATCACCTGCGTGTTGATGGCGGGCTGTGCCGCAGTGATGCTCGCCCTGCGCCCCCGCCACTCAGTTCAAGCGCATTAAGGGGCATTCGCGGCTTCTGAACGGGCAACCCGATACATCGTCCATGTGTAGGCGGCCAGGGCCAGACCGGCCAGCGTGCCGCCGATCAAACCGATGTACGAGAACCCCAGGTGGCTGCCGACCCAACTGCCCAACAGCGCACCGCCGCCGATACCAATGTTGTAGATGCCCGAAAACATCGCCATGGCGACGTCAGTGGCATCCGGCGCCAGGGTCAGCACTTTTGATTGCAGGGCCAGACCAAAGCCCATGATTGACATGCCCCAGATAATGCTCAGGACACTCAACGACTCGACCCAACCACTGGCCGGCAACAGCAGGAGCAGGCACAGCGCCAGCAAGCCGATGGCGATCAGCAGGAACAGGTGCGGGTTGTATTTGTGGAACAGGCTGAAGCACAGCGAGCCAATGATCCCGGCGCCGCCGAACAGCAACAGGGTGGTGGTCACGATGGTGCCGCTCATGCCCGCCACGCTCTGCACGAACGGCTCGATGTAGCTGTAAGCGGTGAATTGCGCGGTGATCACCACTGCAGTCAGCACGTAAACCGCCACCAGCGCAGGTCGCCTGAACAATACCGGCAAGCTTCTCAGCGACCCCGAGTTCTGGCTCGGCAGCAGCGGCAAGGTCTTGAACAGCCACAGCACCAGCAACGACGCCAACCCGGCGATCACCAGGAACGTGGTGCGCCAGCCCATCGCCTCACCCAGCAAACGACCCAGGGGCACGCCCAAGACCATGGCCAGCGAGGTACCGGTGGCAAGCAAACCCAATGCCTGCACCTGCTTGCCTTCCGGGGCCATGCGCACGGCCAGGGACGCGGTGATCGACCAAAACAGCGCGTGGGACAAGGCCACGCCGATCCGGCTGAGCAGCAAAATGCCGAAATGGGTGGCGACGCTGGACAGCAAGTGGCTGGCGATAAAGATGCCGAACAACGACAGCAGCAGCTTTCGGCGCTCGACGTTGCGCGTCAGCAGCATGATCGGCAGCGAGGTCAGGGAGACCACCCACGCGTAGATCGTCAGCATCAACCCGACGCTGGCGGTGGTCATGTCGAAGCTGGCGCCAATGGCACTCAGCAAGCCGACGGGGACAAATTCAGTGGTATTGAACACAAAGGCGGCCAGCGCCAATGCGATGACAGGTTGCCAATTTGCCTGAGGTGTTGCGCCATGGCTGCTCATTTATAGGGTGTTCTACTCGCATTCGGGAAGCTGACAGGTTCTTTTTGCTGCACTGGCGGTCACGCGCTGCACACACAACACGCCCCGGTGCCAGAAGCATAGCCAGAACCACACGGGGCGGCATTCTATAGCGTTCTTGACGGTATGACGGTGAACATCGAGTGACGCCTGCGAGACATTTAGCCGCACGGCTGCGCCACAGCACGAAGCAACCCTTCAATGGATCCACTAAATCCACACACCACCCAATTTGCGTTCGTTAATCGCCTAAAATGGCTGCTATTCACTGATTACAAATTGACTCGCCCAAGACCAATCCCGCCTAATGGATCCATAAAAGCAATAACACCTGATCTGGAGATTGGTATGTATCCAAAAAATACGTGGTACGTCGCCTGCACCCCCGACGAAATCGTCGACAAACCGCTGGGCCGGCAGATTTGCGGTGAAAAGATGGTTTTTTATCGCGGCCTGGAAAATAAAGTCGCGGCTGTCGAAGACTTTTGCCCGCATCGCGGTGCCCCGCTCTCGCTGGGGTATGTCGACAACGGCAACCTGGTGTGCGGCTACCACGGCCTGGTGATGGGCTGCGACGGCAAGACCGTCGAGATGCCCGGCCAGCGCGTTCGCGGCTTCCCCTGCAACAAGACCTTTGCCGTGGTCGAGCGTTACGGGTTTATCTGGGTATGGCCGGGCGAACAGGACAAAGCCGACCCCGATCTTATCCACCACCTGGAGTGGGCCGTCAGCGATGAATGGGCCTACGGCGGCGGGCTGTTTCATATCGGCTGCGACTACCGCCTGATGATCGACAACCTGATGGACCTGACGCACGAAACCTACGTGCACGCATCCAGCATCGGCCAGAAGGAAATTGACGAAGCCCCGCCCGTGACCACCGTCGAAGGCAACGAAGTGGTCACCGCCCGGCACATGAAAAACATCATGGCCCCGCCGTTCTGGCGCATGGCGTTGCGCGGTAACAACCTGGCCGATGATGTGCCGGTGGACCGCTGGCAGATCTGCCGTTTCTCACCCCCCAGCCATGTGCTGATCGAAGTCGGCGTGGCCCATGCGGGCAAAGGTGGTTATCACGCCCCGGCGCAGGCCAAGGCCTCAAGCATCGTGGTGGACTTTATTACCCCCGAAACCGACACCTCGATCTGGTATTTCTGGGGCATGGCGCGCAACTTCAACCCGCAGGATCAAGCGCTCACGGCGACGATCCGCGAGGGCCAGGGCAAGATTTTCAGCGAAGACCTGGAAATGCTCGAACGCCAGCAACAAAACCTGCTGGATCACCCGCATCGCGCCTTGCTCAAGCTCAATATCGACTCTGGCGGCGTGCAGTCGCGTCGCGTCCTGGAACGCATCATCGCCAGCGAACGTGAGACCACCGAAAGCGTGGTGAGGATCCAGCCATGATTGAAGTTCAGGTTGTTTCGCGCAAAACCGAAGCCCATGGGATTTGCAGTTATGAACTGGCCCGTCCCGATGAAAGCCCCCTGCCCGCTTTCAGCGCAGGGTCGCATATTGACGTGCATTTGCCCGACGGGCTGATTCGCCAGTACTCACTGTGCAATCACCCGGATGAACGCCATCGCTACCTGATTGGCGTGCTCAAGGACCCGGCTTCACGCGGCGGCTCTCAACACCTGCACGAGCAGATCAATACTGGCGACCGCTTGCAGATCAGTGAGCCGCGCAACTTGTTCCCGCTCGTCCACGAAGCCCGGCGCAGCCTGCTGTTTGCGGGCGGCATCGGCATCACGCCGATTCTGTGCATGGCCGAGCGCCTGGCCCACAGCAATGCTGACTTCGAGCTGCACTACTGCGCCCGCTCCAGCGACCGCGCAGCCTTTGTGGAGAGGATTCGCCAGTCAGCGTTCGCGGACCGCTTATTCGTGCATTTTGATGAGCAACCCGAGACGCTCATGAACGCCGCCCAAGTGCTGGCCAATCCGCAACTTGGTGTGCATCTCTACGTGTGCGGCCCGGCTGGTTTTATGCAACACGTACTGGACAGTGCACGCGTCCAAGGGTGGGCAGAAGACCGCTTGCACCGCGAATACTTCGCCGCCGCAGCCATCGACAGCAGCCACGATGGCAGCTTTAGCATCAAAGTCGCAAGCAGCGGCCAGATCATCGAGATCCCGGCCGACAAAACCGTGGTGGCGGTGCTGGAAAGCCATGGCATCGACATCCCCATGTCGTGCGAACAAGGCGTGTGCGGCACCTGCCTGACCAATGTGCTGGAGGGCATACCCGACCACCGCGACATGTTCCTGACCGAAGAGGAGCAAGCGTGCAACAACCAGTTCACGCCGTGCTGCTCACGCTCGAAATCGCCGCTGCTGGTGCTGGATATCTAGTCGGCGCGCAGAATCACCCGCATCCGCTCACTGGCCACTGCCGAGCTGAAAATCTCGGCATAGCGCAACGTGGCATTGGCGTGCTCGCGCATCATGGCTTCAGCGCGAGCACCCTGGCCATTGACCAGCGCATCGAACACCGAATGGTGCTGCATGTGGGCGTAATTGAAGCGTCGATACTCGCGGGCCATGTCTTTACGATCAACCGCCAGCGCCGTCACCGAGGCAAACGGTAAATGATCATTGCGCGCCAGCGCATCGGCAATTGCCGGGTTGTGGCTACCCTCAATAATCACCTGATGAAAGCGCATGTTGAGGTCGTGATAGGCCTCAAGGTCATCTTCGGTCACAAAGCCTTTATCGAACAGTTCATCGCCTTGCAACAGGCACAGTTCAAGGGCTGCCCGACCTTCTGGCGAAAGCCCGCGCTCAGCAGTCAGACGCGCCGCCAACCCCTCAAGCACCCCGCGCACCTCGACGGCACCGGCGATGTCATTGGCACTGACCGAGCGCACCTGAAACCCGCGACCGCCAAAACGCACCAGCAAGCCTTCCTGCTCCAGCGTACGAAACGCCATGCGCACGGGCATGCGTGAGACACCGAACAGTTCAGCGGTAGGGATTTCCATCAGACGTTCGCCTGCGGCCAGCTCGCCCGAGGCAATCATTTTGCGCAGTGCGATCAGCACCAGTTGGCCGGGCTTGCTCATCCAGGCGGCTTCCAGAAAACAGGGGGCCGACATAGTAGCCCAGATCGACCTCAAAACCCTGTAGGAGCGAGCTTGCCTCGCGATCTTTTCAACATCAACAGATCGCGAGACAAGCTCGCTCCTACAGGGTGGGTTGAGTGCCGGGGTATTACATCGACAACGGGTAGCTGATGATCACGCGGGTTTGATCAAAGTCGCTGTTGAAGGTGCGCCGGTTGGTCGAGTTGTTGACCCGCAGGCTGAGGTTTTTGAAGCTGCCACTCTGAACGGTGTATCCGATCTCGGTATCGCGCTCCCATTCCTTGCCGTTGGTGCCTTGCTTGGTGGTGGCATTGTCGCCGTGACCATATCGCACCATTGCCAATAAGCCCGGCACGCCCATGGCGGCAAAGTTGTAGTCGTAACGCGCTTGCCACGAACGCTCGTCCGCGTTGCTGAAGTTGCCGTTGAACATGTCGTTGCCCAGGGTTCGCCCGCTGCTGCCGTACACCGACATCCAGCTGGTATCGCCACTCACTTTCTGCAAACCGAGATACAGCGTGTGCCCGCCCGTCGCTGCAGAAAACAGGCCGTACGCCGTGCGGCTGCTGACGTTGCCGATGCGCGCGCTGCCGTCATCCTTGTCGATGAAGTAGCCCAGGTTGGCACCCAGTACCCAGTCACCCACCGGCTGCTTGTGCAGCAGGTTAAAGTAGCTCTGCTGGTAGATGTCTTTGAGTTGCGAATGCCAGACACCCACCTGGGTACGCTGCTCGTTGAAGCGATAGTCTGCCCCGGCATAGTTAAAACGGTCAGACGTCACGCCCGGTGCCGCCCACGTCGACAGCTCTTGCATGTCCGAAGAGTTACGCAGGCTGACCTTGCGATATTGACCGGCCTGTACCGCCAGCCCTTCGATCTCTTTGGACACCAGCATGGCCCCGCGGAAGGTTTGCGGGAGCAGGCGACCATCGTCATAGCGCAACACCGGCACGTCCGGCATCAGCTCACCGACTTTGATTTCAGTGGCCGAGAAGCGCATTTTTGCCGCCACCCCGGCACGGCTGAAATTGTCTGCAGCGCGCCCATTGCTGCGCACCGGCAGCAGCTCCGAACCACTGGCCTCGCGGCTGCTGTCGAGCTTGACGCCGAGCATGGCAATGCCATCCACCCCGAACCCGACGACGCCTGGGGTAAAGCCCGAACTGAACTTGAGGATAAAGCCTTGCGCCCACTCATCGACCTTACTTTTGGTCGCGCCAGGGTCACGAAAGTCGCGGTTGAAGTAGTAGTTGCGCAGCAGTAAATCCGTGCTGGAATCTTCAAAAAAGCCTTGATCCTGTGCCATGACAGGGGCGCACAAGGTCAACGACAGCAAGCCAATGGTGTTCTTCATTATTATTGTTCTCCGTTTTTTGGACGCAGCCGCTCCCCGCAGCTGAAAAAGCCCGCCCAGCTCTGGTTGAGTTGTAGGTGTGGAATGTGCCCGGCCAGGGCCGGGCATTAATCAGCGCCCGAAATCAGGCTGGCGAAAGTACCGGCTGCGCGGTAGGAGCGCCCGGTTTGAGCAGCAACAAACAGCCTGCTGCGATCACGAATACGATGGCGAACACCCCGTACAAGTGCAGCGGTTGCCAGCCGCCATCGAGCAGAAAACCGGCCACGATGGGCGACAGGATCGCGCCGATCCGGCCAATCCCGATGCCCCAGCCCACGCCCGTGGTGCGCACCGAGGCGTCATAGACGATTGGCGACAACGCATACAGCCCGGCCACGCAACCGTTGGAGAACATCCCGATCAACAGGCCCAGGCCCAGCGCCGCCATGACCGAAGAAGCCGAGCCGACAAACAGCACCAACAAGCCCGCCGTCACCAGCATGAACAGCGACAACACCCGTGTCAGCGGCCAGCGCGAGGCCAAACCACCGACCAGCGCGGCGCCAAAGATCCCGCCCACGCTCAACAGCACGCCGCCGGTGATGCCCTGCTGCGCAGAAAGCCCGGCAGACACCAGCAACTTGGGCGTCCAGCTCATCACGAAGTAGAAGCCGAACATCACCAGGAAGAACAGCGTCCAGATCAACAACGTGGTGCGGCGCAGTGCCGGCGTCAGCAGCTTGGTAAAGCCCTTGCCCTCGCCTGCCACGCTCGCCACCACGGGCGGCATTTGGCTCAAGGTCGGCAGCCCCATGCGCTGGGCCAGACGGTTGATACGTTGCAAGGCGGTTGCCGGGCGACGGGCCAGCAGAAAGTCCAGCGACTCAGGCAACCACAACAGCACCAGCGGGATAACCGCAAAAGTCACGATGCCGCCGAACAGAAACACCGAACGCCAACCCCAATGCGACAACAACCACACAGCGATCAGGCCGCCCAGCGTGGCGCCCAGGGCATAGCCGGTGGACTGCAAGCTCACCGCCAGACCGCGCCAGCGCTTGCTCGCGTACTCACTGGCAATCACGTTACTGCTGGCCAGAATGCCGCCGATACCCAGCCCGGTCAGGCCGCGCAGCAGCGCCAATTGAGTGGGCGACTGGCTCATCGAAGACAGCAGCATGCCAACGCCGGAAACCACCAGGCACAGCAGGATCAATGGACGCCGACCGATGCGATCCGCCCAGGGAGCGATAAACAAAGAACCGGCGGCCATGCCGAACAAACCGGCGCTGAGCAGCATGCCGATTTGCGCCCCGCTCAACGCCCACTCGGCCGATACCGAGGCGGCGGTGAAGGCCATCACCAGCACATCGAAACCGTCGATCATGTTGAGCACAATGCAAATTCCGATGGCGAGCCATTGGAAAGAACTCATCGGGCCAGTGTCGACAGTGGTTTTCAGATCGATAGCCATGCGCGTGCCTCCTGCCCGGACATCACCGAAGCAAAAGAGCCGCATAACACGGCGTGACTCACAGACATAAAGCATGCAGAACCCAGGCGGTTCTTTGCCCTTGCGAAGGCTTTCATGACGAGACCCTTTTTGTAGTTTTTATGGGTAACGGTCAGGGGCGAGACCCCGGACATCACCTGGCCGCTAGTCAACCCGTTAATGGATCCATAGACAAGATGAGGGCCGGGGCGGGACAGGGCAAAACGTCTCTATTAAACTTCTAAAAATACTAATATTTTCTTATTTATCAGACAGTTAAGCTCTCATTACATGACTGATATTACTGTGCGATTATCGATCACCATCCGTTCTCTGTAGGAGCGAGCTTGCCTCGCGATCTTTTAAAAGATCAAAAGATCGCGAGCAAGCTCGCTCCTACAGTCGTTAATTGTGCCCATTGTTTAGAACATCCCGACCTCAGGATCCGAAGGTTTGGATCCTGTGTGGCCGGGCAAGTCTGGTATTAAGCACTTCACAATAACAATCGCCGTCCAAGGACTCCCTCCCCCATGTCATCTTCTGCACCTGCCACCCGCACTTCCAACGGCGTGTTCGGCCTGTTTTGTCTGGGCAGTTACTTGTTGTCCGTGTCGTACGGCACAACGTTTTTGTTGGCCATGATGCTCAGCGCCCACGGTGGCAGTGAGTCCGATGCAGGCACGATTATTTCGGCGGCCATGGTCAGCACGTTTGCTGCGGTGATTTTCTCCGGGCACCTGACCGATCTGTTCGGCGCGCCCAAATCCATTGCGGCAGGCGCCGTGCTGCTGGCCGCCGCGTGCCTGGGCTTCGCCAATGTGCAGACGTTCGGCGTCGCGGCTCTGTTGTTCGGGTTGCTGCTGGGCCTGGGTTGGGGGGTGTTTTACACCTTGGGCCCGATCATCGTGGCAATGATTATCGAACCCGCGCGCCGGGTTAAATATTTTGCCCTGCTGTCGGGCAGCATGATGACCGGCATCGGCACCGGCCCTTTGCTCGGTCGAGCCAGTGAAGCGCTGGGCTACCCGGTCGAAACCGCGTTTATCGCGGCCACCGTCGCCAGTTTGCTCGGCGGCCTGGCGTTTGTCCTGATCGGCCCGAAAATCAAGGAGCAAAGCGCAATTGTCGGCCCGGTCAGCGTGTGCAAAATCACACCGCGTGCAGCTGTAACGGTGCTGCGCTCAAAAGCGCTGTTCGCGATTGTCATGGTCGGTTTGGGCGGTGCGATTTTCGGCGGATTGTCGAGTTTTCAAACCTCTTACGCGACGCTCAATCAGCTGGATTATTCGCTGTTCTTTCTGGGCTTCATGAGCGCCGCGATTTCCTGCCGACTGTTCATCGCGGGCTTTATCGTCAAGCGCGACCCGTACTGGATGGCCTGTGCATTGACCGCCATGATCGTGCTCTCGGTACTGATGTTCATGTTCAGTGTCACTTCCAGCGCGACCTATGTGCTGGCTGCGGTGACGCTTGGGGTGGGTTACGGGCTGACCTATTCAGTGATCAACGGGCTGGCCGCCAACGAAGCACCCGCCGGGCACACGTCGCAATCACTGGTGCTGTTCAGCCTGGCGTATTTTGTCGGGGTGTTTGGTTTCCCATGGTTGGCCGGGCACATCATCGTCAGTTACGGCATCCCGACCCTGCTGTCGATCATTCTGCTGATCGCGCTGTGCAACTGGTCAATCACTGCGGGCCGTCTGTTGTGGCGCACACGGACCGCCACGTGCGCCAATGCCTGAACTCCGGTCACTGTTCAGCGACGAGCGCCTCCAGCGGAATGATCTGCGCGCTGCCATGGCGCACGCCACGCTCGGCCATGACCTGACGCGCCAGCGCTGAAACCTCCCCTACTGCGCCTTTGAGCACCGAGACCTCCATGCATTTGCCCTCGTCGAGGTGCACATGCAGGGTCGACAGGGTCAGGTCGTGGTGTTCATGAAACGCATTGTTCAGGCGCTTGGACAGCTCCCGCGTGGCGTGATCGTAAACATAACTCAAGGTCGCCACACAGGGTGCCTCGGGGTCGTCTGCCGCCTGTTCCAGCAAGCCTGCACGCAACAAATCCCGGATGGCTTCGGAGCGACCTTGATAGCCGTGCGCCGCTACCCGCTCGTCAATGACGGTCAGCAAGGCATCGTCCAGCGAAATTGTGACCCTTTGCATTAAATTTGCCTCGCAGTTATGAGCTTTTTACATAGACTTCACACCCAACGCGTGAATAGGCTACTGGCCATCAATCATTGGGAGACGCAGTGTGAAGCAGTCAAGTGTGAAAAAACAGCTTGCCCTCTGGATCATGGGCGCCTGCCTGAGCACCGGCACAATCCCGGCCTACAGCGCCACTGCCGCCCCGACCCTGACCTATTCATGGCCCACCAATGCCGGGCCGCTTGACCCCAGGGGCTACTCGCCAAACCAGATGTACGCCCAGGCCATGGTGTATGAGCCCTTGGTGCGTTACACCGCCGAGGGCACGCTCGAACCGTGGCTCGCCACACACTGGAGCGTCTCGCCTGACGGCAAAACCTACACCTTCACCCTGCGTGAGCATGTGCAGTTCAGCGATGGCAGCCCGTTTAATGCGGCCGCAGCCAAGGCCAACCTGGATGCGGTTTTGGCCAATGCCAAACGCCATCAGTGGATGGAGCTGGTCTCGACCCTGGACCGCGTTGAAGCCCCCGACGAGCACACCTTGGTGTTGCACCTCAAGCACCCGTACTACCCGACCCTGATGGAGCTGGCGCAAGTGCGCCCGCTGCGTTTTGCCGCGCCCGACGCCAAACCCGGCACACCGGTCGGCACCGGGCCGTGGGTGTTGGCGCAAACCCGGCGCGGCGAGTACGACCGTTTCGAGCGCAACGAACATTACTGGGGGGCCAAACCAGCCTATGGCGCAGTGCTGGTCAAGGTGATTTCAGACCCGGACAGCCGCGCCATTGCCCTGCAAACCGGCGAACTGGACCTGATCCATGGTGCCGAAGGCGAAATCTCCCCCGGGACCTTTGTACGGCTGCGTGACGCCGGTTTCAACACCGCCATTTCCGCGCCACTGGCCACCCGCACGGTGGCGATGAACACCGGGCAGGCGCCGACCAACGAGTTGGTGGTGCGTCAGGCCATCAATCAGGCGGTAGACAAAGACACCATCATCGCCAAGGTGCTGCACGGGCTTGAGCCGCGTGCCGACGCGCTGTTTTCCAGCAACATGCCCTACGCCAACATCGGCCTTAAAGCCTTGCCTTATGACCCCGATCACGCCCGCCAAGCCCTGGACGCTGCGGGCTGGAAAGTGCCCGCCGGTAAAACCGTCAGGGAAAAGGACGGTCAGCCGTTGAGCACCGAACTGGTGTTTCTGGGCACCAGCGCGCTGCAAAAAAGCCTGGCTGAAATCATTCAGGGTGAGTTGGCCAAGGTCGGCATCGAGGTCAAGTTACGCGCCGAAGAAGAAGGCTCATTGGTGCAGCGCCAACGCGAGGGCCGCTTCGGCATGATCTTCGCGGATACCTGGGGCGCGCCGTATGATCCGCACTCGTTTGTGAGCTCCATGCGCTACCCAGGGCATGCCGATTACATGGCCCAGCGCGGGCTGCCGATGAAAGATGCGATTGACCACGAAATAGCCGAGGTTCTGGGGCAAACCGACGAAGGCAAACGTGCCGAAGGTTACCGCGAGATCCTCACCACGCTGCATGACCAGGCGGTGTACCTGCCGGTGTCGTACCTCACGGCCATCAGTGTCAGCGCCAAAGGGGTCGATAACGTGCAGTTCGGCAGCACGCTGTTTGACGTGCCGTTTGAAGCCATGCGCCCTGCCACCGGGAAGCCCTGAGCCATGCTGCGTTATATCGTTTTGCGGCTTTTGCTGCTGGTTCCGGTGTTGCTGGGGGTGT
The DNA here is from genome assembly GCF_040310285.1 of Pseudomonas sp. HY2-MNA-CIBAN-0224. Lineage (NCBI taxonomy): Bacteria > Pseudomonadati > Pseudomonadota > Gammaproteobacteria > Pseudomonadales > Pseudomonadaceae > Pseudomonas > Pseudomonas sp. HY2-MNA-CIBAN-0224. The sequence goes on along the minus strand of NZ_JBEOPQ010000001.1, from coordinate 106,570 downwards.
CGTTGATCGTCTTTGTCCTGCTGCACCTGGGCAATGGCGACCCGGCGCTGGATTACCTGCGCCTGTCACAGATCCCGCCCACCGACGCGGCGCTGGCCGAGGCGCGGCATGCCCTGCGCCTCGACCGGCCTTTGGTTGAGCAGTACGTCAGTTGGCTATGGAACGCTGTGCACCTGGATTTCGGCACGTCGTATATCACCGGGCGCCCGGTGCTGGATGACGTGCTGTATTACCTGCCCGCCACCTTGCAACTGGGCGGTCTGGCGTTGCTCGTGACCTTGCTGATGAGTATTCCGCTGGGCCTGGCAGCGGCCCGCTGGAAAGGTCGCTGGCCGGATCAAGTGGTGCGTTTCATTACCTTTATCGGGGTGTCGATGCCGAATTTCTGGCTGGCTTTTTTGCTCATCGCCCTGCTCTCGCTGTGGCTCGGCTGGCTGCCACCCATGGGCCGTGGCGGCCCGCAACACTTGGTCATGCCGGTGCTGGCGATTGCCCTGATGTCGATGTCTATCAATGCCCGCCTGCTGCGCGCCAGCCTGCTCGATGTGCGCCAGCAGCGGCATGTGTTCTATGCCCGGGCCCGTGGCCTGAACGAGCGCCGGGTTTGGCGCGACCATATTCTGCGCAACGCCTGGATGCCATTGGTCACCGCCACCGGCATGCACGTTGGCGAGTTGCTGGGCGGTGCATTGGTGATCGAAACCATTTTCGCCTGGCCCGGTATCGGCCGTTTTGCGGTGAGCGCGGTGCTTAATCGCGACTTCCCGGTGATGCAATGTTTCACCTTGCTGCTTACCACGCTGCTGGTGCTGTGCAACCTGGTGGTCGACATCTGCTACGCGTGGCTCGACCCGCGCACGCGTCTGTCGGGAGTGATGGCATGAGTACCGTGAACACTGCGCTGGCAGGTAAAAAAGGCGATCTGCGTGTCGGTTATGTACTGGTTGCGCTGCTGCTGATATTCGCTTTGTTCGGGGCCTGGATCGCGCCCTACGACGCCACCCTGGTCAACCTTGACGACCGTTTGCTGTCCGCCAGTACCAGCCATTGGCTGGGCACCGACCATCTGGGCCGTGATGTGCTGTCGCGGTTGATCGTCGGCACGCAATGGTCACTGGGCAGCGTGGTGCTGGTGTTGGGGCTGGTGCTGATCATGGGCGTGACGATTGGCGGCATCGCCGGGATTGTTGGCGGCAAGGTCGACATGTTTCTGATGCGCCTGTGCGATATGTTCCTGACCTTCCCGACCCTGGTGCTGGCGTTCTTCCTGATTGCCCTGCTGGGCACCGGGCTGACCAACGTGATTATCGCCATCGCCCTGTCACACTGGGCCTGGTATGCGCGCATGGTGCGCGGCATGGTGCTGGCTCAGCGTAACCGCGACTACGTGCTGGCTTCGCGGCTGTCCGGGGCTTCGCGCCTGACCCGCCTGCGCCAGCATGTGATGCCCAACGTGGTCGGGCAGTTGCTGGTGCTGGCGTCGATGGACATCGGCCACATGATGCTGCACGTTTCGGGGCTGTCCTTCCTCGGCCTCGGGGTCAGCCCGCCGACGCCCGAGTGGGGCGTGATGATCAACGACTCCAAAGAATTTATCTGGACCCATCCGCAACTGCTGCTGTGGCCGGGGCTGATGATTTTTATCTCGGTGATGGCCTTCAACCTGCTCGGTGACGCCTTGCGCGACCGGCTAGACCCCAGCGTACTGGCGGAGATCAAGGAATGACCCGAACCCTGAATATTGAAGGCCTGTGCCTCACACATCAGCAACGCACATTGGTGGAACAACTCGACCTCACGCTCAAGGCTGGCGAGGTGCACGCGCTGGTCGGCGCCAGCGGTTCGGGCAAGTCCCTGAGCTGCCTGGGCATTCTCGACCTGCTGCCTCCCGGCGTGCACAGCCAGGGCGGCACGCTGCGTCTGGACGGCCACGTGGTGCAACCCGCACAGTTGCGCGGGCGCGAGGCCGCGCTGGTGCTGCAAAACCCGCGCAGCGCTTTCAACCCGGTGCGCTCATTGCGTCAGCATGCCCTGGAGACCCTGCGCAGCCGAGGATTGCGCGGGGTGCACGCCGATCAATTAATTCTCGACACCCTTAACGAAGTCGGCCTCAACGATGGGCCGAGGGTGCTCGATTCTTTTGCTTTTCAGCTCAGCGGCGGCATGTTGCAACGCTTCATGATTGCCCTGGCGCTGCTCGCAGACAGCCACTTTTTGTTGGCCGACGAACCCACCAGCGATCTGGATGTTGTCGCCCAGGCACGCTTTCTCGACTTGCTGGAACGCTTGGTCGCAGAGCGAAACCTCGGAGTACTGCTGATTACCCACGACATGGGCGTGGTTGCGCGCTGTGCCGATCAGGTGTCGGTCATGGCCCATGGGCGCATCGTCGAACAGGCCGATGTCCACACCCTGTTCAACACCCCGCAAAGCGAAGAAGCGCGCACGCTGCTGGCCGCGCACCATGCATTGACTCTGGAGACCTGCACGCCATGACGCTTATTCAGGTATGCGATCTGAACCACGGTTACACCGCTGGCGGAATGTTCAGCAAACGCCACCGCGTGCAGGTGCTCAAAGGCTTGAACCTGGACCTACTCGCGGGCCAGAGCCTTGGCCTGCTGGGCGCAAGCGGCAGCGGTAAAAGCACCCTCGCCCGCTTGCTGATGGGCCTGGAAACACCCGTTCAAGGCAGTGTCCTGTTCGAGGGCCAGACGTTACAGGAACTGGACCCGCAGCACTTTCTGCGGCGGGTGCAAATGGTCTTTCAAGACGCCATCAGTGCCTTCAACCCCCAGCGCAGCATTGGCTGGAGCATTGCCGAGCCATTGCGCCACCTTTCGGACATGAGCGCCGAAGCCATCCAGGCCCGCGTGGAGCGCCTGTTGCTGCAAGTCAAACTGTCGGCCAGCGACAGCGACAAGTTGCCAGCGCAACTCAGCGGCGGCCAGTTGCAACGCGCCGGCATCGCCAGGGCGCTGGCGATCGACCCGCAGATGATCATTCTCGACGAGGCCCTGTCCAACCTTGACCGGGTGTTGCAGGTGCAAATACTCGACCTGCTGGCTGACGTGCGCCGTGAATCCGGCACCGGTTTTTTACTGATTACCCATGACCTGAGCCTGGTCCGGCGGTTTTGCCAGCGGGTGGTGGTGCTGGCCGATGGCAAGCTGGTTGAAGATCGCGAGGTCATCCCCGGCATGCGCTTCGAACACCCGGCGGCACGCACCCTGCAAGAGGCGGTATTGCCGGCCATGCCGTCCAAAGTCCGCACCACCTGAATACAAATGGTAAAGATTTGTAAATAGAAATGATTTGCATCCGTATAGATGTAAAACTTTGTAACCGATTTCGGCTACGCAGTTCCACATCCGGAGTACTCGCAGATCATGCACAAACTGTTCACCCTGCCGACGTCAGCACTGACGTTGGTTGCTTTAGGTATGTTCAATCACGCTTTCGCCGCTCAAGGCGCTGTCGACCTGCCCGCCACCACGGTCAATGCTGCTGACACCGAAGAGGACTCGCCTGAGGGCTATCAGGGCAAACCCAGCGCCACCACGACCCGCCTCAACCTGACCGCGCAAGAAACCCCGCAAGGCGTCACCAGCATCAAGCGCGAGCAACTGGATGACTTCAAGCTCAACAGCATTCGCGATGTGCTGGACAGCACGCCGGGGGTGAATGTGCAGAAGGTCGAAACCGACCGCACCTACTTCACCGCGCGCGGTTTTGACATTACCAACTTCCAGTACGACGGCATGGGCATGCCGCTGAACGGAGGATTGCTGGTGGGCGATATCGACATGGCGCCCTACGAGCAAGTGGACATTCTGCACGGCGCCAACGGGTTGATGAGCGGCACCGGCAACCCGTCAGCCACGGTCAACTTTGTGCGCAAACGGCCGACGGCTGACACCCAGGCCACCGTCAGCGTCAGTGCTGGCTCGTGGGACAAGCGCCGGGTTGACCTGGACGTTTCCGGGCCGTTGACTGACTCAGGCAATGTGCGCGGCCGTTTTATCTACGCCAACGACACGGGCAACTCCTACCTCGACCGCTACTCCCGGGAAAAGAATATTCTCAGTGGCCTGCTGGCTTTTGACCTGACTGACAGCGACACCCTGACCGTCGGCATCGAAGACCAGAAGTCCAACTCCAATGGCGCCAGTTGGGGTGCGCTGCCACTGGCCGATGCCAACGGCAACCCGATCCACTATCACAGCACCCGTTCGAATATTTCCCAACCGTGGGTGTATTGGGACGTGCACACCACCCGCGCCTTCGCCGAGTGGGAACACCGCTTCGAGAATGACTGGAAGTCGACGCTGACTTTGACGGCGATGGAACACCGTGAAGACACCAACATGTTCTACGTCTACAGCAACAGCGCGTCGGCCACCGGCTATACCGGCCTGGCTTCCAAGTACAAGGACGATACCCGCGAGCTGGATGGCGATCTGTCTTTCAGCGGCCCTTTCAGCCTTGGCGGGCGTGAGCATCAGTTGACCTTCGGCGCCAACATCGCGCGCTCGCACACCCAGGAAACCTCGTTGTACGGCACTTCGTCGTACTACACCTCGGTGTCGCTGCAAGACGCCCTGAACGGCGATATCCCCAAGCCGACGTACAACATTGCCACAGACGCCGCGACCTCCAACTACACCGATCGGCAAAAGAGCCTCTATGCCGGGGCGCGCTTTAATCTCACCGATGACCTGCACCTGATCACCGGCGCACGCATGCTCAGCGCTGACAGCGATGGCGAAAACTACGACACCGCCCGCGATGTGAGCATTCACGGCAAGGTCACGCCTTACGCCGGGGTGATCTACGACCTGACTGAGCAATACTCGGTGTATGCCAGCTACACCAAAATCTTTAACCCGCAGTACAGCCTGAACACCCAGGGCAAGGTTATCGACCCGCTGGAAGGCAAGAGTTATGAGGCCGGGATCAAAGGTCGTTTGCTCGACAATAAACTGAATGTCACGGCAGCGGTGTTCCACACCCAACAAGACAACGTGGCGACGTATGCCGGTTACAACCCCGCACTGGGCGGCTATGTGTACGATGGCGAGTCGTACAAGAGCAGCGGGATTGAACTGGAGGCGTCGGGCGAACTGGCCCCCGGCCTGCAAGTCAGCGGCGGCTACACCTATGTGTACATCACCAACGCTGATGATCAGCGCGGCAACAAGTTTATCCCGCGCAATGCGCTGACCTCCTCCATGACCTACCAGTTGCCGATGGCGCCCAAGGTCAAGGTCGGTGGCAGCCTGAAATGGCAAAGCAAGGTCGAGAACGACACCACCCCGGCCGCCAGCCAGGATGCCTACGCGCTGGTGGGCCTGATGGCCAGTTACCAGATCGACCCGCACTGGAGCACCCAACTGAACCTCGACAACCTGACCAACCAGAAGTACCTGGACAGCGTGCGCTACGCCCAAAGCAACTTTGGCGACCCGCGCAATGTCACGGCATCCGTGAGCTGGAAGTTCTAAAAGCACCCGGCAGGCTTGCCCTTGCTGGCAAGCCTGCCGGGCTTCAAGGTTCAACCCCGTGGCAGCACCGCCAAAATCCGCTGGGCGATGTGCTCGGCGTGGGTTTCCAGAGCAAAGTGGCCGGTGTCCAGCAACTCCACCACCGCGTTGGGGTTATCGGTTTTATAGGCGTGAGCCCCCGGCGGGATGAAAAACGGATCGTGCTTGCCCCAAATCACCAGCGTCGGCACCTGGGCAGCCTTGAAAAACGCCTGAAACTGCGGGTACAGGGTCAGGTTGTTGCGGTAGTCGAGAAACAGGTCCAGCTGGCTTTCGTCATTGCCCGGCCGCTGCATCAACAGCAGGTCCAGCATCCATGACTCCGGGGCCACCTGTTCTGGCCTTTCAACGCCGTGCAGATACTGATAACGCGTGCCTTCCAGGCTCAGTACCGCGTTGCGGATAACCTCACGATTAGCCGCAGTCGGCTCGGCCCAATACGCACGAATCGGTGCCCAGGCATCGCCCAACCCTTCCAGATACGCATTGCCGTTTTGCGAGACCAGCGCACTGACCCTTTTGGGGTGCGCAATGGCCAGACGAAAACCCACCGGCGCGCCGTAATCAAACACATACAGCGCATACCGCGTGAGTTTCAACGCATCGACAAAATGCCCCAGGGTAATTGCCAGGTTATCGAAACTGTAGCGATAGCCCCGCGCCTCAGGCACTTCAGTAAAACCGAAGCCCGGCAAATCCGGCGCAATAACCCGGTAGTGAGCCGCCAGCAGCGGGATCAGGTCGCGGAACATATGCGATGAGCTGGGAAAACCATGCAGCAACAACATCACCGGCGCCGACGGATCGCCGGCCTCGCGATAGAACACACGAACACCATCGGCCTCAATGTGTTTATAACGCACCACGGGGTTTGAATTGGGCATACAGACGCTCCTTGAGTAACCATAAAAATTAAATGCTCGGGTTAGCTTTTAAAAAGCTGCACCCAAATAAGTAACCTGTCAAATTAATTATTATGGTTACAAGATCTAGTTTGGTAACTACCCAGATCAGTCATTAACGGTTACGATGGCCCAGCTTTTTTCGAGGACCGACCATGAGCGCCACCCCCGTTACTCCGCCGCTTGAGCCGTATGTGCTGGCTGACCATCCCGTGCTGGACATGCTAAATACCCGAGCCAATGTCGAAGCTGTACCGGTCGACTTTTGGCAAGGCGATGCCGATGTGAAGCGCTGGCTCGTGCGTCTTGAATGGTTTGCTCAGGAAGAAATACCCGAGTTTGAGGAAGGCGCCCTGCTGACAGCCGCAAGGCATTTGCGAGAAGTGATCCGTGATCTGTTGGAGCAACGCAAGGCGGGGCAGCAAGGGGATCCCGCTGCGCTGAACAGCTTTTTGCGCAAGGCGGTGAGTTACCCGCAACTGGCCTGGAATGAAGCGGGCGAACTCAGCCTGCAACGCCTGCACAAACAGCAAACGGCGGAACAGTTTCTGGCGCCGATCGCTGAAGCCGCCGCTGACTTGCTGGTGAATGCCGATGCCGAGTTGATTCGCACCTGCGAACACCCGGACTGTGTGCTGTGGTTTTATGACCGCACCAAGGCCCACAAACGCCGTTGGTGCAGCATGGCGCTGTGTGGCAACCGCCATAAAGTGGCTGAATTTCGTAAACGCAAACTGCAGCAATAGCGAGTACGCCAAGGGCGTACTCGCCAATTTCATCTCAAACTTTGGCTGCCGTCGGCACCATACGGAACGCCACGCCCAGTCGGTTGTAAGCATTCATCAGGCTGATGGCATAGGTCAGTTCAGCCAGCTCTTTGTCGTTGAACTCAGCCGTTACTGCATCATAGTCAGCCTGCGGCACGCCGGTCTGCTCAACCCGGGTGACGCTTTCAGCCCATGCCAGCGCTGCTTGCTCACGGGCGGTAAACAGCGACTGGGCTTCGTGCCACACCGGCACCAACAGCAGCTTGTCGACAGTCATGCCCAGTTTGAGCAAGTCTCGCGAGTGCAAGTCGATGCAGTAAGCGCAGCCATTGATTTGCGACACCCGGAGGAACACCAGGTCGATAAGCATTTTGGAGAGATCGCCGTTTTGCAGTGCAACATGCACACCGCCGAAGGCTTTGAAGGCTTCAGGGGATGCTTTGGAATAGTCGATACGCGTGCTCATGGTCTGCCCTTGCATTGATAAGTGGAGTGGCGCCATAGTGCGGTTTCATGGCCCTGTCACAAAGGGCCATGATTCAGCTCCATGGCTGGACCATGATTGTGCTCACCCGTGCAGGCCTCCCCATGCAAATCTCAGTTCCCAGTTTATCGGCGCTTGACCCCGCCTCCAGCGAGCCGATTTACCGTCAGCTTTATTGGCGCTTTCGCGAAGCCATCAACGCGGGCCTGCTCAAGCCGGGTGACCGTGTGCCCGCAGCCCGCGCATTGGCCAAAGAATTGGGGCTGGCCCGTGGCACCATCGACAACGCCTATTCCCTGCTCACTTCAGAAGGCTATCTGATGGCATGTGGTCAGGCCGGTACGCGAGTGGCTGACGGCATTAGCGGCACAAGCTCTTCACCACCCGCCTCTGCCATCGCACAGGCCGCGCCCCATCAGGCGATCCGCCAGCAGTCGGCTGTGCTGCCATTTCAAATGGGGGTGCCGGCACTGGATACCTTCCCCAGAAAAATATGGGCGCAAATCGGCGCCCGTTGCGTGCGCGGCACACAGCCCCAAGACATGGCCAACCCCTCGGTCTATGGCCTGCAGGCGCTGCGTGCAGCAATTGCCACGTACTTGCAGGTGGCGCGCGGCATCGCCTGCTCACCGGCTCAAGTTTTTGTCACCGCAGGTTATCGGGAGACGCTGTCGCTGATCACCCACACCTTGCTCAAACCTGCCGACCGCGTGTTAGTCGAAGACCCTGGTTATCCGCCGACCCGGCGCCTGCTGCAAAGCCTGCACATCACGCCGGTGGCGGTGCCCGTTGATCAAGACGGCCTGCGGGTTTCAACGGTTCTTGAAATCGGCCATAACGCCCGCGCCGCCGTGGTTACCCCTGCGCATCAAAGCCCTTTGTGCGTGTCACTTTCATTGTCACGGCGGTTGGCGTTGCTGGAGTGGGCGAGTCAGCAAAACGCCTGGATCGTCGAGGACGATTACGACGGCGAATACCGCTACGTCAGCCGCCCGCTCCCCGCCCTCAAGAGCCTGGACCGTGAGGGCCGCGTGCTCTATAGCGGCACCTTCAGCAAGGTGTTGTTTCCGGGCATGCGCCTGGCCTACGTGGTCGTGCCTGCGGCGCTGGTTGAGCGTTTTGAGGAAAGCTGCAAAACCTTCCAGGGCGGTTGCCCGGAATTAAACCAGGCCATCGTTGCAACCTTTATGGCCGAAGGGCATTTCGGGCGCCATATCCAGCGCATGCGCAAGCTCTACAGCGAGCGTCGGGCGATGGCGGTGAACGGGCTTAAGAGCGCGCTTGGCGAGCGGATCCAAATTGATGCCAACCCCGGCGGGATGCACCTCATTTTGCGGCTCAACGCGTCCTGCGCAGACAGCCTGATGGTGCAGCGCATGCGCGAAGCCGGGCTGTTTGCCGAAGCCTTGAGCGAATGGCACCAAAGCACGGACAAGCCTTCAGGGTTGCTGCTGGGTTTCGCCAATATCGACTCGCTGGCCAGCGCTCAAGCGCTGGGCCAACGTATCCTGGCGTTGATGTAACCGCCGTGTCGATCCAGCTCGCCTATCAGCGCAACGACGGCAGACCGTAGGCGGCCAGATCGAACTCTGGCAACTGGCGAATAATCAGGTCCGCGTGGTGGTACTTGCTGTCTGGCATGGCGGCATCGGGTACGGCGATGGCAGTCATGCTGGCGGCCTTGGCGGCCGTTACGCCAAACGGCGAGTCTTCAAATACCAGACAATCTTGTGGTGCAACGCCGAGGCGGCGGGCAGCGGTCAAAAAGATGTCGGGCGAGGGTTTGGCGGCGCCCACCTCGAGGTCATCGGCCGTCACGATGGTGTCGAAGAGCGCAAACCACTCGCGATGCAACGTGGTTTTGTGGCCAAAGCCGCTGCTGGTTGAACTGGTGCCCACGGCAATCGGGATGTTGTGCGCCTTCAAATGCCGCACCAGCGCTTCAGCCCCCGGCATGGCGAGGGCCTTGGAAAAGTACCCGGCCATCAGTGGCTCGCGCGCCTTCAAAAACTCTTGCCCGGTAATCGGCAGATCCAGCGCTTTGACAATGTACTCAGCCAGATCCTGGGCACCGCGCCCGATGATGTGCTGCTTGATGCTCCAGTCATACGTGCGGCCATAACGTTCGACGACGATCTGCGTGACTTCGGAGTAAATGCCTTCGGTATCCAGCAACAAACCGTCCATATCAAAAATCACGGCCTTGATCGGGCCGACAACAGTACGCGGTGTATTCATCACAACAGATCCTTGGTAGAAGGCGAAAGGATTGCAGCACCTTAACTGGCGGGCTTGCCTGAATGCCAGCGCACACCCGTATTTCATTCACCTTGCCTCGCGATCGCAGCCTTCGGCAGCGACTACAGGTTAAGAAGATCAAAAGATCGCGAGCAAGCTCGCTCCTACCGGTTTGTGGAGTATTTCTACGCCTTGAGCAAACCTGACTGTAAGCGCGCAGGATTTTTGGCACTGCTTAGCGCAACCTTTGGCACCGCATCGTTCAAGATGTATTAGTGGAATTTGCGGGATGTTCGGCATTGCATCGCCGGATGAATGAAATCTACCTGCGCCCGTCTATGAGTATTGTGGATCCGCAGCAACTACGATGTCGTTAGTGAGACTGCCCTATGAAAGCTAAAACATGGCCTTAGTCTCCAAAACTCAAGAATACAGACCTTTTGCAGATGAATAATCAGCTGCCGCAGCTGCGGCAGCGCTTCGTTTTGCCGTGCTCAAGTCTTCAAAAAAGACGCGATAAAGCGTCGTGCTCTGCCGGGCAGTGAGCGCCTGCAGGTTATATGCTGACAGATCGAGCAGATCGGTATTTACGTTGGTAGTGGTTGAAACTACCTGCCCGTCCAAGATTACATCGACGAAACCCGGCCGCCACGCAACCCCAATCTGATGCACAACGTCAAGCGTGAAGCCAGGTACGACTTTAAAGACGGGCACGTTGTTATGGCTATTAGCGTTTACCCGCGGGCTTTTTCCGTCAGCCCCTGTATCCATTGCAAATAGTGCGTTTTGATTGTTCATCCCAATCAGGGAAAAAACTGTCTGGTATGAAGATGCCACAGCATTACTTGGGCATTTAACCCAAGCCAGTGCGATAAAACTGGGAGATGCTTCATGCAAGCTGTAGGTATTACCAAAGACAATAGTCTGCCCATTGGCACCTGAGGCTGGTGCCCTGATCCCACCCGAAGTGCTCCGGCCATTTACTAGCGCTGCGGCGTTAGCTCCTCCAATAACAGCCCCTGGCGCACCGTCAACCAAGTTCACAAATTTAGCGCCGAATGGAATTGTGCCGTCTGGGTTCGGATTGCTATAGCTGTTTGAGAAGTCGAACAGAAGTCGAGTACCTGCGGATATGGCTTTATCTCGAACTAGCTTATCCATCGCGCTATCGCTGAATTTGTTCTGTAGATGCGTGATTAGGCTTGTCATACGGCCAACTCCGGAATTAATGCCACTGCGCGGGCGCCTAATGTTTTATAGGCAGCTTGAAACAAGTGGTTGCGATCACTGCCTCCGACGCCCATGTACCAGCTGTTCGCTAAAATCTCGTCGGCGTCGGTTATGAGAGTCAGATCGATAAACGAGGCGCGCTGACGATTCTGGGCGAAAGAGAACGCCGCCTTGCGGTAACCGATCAGCTTGGGCGCGTCCGGGTTGGACACTGGGTGAGACGGCATGACCATAAAGAACAATTCTTCTTGATCCCATCCCGCTTTCTGCCACACATCACTGATCCGTTTAGCGATGGCTTCCAAGTTGTCCAGGTAGGCCGTCGAAGATTTTGCATCGATGCTTTCCCGCCAGCCGAAGCTTGGGGTAAGCGTCTCGTTCTGGTCGTTCAGTGCGCTATTGATGTACACCACCACCATCGGCTTTTGTCCGGCCAACAGTTGCAGGCGCCGGGTTTCACCAAACCAATTAATTAAGACCTGCATAGGAGCGGTCAGCAGGTAGTTCGCCATATCGTATAAGCTTTGCCCTCCTGCTCCGTAGAAGGTACTAACCGACACGCCTGAGTGCTTGGCTGGATTTTCTAGGCGAAACCAAGCCGGAGCAAAAGGACCGACCAGTGCCGCCCCACCTGGAACGTACCATTTGCATTCAAACCCCTTAGTACGAATGCCCGCCGGAATATCAAGCGTCTGCCGATGCAGAGAATTTTCCCCTGTATTTGTCGGGGTCGATGGCCCCGAAGCAATTACAGTGAATGGTGAGCCGTCAATGCGGCACTTGACCTGGAACACGCCAGCACCCGATGTCAGGCTTACCCATGCGTAGTGCGCACGCAGCAGGTTGGACACACCAATGGCGTGATCAACGGCCACACCAACGCCACCAGCACTGGCACCGGAGGTGATCATCAGTCCGTCAGCCAGATAAGCAGGCCCCATCCCTGCAAGCGAGCCTTCTGGCAATTCGAAAGAATAACCCGGCGATACTGCAGCCACTTCAGCAGGCAGCACATGAGTAGCACCACCGCCCACACCGTAGTTGCTTTCACCAGTCAACGTATAGCCCGAAAACGAAATGGGAGTCTGTGCACCTACCGCCGTTGCATAGCAACCGAACCGATCATGCAGAGCGCGCATCAACCCGCCACCCCATCCGTAACCGTCCTTCTTTTGGTTGCTGTCGCCGATCATCACAAAGTCAACTCGACGCCGTGAGGCCTGTGCCAAGGCACCAAGCGCTGTAGTCGGCCAAATGGCATCAACCGTAGCCGTTCCAGCAACGGCTGCATCAATCCGATCTTGAACGACCTCCAGCACAGGCTCAGGCAGAACCAACCGGGGAATCTCCACGCTCCTATCTTCCAGCGTGACAATCGAAGGGCTGCCAGACGAGTCGACCTCGGCACTAAAGACCTTCTTGCCGTTGTAATAGCGATCAGTGCTTCGATCAGCGATTACTTTCAAGTCATCCTCAATTGTGGTGACGGCACTTGCACTAGAGTACGTTCCATCTGGAACAGCTACACCGTTACGGTTTACATAGGCGTAGCGATAAACTTTTGGATCCAAGCTACGCACAGTAAATGCGCCGCCATTGGGCGTGGCTCCCAGTCCTTCTTCGATGCTGTCATAAGGCGCAGCAGTAGCCAGTTGCGCCGAGACATCCTTTAGCACCTCAGTAACTTTGTTTTGGGTCAGCACTACTTGCTTGGCTATCGAAGGAACTGGGCCAGATTCTGTAAGCACATCCTTTGAAGCGTCACCATTGACGTATTCGTGCTGCTTACTTGCTGACGCTTGAGCCGATGCAGCAGCCTCAGCAATTTGCCCGGCATAGGCCTGCAGCGATTCAATATCAGACATTCATGTTTCTCCAGGCGAAGAAATACCGCAGCGCTGGCCAGGTAATCGTTGGGGGTGGTTGCTGTTTAATGACTCGTAACGGACTAATATCCGGGCGCCTTGCCAATCGCACGCCAGTGAATCGTGGCGCTATATTTGTCGGTGTCGTTGAAGAGTTGGTATTGCGTGGCACTGATGGCTCGCGCACCTGCTGCGTTGCCGTCACCATCCTCAGCATTAGGCGTCACCTTGTTACCAAAGCAGTTGTAGACCTCTGCGAAGGGCGTCGGAAAATCGATGGCTGCACTCACGCTATCTGCGCCACATGCGCCGCTTCCCCATTGCTCTAGAAAGCCCGTGGCCTTATCAAGGTGCCAACCCGTGGCCGCCATAAGCGCAGTATTTTTGTCTTGCTTGGTTGTCCCCAAGTCGTCTATCGCGGCTTGCTTAGCCTCCAACGAGGCGTTTATGGCTGCCAAGAAGTCATTAATCGCTAACTTGGTGTAAGCATCTCCAATGCCATAACCAGCCAGCGTAATCGCGTTGTTGGCCTTCTTCGAAAGCCACCAGTCCACTTCAGGCTGTGAGTAAGTTTCTGGCTTTGTGTAAGCGTCGAGAATGCCGTACCCAGCCAGCGTGGTAGCTTTGATGGGGTAGTGCTCACCAAATGCCCGAATAGCCTTGAGAAGCTGGGTGTTATCGTTGGCATCAAGCTCAGGCAGATAAGCCAGAATGAAGTTAGCAAACTCTTCCTGAATCATGTTCAGCCACTCAGCCTTAACGGGCGTGGGAGGGACGCCACCGGCAGCGGTGCCGTGGCGGAACAATCCCAAGACCGTGACTAGATCGGTCCAGCTGGAAATTCTTTGCATGCTATAGGTCCTCGATGCCGATCACGGCGGCGGGCACCACGTAATGGATGGCGTTAAACAGTTGGTCCACTTTGTCGGCAATGCCGTCGACGACTTCTTTGCCGTATCCGAAGACCACGTCTGTATTTCCCGGTCGGCGGTCGGTGATTCGAGACTCCATGGCCACGGCGGTGAATGCCGAAAGCGGCGCATTCATGCGCCAGGTGAAGGGCCAGTCGCCTGAGTAGATTGGGTCACCTGCATTCAACTGGCCGACGACAGGCTCTCTGAAACTCTCAATGGTGGCTGGAACACCGAACAAGGCAGCCAAGCGGATGAAGTACAGAATGGACTGGCCGCCCAGGTCAGCCATGGCAGCCTCAACGGCCCGCACGCGATCTTCCTGAGATGCACCGGCAGCCGGAGTCAGGTTGTAGGTCCGCTCCCAGTCGGTAATGTAGTCACCTGCCGTGCTGGGGAAAATAGCGCTCTCTATGGCTTCAAGGCCTTCCAGGGCATCACCTAAAACAGTGCCTTCGGCAGTGAGTTGGGCCACTAGCACTTTGCCTTCGGGGTCATAAGAGACCGGAGGTAGCAGCGTTTGAAGCTGCTCGATCAGGACATCACTCATCAAGGGCCTCCAAGGCAACGGTGCCGAGGCGAATCCAACTCACCACTGCGGGGTCGCTAGAGGAAGAGACATTGGTTGCAGGCGTGACCAGGTCGAAATCCACGACCCCGGCCAGGCTGCTAATTGCAGCTGTCAGGCGAATGCGATAAAGAGTCTCTAGCGGTATCAACGGGTCGATGACGCCAGCAACCGCAGACTCAATAGGCCCTTGCAGGTCATCCAGCGCGTACCCTGTCGCCGGTGCCAAACGTAGCGCCAAATTGACGTCCAGGATGGCGGGAGTGAACACCCATATGTCCGCACCGGCCGGTGCCACGCTGTCGATAAAGGTTTGGCATGCAGCGATAACATCAGCTGACGATGGGCCTCCAGCAGAAGTAATCACAACGTCAATTGCGTTGCCACCACGGCGCTTGGGAATGACCAGGACAGTGGAGACACCGTCCACGGACAATGCCCAACGTCGATAGTCGGCCAGGTTTCCACCGCTCGGCGGGTTGCGCAACACGTCCAAGTAACGGGCTAAAAGGCTCTCTTGTTTTTCATCGTCTGTGCCGCCCTTGAGTGCCTCCAAGGTACAGGCGCTGTCCACGCCCAGAGGTGGACTGATAAGGGTCGCGGCACCTGACAGGCCGTTAAGCGCGGCTCCCGTGTCGATGGTCGCTACGGGAGCGACTGCGGTTCCGTCCGGGGCAAAGGTTACTGCCGCCGTCGTTGTAAGCACTGTGCCAGTGGCGGTATGACGAGCTTGCGATCCGACTGGAAGGGGCATCTCAGCAGCACCCGTGAGCGCGAGAGTGCTACCCGCTACAGTTGCTGATTTTGGATAGACATCACGTGTGGCCGCATGCCTTTTGAGTTCGTCGAAGTCGGCGCTATCGGGGAAGATCTGCCTGGCAGTCCATGCACCTTGCTGGTGAATGCCTTCGGCGACCGCAGAAACCGAACTGGCGCGCACATAGTGGTCGCTGTCACTGGTGATGTCGGCATCAGGCACTAACGAACGAATTTCGCGCAGGGCGCGGGTCCGAATGGTTTCGAATGGGGGAGCGATGTAGGGCATCAGATCACTCTCACTGATTGTTCAAAGGTCTGGCGACCGGTCGGTGCTTCGACTTCGATCAGCAGCCGTAGCCAGCCGTCATGCTTCTGCTCTGCCGACACATCGACAGAGGTTGCTCGGCCATCATCAATAAGCCCTTGCAGCGCCTGCTGGGCGTACTGCACGGCCAGCGTGCCGACACGAGCTTTGTCTTTCTCCCGGCGCAGTTCATGAAGTCGCGAACCCAACAAGGGGTCGGCCCAGTAGCTACCGAGAGGGGTTATAAGGCGCAGGTACACGGCGTTTGCCAGCGTTGAGATTCGCTGACCTGTTAAATCGCCTGTAGTTGGGTCTATGCCTGCGTCCATGGGAAAGCAGAATGCCCCGCACGCGGGCGGGGCGGAATTTCGCCGGGACGTAAGAATTTCGCCCCGTAAGGATTACTGCTGCTGGGTTGGCGCCGGGCTATTACCGTGCTGATGTTCGTTGTAAATGTCGCGGTCGGCTTGCATGCTGCGGACCTGGTCGATCACTTCGGCATCAGATTGGATGTCGCTTTCTGCATGAATCTTTCCAGTGCTTTCAATCAGCGGTGTTTCAAAACGGACCTTTGTACCGGCTTTGACCAGGAGCGTTTCGGTCTCGACCTCGATCACACGCCCTCGCTTAAGATGAACGTGGTCGCCTTCGTCTGAATAGATGGCCACCTCGCCATCCTTGAGCGTGATCCGATACCGGGCGTCTTCACTCGCAACAACAACTGCATGATTACTGTTGCCGCCAACCGGAATGACAATGTATTCAGCCCCAGGCAAAGGTGCAGAGGTGTATCCGTAATGCTGGAACAACTCTCCAGCGACAGACTCTGCTGCCAAACCTTGAGCCTCGATACCAATCAGTTTGCCGTGAGCATTTCGAGCCGCCACAGCACGAAATGCCTGACGAAAATTGGCACGCTCAGTTTTGGCTTGCTCGCGAATAGAGCGTCCCAGACTTCTCATTGAATGCTCCTGATCATTTCAATAAAGGCCGCGTCCTTGTTCGACTTACTTTTGTGCTTTTTCAGTGGATTCCCGTCAAGAACCCACATCTTGTCTTCCCTGAACCGTAACTCCGTCATCGACCCTTGCCGGGTTAATCGCAACGTTCTAGACATGAGAAAGTACACGGCATCAAGGCTATGAGGCTCACTGCGGATAATGACGCGCTGACCTGGTGTCCACACACTCCCATTGCCTGCTCGATGACCTTGGACGACGGCGCGAATCTCAAACCCTTCCAACTTGCTATCAGCCAAAACCTTGCGTGCTCTCGTGGTGGCCATGCTTTGGTTTTCACTCGAACTGTCGATCACCACCTTGGGCCTGAAGATTCCGCGACGGGCCAAGGTGTCGTCTTGGACAACCGACTTCAAGTGCGAACGCGTAGTGTCGAGCCCGTCGTTGTCGTACTGCCCATGCTGCCCCAACACAGTCACCTGACTGAATCGATTGGCGATAGATCGACGTACAGATAGTCGCTCGACGTTGTTTCCTACACCGTCCAGTCGCAGGATTAGGGTCGCAACGGGAGCCGAGGTGTAGTCAGGCCCGCCGACAACAAGCAAACCGTCCGGCTCGACCCAAGGCCACAACCCATTCGCCTCAGCTACCTGAAGAAGAGCCTCCCACGCTGACTGACCAGGTTCGATCTGGATGCGGCGTCTGATTTTTGCATTGGCCGCACGGATCTCGACGCGTGTGACACCCAGTGGGGTTACGACCTGCTTGATGATTTCAGCCAGAGAGGCTTCGCGCATCGCCACAAATGGAGCGGAACAGTCCACCAGCGCGGCAGCCTTATCCCGGCCAGTGACCCGGATCGCAATACCCCGACGTGAAATGTCGTGCTCAATCTCGTCTATCTGACCGGTCAAGACACGGTCTCGACCAAGCGTTAGTTCGCAACTCGCGCCCTCAACCAGGACTTTAGGGAGTTGTATCGTGTCACGAGTAAACAACTCCAACTCAAATGCATCAGCAGGCGTCAGCAGGTCAGACTCAACTGACCAGCCGTCCCAAGTCTCGTGAGTCAAGCCCCCGATAGACAGGCGAATAGTTTCGTCAGTTTGCATAAGCCCTCAGCACCGTTCCCGTCGCGACACCGTAGGACGTGCGCAGTGTTGGATTAAGTCGCAGCAGCTCTTCGGCACGGGTGTTGTCACCGTACCAACGATGCGCCAGCAGTCGCAGGCTTGCAGTGCTTTCGACACGGCGTGTGATCAGCGGTGGGCGTTGTAGAATCACTTGACGTGCTCTTATCTGGATCAGAGCCGCAATGGTCCTAAGCCCCTCAATCACAGGCAAAGCAGTCTCAATCTCGTAAACGCGACGGTGCAGCAAAATTGCGGACTGGATCAAACTCCGCACCAGGTTAACCAAACGCTCCAGTTCCTCCGGGCTTAACGACAACTGATCCGTCTCGGCCTCGATCACAACACCCACAGCCTCGGCATAGCTCAAGGCAAACTCAGTGATGACCAAGACGACCAAGGCAAAAGCCACGGCTTCAATAGGATCGTCTGGCATAGCGTCAGGCAATGTGTCCTCATCAGGTTCCTCTCCCTGACGCCCTTTCGCTAATAAACCCGAACCAGTACGCGCCACTTCGGCGGGCAGAGCATCTGCTCCTGGCATAGTGGACGGTATGCCTGACCTGGTTAACAGTTCAGTTGACGTACTGGGAGTACTCCCCTGAATGGCAGAGCGTATTTCGGTTGGCGTGCGTGCCAAGTCAGTCAACGGATCAAATGCGGTTGAAGTACTTTTAGCCATCGATGCAGCGCCGGAAACAACCCCGAGTATTTGTGACCGTAATTGCTGGAGGCGCAATGTATGCCCTGGCAGGCCAAGCACTTTTTCCATCAACCCTGTCCAGCCGCCACCGATCCATGACTGTATTTCGGAGACCAGGGAGTCAAGTCGACCGAACAAATCCAACACACCATCTTGCCACTTAGCCTCATCAGCCATGTCCAAAGTGCTGGTGTCGACAAACTCGAACTGCTGCGCAAAGAAAGGCTGGCCCGGCTTGCTCTCTAAGAACTGAACCGCGACTTCCGCATAGTCTCGGCGCTCTGCACGGTGGATCACCTGGTAAGTTGCATTGGTGACATTCACACTCCCGTAAATGGGGTGGATAAGTTCAGCTGTACCGCCGGTGTCTAATGCTCGGAGTAGGTTCTGCAACTCCAGCATGTAGTTTTCGCCAAAGATCACCACTTGCAATGCAAACTGGCGAGCACCCCGGCCCAAATCTTCTACATCATCACCATCCACATACGGCACACCATGCTGGCTAAGCGCTCGTTGTGCGGATAGGTCTTCACCGACCACATTGATAGGGACGCCACGATAAGAGGCGTCCAGAAGGTTATCTGCCCAAGTCATTGGCCGCGTCTCAACTGGATGTCCAGGCGACGCTCGACCTCAGCAAAGATGTGATCAGAGTCGGTTCGTAATTCAATTACCAGAGGCTTGCCAAGCAATTCGTTCAGCCTTTTGGCTGCCGCAATGGTGGCCATTCCAGAATCGACAGCGCGGTTGGCCACACCAGCCGCCCAACTGTTGGCTCCCTCGACTGAAGACCCGGCAGCAGTAAGGCCTGTTTCATTCTGTGCCAGACGCCGAGCCTGCTCTGAAGCCCAACTGGATGATTGGTTGGGATTTTGATCGAGCAAGGAAATACGATTGCGGTAATAAGAGGTTTGATAAGTGCGCTGGCCATCATTAAGAAGCTTGTCGCGGGCAACCATTGCCAAACGATCTTGGTCAGTATTGAGGCCTGTAGAGTTCTCAAGCTGGGTGTATGCATAGATCAACGACAAACCAGCACCCATACGGCCTGCCATAGCCCATGGAATCCTTCCTATCCCTCGGCCCTTCCTTCCCCCAACATTAATATCTGGAGAGTTGACCCCACCCATGCCTGTTGGCCAGTTGGTAACGAACACCGACGTAGTGCCCGTTGCTTCTTCTAATACCTTGCCCACGGCAATATTTTTCAAGGTATCTGCACCGCCAAGAAACTTGTTAAACAATGCCCCCGCGCCAGCTTTGGCACCGCGCCCCGCATAGTAGCCGCCAAGGCCCAGTGCCGCTCCACCAGCCAGCATCTGCTCGCCCGACAAGTTCAAGTCATCCAGGAGGTAGCTACCAATGTCAGCAAACCCTTTGTTCAAGGGTGTAGCCATGCGGTCAATCGCTTGGCCGAGTGTGGCTTTCATCCTCGAGCCAACTGCTGTTGAACTGTTGAGGTTATCGGCCAGATCTTTTTCGATAACACCTTTGGCGTTATCAATATCCCCTGTGCTAGATGCGAATTGCTCCAGCCTATTACCAGTTAAAAAGGCATTTACGCCTTTCTGGGTATCTTGGTCCATCTTCCCAAAGACAACGCCCATGAACCTAGCACGATCACGGTCAGTTTTAAGCGTTCCATACTTTTTCTTTAGATCAAGGAAAACATCCTGAGTATTTCGGGTATTACCTTTCTTATCAAAAAAATCGACACCGGTTGTGCGGGTAACTTCGTTTCTATAAGTATTGTTAGTAAAAGCTCGTAGCGTTGACTGCGCCAATGTGCCCAACCTGTCCGGTTCAAGCTCTATCAGAGAAAGGGTTTCAACAAACGAGAGAGATTGAGCCATTGTCATACCGGCTTTCTTTGAGTCTGCACCCACCTTGGGAAAGATATCCGAAAGGTTCTCTAGCTCAGCATTGCCCAAACGACCAGCGACAATCATTTTTTGAAGTAAGTCTAAGGCAGCTGTTGGTTGCGAAAGATCAATGTCGAAAGCGCTGGAACCGGTAATCAATGCCTTAGCTAATATGCCTGAGTCCGCACCTGTTACAGCAGTTGACTGAGCGATTGCCTCAGCGCTGGCTTTTGCTTTGTCATAGGACAGACCACTTGCAATCAAGGTATCAAAGCCAGTTTGAACTTGCTCTCGTTCAATGCCATATGTTTTTGCTAATCGCCATTGCTCCCCACGCCATTCCTCTCGCTGATCATTAGTCATCCCTGCCGTTTGTTGCGTCCTAATCAACTGACGATCAAGTCGCGCACTACCTGTTAATCCCGAAGCCAAGCCCAGTCCAACACCGAGCCCCGCCAATTGCCCCTGAGCTGTTGAACCAAGGCCTTTGACTCGGTCGAATTCTCGCCGGACACCTGCCGCCACAGTCTTCAGCATGCGCAGGTTACGGCCTCCGTTTTGCGCAAGACGCCGAAAACTTTCATCTGTTCGCTCGACACTGCGACGAAGTGGTTCTGTGCCTTCCTTAGAGGTGCGCGCCAACTCAGCCTTGGTCTCGCGCGCGACCTGGCGGCCCACTTGGCCCATTTCTTTCAGATCAGCCTGAGTCTGTATTACGCCTTGGCGAAAAACGTTCGAGCCTTGCGCAGAGGTATCACGCATGGCTTGGCGAATGATCTTGTAACTGGCAGCACCGACCTGACCGGTTTTGCTCAACGCGCCGCTGGCTTTGTTGCTGTCATCTGCCAGAGCTTTGGCACCGTCTTTACCAGCCTTGCGCAGATCACGCTCAAGTGCCTGAACTTCTCGTCGACTGTTGCCAGAACTGGCCTCAATACGAAGCGCAACGCGCAGATCTGAACTCATCGAAGTTACTCCAGGTAGAATTGCGGGCGGACTTAAGGCCCTTGAGCGGGCCTTATTTACTGCGTGCTTGGTCTTTCTTCTGTTGCCGCTTGCTGACGTAACGCGGGCCTTTGCGCTTGCCTATGAGCAGTTCAATCCGCGCATCAACTTCGGCCTTGGGCATGCGCCTGATTTCTTCTAGGCGGTAACCATGTCGGACGAAGACGTGCTCGATGCGTCGCCAGTCAGCGAGGCCGCGCTCGGCGGCTTGAGCTTTTTTTCCAGCTCTTCATCCGCCGCAGCAATCAGCGCCAGATCTGATTCGGTCAGCGACTCGCGCAACAACTCGGTTGTCAGGACTTCTGCAGGAATATCACCGACAGCCAAAAGCTGATTGCGGTAAACCTCAAGCGTCACCAACTGAAACGGACCATTGGGATGACGCTCCTGGGCTTTGATCAGGTCGCCAGCCATACCGACACGCAAAGTGAACGTCTTGTGGAATGTGCCCGCATAGAAGACACCAACACCCAAATCCTTGGTGATGATCAGGCCTTCCCATTTCTTTTCGATTCGGTTCATTGCCTTACTCCTCGTAGTAGTTCAAAGCACTGACAGTCAGGTCGCGAGTGGCTTCACCCTCAACCTGGTACTTGCTACCCATCTCGATCAGAGAGCAACCCGTCCAGGTCTCACGCTTGCCACCACCTTCCTGTGGATAGATGGTGATTTTGGCGTCTACCAGGGCGCGCCAGTTGGGCTCGCCGTTTTTAGGGATGGCCACTGCAATACGCAGTTCATGCTCTTCCATCCCCTTGGCTGTTCCGAGCGGGCGACCCGTGCGGTTCATCGTTTTGACGATGGTTCGACCGGTCTTGAGCGATGGCTCCAGGCTGGTCACTTCATAGTCCGTGCCGTTCAGCTCAAGCACGATCTGCCCTACATAGTTATCGGACATCTAAACTCACCTCTTACAAGAGCAGGTCGATACGACCGGCGAATACATGCAGGCCGTTTACGACATCAATGGGAATGCTGGCATTGAGCCGGTTCACGTCTTGATCCGAACGCTCGACGACCAGGCCAGCCGCGTTGGCGTCGACTTCCTCGACAATCTCCAGCTCCTGCATCTTTTTAAGGACGTCCAGCAGCTCGCCGCGTACAGCTGCAGGCGTCTTGCTGGACAGTTTGGAGCGAGGAAATCGAAGGCGGATGCGCGTGCGGCACGCGTTGCGCACGTAATACAAAGTCCGCATGGTGGTCAGATCCAGCAGGGATACATCGTCAGCACCTGCTGCTGACTTTGTGTACGTACTGACCGCACGAACGATCTGCACGATATCGCCGGGGCCGACCTCAAGCGGCGTTACACCGTTGGCCAACGCTGTTTCTTGCTCTGTGCGACCCAGGCGGCTGCTGATGGCTGGAGCGCTGATGCCTGCCAAAGCCAGTGTATTAAGCGGGCGGGCAGGATCTTCTTCAGACGCAATCATTGCCGCGTACGCCGCTGCCACCTGACGAGCGCTGGAAGTGGTGCCCGGCAAAAGGGCCACGCTGATTGCTCCCGCATTGAGTGCGGTGGCCAATGTGGTGGACGCTGACAGTGACGACACAACCGCACCAATACCCAAGATGCCTTGCTGCTCAATAGAGTTGGTGTAAGTAGCGATGTGAGTTCGCAGCGCGGTCATGGCTGTTGCGCTAAACCAAGCCGGAACCAAAAGGGTGAAACCGCCCAACGCAGTAGAGTCCAACGCCGGAGCGATATCCGGTTCAGCCTCGCCCTGGACGACAACCCCGACCAAAGAAATGGCGACGTAACGATATGCCTTGATGGCGGCATCCACCATCTCGGCGGCAACAGCACCGGCCAGGGCCTTGGCTTCTTCAGCGCTATAAACCTGAGTAGGAACGTTGGCCGCCAGCGTTGCACCTGCTCCCAGTGGAACAATCAGGCAAATGCTTTGCGCATTGGTTGGAAGCGTACGCACGGCCAGGCTGGTGTTGAACTCAAAATATGAGCCAGGCTTACGAATAGACGGCGGGATAGTGTCAAAGGCAATGCTCATTCAGCAGGCTCCTGTGTGGTTCTTTTGGCACCGCTGCGGCCTTTCTTGACCAGTAACTCGCCTGCAGCAATACGTCGACGGTAGTAAGAGGTATTCAGCACCTCGACAGGCTCTTGACCTGCCTCGATGTGCTGACGTGGATACCCCTCCATGGGGACCCGATGGCCAGGTGCGGCGGTGACGAGCATTACAGCCCCTCCAGTTTAATGAGGTCGCTGGCCACGGGATCTGGCTCACCGACTTGTTGGTACACCATGTCAATGCCTTCCAGATCCGGCAGTTGTTGTTCCGGCTTGGTCCAGTCCAGCTCAATTGAAAAGGACTGCCCCAGCACGGACATGTAGTCAGTCTGGAACTTGCCAGTGACCAGGTTAGAAAGTTCAGTCGGCTCAATCCGGGCACGATCAGGCCAAGGCTGCCAATCAACCAACTGATGCATGCAGGCCTGCCACAGGTCGTAACTGCCAATGTCTTTGGCTGTTGAGCCGCGCCGGGTCTCCCGCTCACCGCGTGGGTGGCGGGTAACAATCACCAGGCGAAACGTAATGGGCATGCTGTAGCGGTTCTGGCTGCGCTTACGGAATCCTGCCTTTGGCACCATCAGCAATACAGCCGGGCAACGTTTCAGCAGGTCCGCAATCAAGTCAGGATCGCTGAGTTCACCGCCGTAACTCTCCACAACCAGGCGGTGCACCTTCGGGATCAGTTCCCTTAACCGCGCCTCAATCAGATCCTCCAGTTCGCCCAGCATCAGAGGCGCCCCAGCGAGCGACGGCTCATCAGCCTGGGCTGACCGGTCATTTGCATGCCTGAGCGTCCAGCCTCAGCCGCGCCGCGCTCTTTGTCCTCTGCTGCCAAGGTTTCCAGCCGCTTGAGCACATCCTTGTAAAGTACCCGGACAGTGGACTCTTCCTTTCCTGCGTCGTCGTAGAGGTGATAGCGGGCGATCTCGGCTAGATCGTCAGTCACCCAGGCCGGAGCATCTTCATCGACCGGACGAAAGCGTAAATAGAACGAAACCTCACTTCGCGCCCTGGTGACGGCATCGGCGATCCGTGCCAATGCCGCCACCGCAATAGCCACATCCTCTGTGGGCCATTCATCCAGTGACGCACCTGACGCTGCCGCCACCAACAACTCGGGCTCAATGGAGCGCTTGTTATCAGGGACAGCTACTTCAGTGATATCACGGGCGCCGAAGCGCACCATGAGCTGACTGGCTGACGGCAGCGAAAGATTCACTTGGCCGCGCTCCCAGGCTTAACAGGTTTTTTCTGGGACTTAGGCTCAGCCTTTACCGAACCAGTGGCACGCTGAGCCTCTTCGGCCAGGGCCTCTTCCCAAAGAGCATTGATCTCAACCGCCTGCTTGTCGGCAGTGCGCTGTAGATCTTCCAGCAGTGCTGCGGCCCAAAGGGTTTCGATTTCCGTCGACAGAATGAAGGCATCACGTTGTGAGTTTTCAAGCAGGGCTTCCTCCCAAAGACCTTCAATGTCACTACGCGACAGGCCACCTGCTAGCGATGGATGATCCTGCCCAAGGATGGCAACGTCCTGGTGCTTAGACGCTGTGTCACCCATAGCCGCAATGTCTGCCTTACCCAAGACCGACACGGTAATTTCACTGGACAGGCCCGCTTTCTGAATCGGCGAAGTGCCATTGAGCAGCTCCTGTTGATCGTCCAGGCCTGCATCAACGTAAGACACAACCAGTTGCGGATCTTTGCCCAGTGCCTGGAGCTGGGCAGCCGTGAAATGATCGTCCCGGTACAGGGTTGGCTCAGAGGAGTGAGCGATACCACAGCGACGAAAGCCATGCCGTTTGGCTGCAATGATGATGGCCATGTTTGTCCCCTTAACCTAACCAGGCTGGTGAAAGGATTTCAGCTGTACCGGCCCACGGGTTGCCGCTGTTCGCATCTTTAACCAAGATGGTTCGTGCGGCGCCTTCCAACTGCGATGGCACAACGAGCAGGCCAGGGTTGATGCCCAGAGGGCGACCGCCGTCAGCCTGGAAGTTCTTCATTGCAGCGCGTGCCAGACCGTAGTTTTCGGCGGTCAAAGGAGCGCGGGAGCAATACGCAAATTGCCAGAAGCCGAAGCCAACGTTCACACGAGCGTCCACACCGAAGCGGTACTCGTCACGCATGAAGACCTGTTCATCGTCCATGCTGGTCATTGCCTTGAGAGCATAGGGACGACGGTTCTGGAAGATGATCGGTTTAATTGCACGGCTGACATCGAGCAAGTACCAGGCAGGGCCTGTGCCTTCTTGGTAGTTGCTCACGGACACTGCGTCACCAGTACCGTCTGTCGACGGATAAACAGGATGATCGGTATCGAAGAAGAACTGTCCGTCGTAACACAGCGTGGTCAGCCCTGCTTTCAGCAGAGCGAACACCAACTCGTCAGGATGTGCCGTGGATGCACGGCCCATTTCAGCGAACAACGGCTTGTATACGCCGATCTCGTCGTCTTCGATGGCATCGCGAGGAACGCCAACCGACGACTCGTACTTCTTGTTGGTGATCGAGTAACCGTGTGCCGCCATGTTCTTGAGCACACGCTCGCCAATCCACTCACGGAAAGTCGGGAACTGCCCCAGCCAACCATAGGTGTTACTGGCCGACGATGACGGCACAAGCGTTGCGATACGTGCCCAGTCGGTTGGCGTTGCGGCTTGAGCATTTTGGAACTCGGCCTTGAACGCCGTGAAGAGCGCGGACAATGTGCCTGAAGTAATGATCATGAATCGCTTCCTTTATATAGAGGGTGTTACGCCTTGCCCTTGATGAAGTCCGCTTCGCTCATACCCATCAGCTTGGCGACCTGTTGTTCTTCAGCATTGAGTGCCGTTTTGAGGTGCTCAGGTTGACGCTCCCCCAGATCCGAGGCCGCTGCCACCACCGGCGCTGCAGTCACAAATTCTTTGAAACGAGCCAGGCCCGCTTCGTCCTGGCACATGGCACGGTGATAATCCACCGTTGCCGGGGTAATCTTTCCGGCCTGAGTGGCAGCAGCAATCACTGCATCAACTTCCTTGTTGTGCTCAGTCTTTTTCTGAGTGGCCAAGGCTTGCTCGGCGTTGACAGCGCGCACGCCCAGGGCGTCGTAGTCGGCACGAGGGACGAACTGCGTAAGGTTTGGCTTTTCGGCGTTTGCCGCTTGAGCCGTGGCCTTGAGCTGCGTGGTAGCCGCAATGGCTTGTTCTTCGGTGGCTGTCTCCGGCAAGTCGAGTGCAGCCAAAAGCGCAGGTGAAAGCTTCACAGGCGTGTTCTCCATGGTTTCTTGATTGAGTGCTGTCAGCAGAAAGTTGGGTTTGTTGGTCAGCCCGGCGCTGACCAGGCGCGCAATGCGGGTCGTGTCCGGATCGAAGTCGAAGACAGGGGAAAGGAAGCGGTACTCGCGGTTGATGACTTGCTCGGACGCACGGGGTGTCCAGTCAACCAACCCCCACAGCGCCCCGTCACGCAGCTCCAACTGCTTGATCCAACCAGCAGCAGGAGCTGACTCGCCCTTTGTCGCGCGATGCTGGGTTGCGTGCTCCCAATCAATAGGCAAGTCGATAGCTCGGCCCAGAAAGCTGGACTGAACCAACATCCCGGCTTGCTCATCGAACAGCCATTGCCGACCGTCGCGGCCAGTGACGTTGGGGCCTGCCGGGATTAGTTCGACCCACTCCGGGGCCTTGCCGTCTGAGACGGTGGCGGAAAGGTCGGTGTTAAGAGCGAGTTGAGTTTTCATGCCGCCAGTGTCGGTGGTCTATCAAAGGCGGGGAGTTTCGTCAGGACGTAAGATCTTTGGGGCCCTGAGACAATAACCGTGGCGAGAGACACCACGCGGGCGCGTACAGGATACCGCTTAAAGCAAATCTAACGCGGGTCTAACGCTTGTATAACACTTGCATGGCAACGGATGTACCCAAAACCTCTGTGCGCGCCGCCTACGCGATTACAGGCAGTTAACCTGAAAACCCTTCCTTCAAGTAATCACCCACGATGGCCAGGATTTCGGTTTCGTCTTCAGATGACAGTCCGAGATAAGGCCTTGCTGGCATTTCCGTGGTGCTGGCACCACGGGTCACCCATTGGGCAAAGTTGGATTTGCTCTTCTTTACGAACCGGTTACCAACTGTTCCGTCTTTGCCTTGTCGGAAGTATGCCTGCTGAGACCGGGGGGCTTGCTCGATCTTGCCGCCGAACTGGTGGATGGCCCCATAAGGACGATCAGTGCCGAAGGCCAGTTCATTGTTGCTGACGTTGTGACGCATCGTGTCCTGGAGCGTTCCCTTTTCACGCAGGATACGAGTGCTTTTCTTGCGGGCCAGGGTTGATGCTGCCAACGGCGCCCAAGGTGATCCATCTGGGGCAATCTGCTGCCTGAACCGGTCGTCGGTCGATTGATGCAAGTACTCGGCGATATCGTTAAGAGGGGTCGTTAGATTGCCTAACCGCTCAATCAGCTCATCAAAGGCTTTGCCTACAGCACTTTCATCAATGGAGACTTCAAGCATTGCCCCGGCCATTTGTGACTCCTTACTTGGTTCGGCGGTAAAGCAGAACGCCTTGGCGCAATGCTTCCAGATACTGCTCGCTATCATCCACAAAGTCGGTGACACCAGCCCAGTCTTCAGCACCTTGATCGAAGACTGCCACAGCGGGTTCGGCTTTCCCCTTTACTTGGAAGTGCGCCAGGTAGCGACGGCGTAGCACAGCCTTGCCCTGGTCGGGAAGCCACTCCAGTCGTGCCCAAATCTCGTCAGGCGCTTTGATAGCCTCTGCCAGCAACGGTAGCTCTGGGGCATTAAGCGCTTGAGCCACAGTCTTTGCACCGGTTTTGGCATCACCAAACATTCCCCGCCCGATGACAAGCGGGTCTCCCGTTACGTCACGAAATACCGCTGGAGCGGTATCCGTTGCGCCAAACTCGCCCAAGAACTGGGTGATCGCCTTCTGCTGGGTGACTCTTACTGGGAGTAAAACCTTTGCAGGCATCTGACGCGGCTCTGGCAACGGGCCTGTCGGTTTTCGATTGGGTAAGCCAGCAGCCGCTACAGTGGCAGAGCCTACTGACGGTGCAGACAATGGATGTTTAACGCTTAACTGGGGCACGTAGTTTGTCAGCCGTGATTGACCTGGTGCGTATTCGAAGCCTGGATCGATGCCCTTTGGCACCCGGACTGTACGGGGACCATTCGGGCTATTTTTGCCAATGACTCTATCCTCCCATTCAATCGGCGGTGCATTGCCAACCGTGAGCCCCATACGGTCCAAGTCACGCTGGCTTGCCATGAACTTCTTACATTTGCAGCCCCAACCGTTCTGCGGGTTATGGGTTGACCACCATGGGTCATCGAGCGGCAACGTGACACCGTTCCAAGCCAAGTGTTGTGGCCGTGGGTGGACACTATCGCCGTGGCGGTACACGCCATAGGGTCGGCGCTTACGCAGCTCAGGGTCAGCCATTTGCGCATCGCGGCCAGCGTTATAGGACTGACGCAGGTTGGTTTCCCAAATGACATTGGTACGCCAACCCCGCTCACCGTTGTACTGCCAGCCATGTTGGCCAACGACCTTGTCAAAGTCCTTGCGAAACTGCTCCAAAGTGGTGCCGCTGGCGATGGACTTCTCGACAGCACCTCGCAGATCGGCCAGCAGGTCGCGCTTTACAGCACCGGCCACAACAAATGCATGGTCATGCTGGGCGTTATAGATGTCCGTCCAGGAACGGGTTGGTAGATCGACCTTGCCACGGAAGTAGTCGATCTGCTCCTGAAATGGAAGTGAGCCGTGAGAGACCGCCACTACAATCCCCTCAAAATATCATCACGTCCGGCCAGGCTGGCGGCAGTCAGCCCGTCAGCAATGGCGTCCGCCAACTGACTGGTGGTCATGGTCGGGTACGTTTCGATCAGTCGATCCCGGAACTCTTCAAGACTGGATACTGTGTCGAGTAGCTCTTTGATCTGATCAACCATGTCATCCAGTTGGGCGCCCACCACCGTCTCTAATGTGCGGACCTGATTGTCCACTACGTCGGGTAGCACTGCTGGTTTTTTCGGTACTTGCTCTTGGTTGATCGCCTGACCAAGCGATGGAGGTACTGCTACGACTGGAGGTCCTAGCAGATCAGCCCCCTTGGCCGGTTCAGGAATGCTGAGTTTGTCCCGGACAACCGACTGCTCAACTTTCAGTCCTAGTGGCACCAGCTTTTCCAAAGCTGTGACCAACAGCGTTGTGTCCTCTGGCTGTGGCACGTCTATGATCAGCTTGGGATATTTGCGACCTGGTGCAAAGTTCAGGTCACACCAAGGCCGCACAAAGAACCGATTCAAAGTGTTGGATTCGGCCTTGGCATCAGCCTGCAGCAGATCGAGGCGAACCTCATTATGAACTTTGGCTTGTGCTTGGCTGGAACCATCGTCGGTAGACATGGTTTGGCCGACCACTGCTTTACTGACCTGTTTGTCCCACCACTCAGCCAGTCCCTTGAAGAAGTCACCGGCGCCTGCAACGTTGGACGCATTCTGAAAATCGATGCGCATACTGTCCGGGATAACTGCAGCGGCATCGCTGCCAAGGTTCGCCACGGCAGACATCAGCGTATTGATGTCCTCTTTACTTGCACCTGGCCCATAACGACCGACACGCATAGGCATGCCAAAGATGTCGGCAAACCCCATCCAGTCTTTCCATGTCCAGGCTTTGCACATGTAACCCACGGCAGCGAGACGAGCCAATCCACCCCGAATGGGCAAGCCTGAACGGATTCGCGGGTAGTGAACGATGAATTTATAGGGCGCCAAGGCGACACCGTTAACCGGGTCAGCCTCATCAAGCAGGCGCAGTTCCCGACCGGTGTCACGGTCGAATTGGAAAAAGCGTTGGTCGCGAGGCTCGAACCGGGACGGCATCCACGTTTTACCACTGCGGTCCCACATGATTTCAGAGACTGCATAGCCCTTGCCGAGGGCGTCGGTCAGGTCTGCTTGCAATTCCCCAAACTCAGGTGAACCCACCAGTTCACTCAGGGCATCGGCCCGACGCACGTCTTCTGGATCATCGCTGGCAGCTTCGACACGGATGTTGAGTCCTGAGATAGCCAGCTTGCGAGTGCCCAAAACGGAGGCGTAATGCAGATCACGCTCCTCCATTTCCTCGGCAAGGGTCAAGTAATCGTGAGCAGATCCCTCGGCAGCAGCCTGCAGGATGTTGGCAAGTCGACCAGGTGTAAGACCGCTGGCCACCGACGAGTGCCATATCTGACGTATGCCGGTGGTGCGCGCAGCGGCCAGCTCTTCAGTGAGCTGGTCGTATTGGATTGGCCGACCGTACTGGTCAACTATTTTGGATTGGGCCATTACCAAATGCCTTTCTTGGAGCGCCAACCAGCACCCGTCTGGATCTCTCGATCACTGTCGGCAGCAGGCTGGACACGGTGATATTCGAATATTTCGGTTTCTTGCCGAGAGGCGTAGTCGGCAAGCACTGCGGCAATACCGGCGTCACCGTGACGCTTGGGGCCGGACTTCTCGCCTTTTTCATTGGTGCGCTTTTCAGGGATGCGGGCCACACCTTTGACCATTCGGAAGGCGCGCACATCGCTGACCACGTCCTTATCAGCCGGGATGTCGTAGAAGGTGTCGTCTTCAAGAGCGGCCTTGAACGGCGGCATGTTGTCGCGATACCAGCCCTCGCTGAGCATCACCCGTTCTACACGGTTGAAGCCAAACTCGATGGCAGTGTCTTCAGACAGCTGCGAGCCATTGCCCCTGGCATCGTCAGCGCCTTTAAGAAAGTTTGGCAAGCGACGGAGGATGTAGAACTTGATCTGGCTCTGCTGTTTAAAGGGAACGTTACGCAGCTCGACCACAAAGGGCGTGCGTTTGCGTAGGTTCTGCTCTTTGACCAAAGGCCATATCACAGACAAGTCGCCGCTACGCCCAAAGTCCATGCCGTAATAGCTTTGAACATCCAAGGGGATTGCAGTCAGCAACGGCTTGAGATGTTCCTCGCACCATTCAAGCGACTCGGCCAAGCGCATGTGTTCGGGCAATGTCTCGTAGCCTTGCGGGTAGGCCAGGCGCAGTACCGGCACGTCGCGGTTACTGCGCTGCTCGACCAATGCCAGGCTCAAGAAGGCACCACCGCCTTGGGACGGCACGCAGTCGAGTTCCTCCTCGGCAGCATCGCCATAGAAGTCGTAAACATCCTGAACCCAGGCCGCTTCTTCTTCAGGCTTGTACTCGATGCCCTTGCGCAGGCAGACCCTCTGATAAAGCCCGTCTTCAACCGCCTCACGAAAAGGGCAGCGGAAAAGCGCTCCCTTACGTTTACCGGCACGGATGTCGTTGATCAACTCGTTGAATGGGTTTTCGGTGCCGTCGTGAGTGCTGATGACATGCACTTCGCCGCCCCAGATCAGCAGCGCCAAGGCGGCTTTGAGCAGCTCGGCCAAGTCCTGGTGGAATGCGGCCTCGTCGATCACGACCACACCTTGACGACCACGCAGGTTGGAGGGGCGACTGGTCAGCGCGACTATTCGATGCCCACTGGGGAACACTATGGTGTAGGTCTTGATGTGCTTTTCGGGATCACTGTCCGGCCAGATACCTTCTTCTATTTCCCCGGCGGCATAGTTGAAAGCCCGCGCCCACATTGCGCAGGCCTGGATGTACTCGACCGTCATGTCCTGGTTGTAGCCGAGGTAATAGACGGTCTGTCCACCGGCTGGTTTTTCAGCGGCGGCGACCAGGACATTATCCGCAGCCTCTGCCCAGGTGAGACCAATCCGGCGTGACTTCTCACCAACCTTGAGAGGGGCTCGAATACCGATCCACTCTTTCTGATAGTCGAGCAATACCGCTGGCGCTACCTGGTTGGCAGTACTGTCTAGAACAGTGGGTACGTTCATGCTTTCTTCCTTCGCCCTAGATACCAGGCGAGGGTTAAAAATATCGCAACATTGATGTCACATGAGAGAAGTTGGGCTGCATTGCTTTCATTTGCACCAAGAGCAGTCAAACCTGCACACATTGCAAAAGACATGAAGTAATTCATGAGGCCATCCCCAGAATTTCGCGACGGATCTCATCAACCGTCGCTTGGTTCAAGCCGCCTTTCTTGGCGATTTTCTCGACACGCGATGCTGCAGCTTCCGCTTTCTCACGATATTCGGTTTGCCATTTCTTTTGGGCAATAGAGGCTTTACCCAACTCTGCTACTGCTTTCGCAACTTTCGGCAGATCGAACGATTGACCGTCGGCCATCAGGATCTTGAATAGGTGTTCTTGAACCAAGCGCATCAAGGCTTCGTTGACGGCACCTTCCTCATCCGGCGCCGCAGCTACTACGGCGCGAGCCTGTTCACTCGCCATCTTGAGCGCTGAGAGTTTGGACTCAAAGTCCTGGCCATAACGATGCAGTGCTGACTTGCTGATTGAAAAGCCCTGGGCTGAAAGTTCAGCCGCTAAGGTTTCATATTCACTAAAACCGTTTTCAGCCAAGGCTTTGTCGAGCCATGCCTTAACTGTCTTAGGTAGGCTGGCAACTTTGCTACGTGGCGGCATAGTCGATCACCAGTACTTTTCAGGACGGGCAATACCTGGATTGCAATCAATAGTGTACTCGGCGATATCTACGCCATAGTGCGTAAGCCCGCAAATCCAGACACCCACTGGCTGCTTCTTCAAAGTTACCAAACTACGATCAGCCAAGTAGTCCAGTTCGCGACGAAGTTCCATTGAAGTGGCGTCCGGGAAGATGCCTTGAATGGTCGAGAGTACTACCGCTTCATGAGGATCGACCGGGCGCGAAGTATTTAGAGTCAACAAGATGTACCAGCGCAAGGACTCTCGGCGCACTTTGGCAGGATCAATGTTCATGAGCGTACTCCTTTAAGTTGAACGTTTTCTAACTTGAGAGCCAAAGCATCGAGCTTCGCCTCGATCACAGTTTGGTTTCGGACGTAGTCTTCACGCCGTACATAATGCAAAGGCATATCTGCACGCAGCCGTTCAAAGCTAAGTTCCAAGTTACGCAAGCGTTCGCCGTCTTTGGCGACCGCGTTGAAGCGGTCATCCATGACTGCAAAACGCTGATCTAACCGGCGCTCAGTCTGAAGCAGCAACAGCTTTACAAGCCCTGCAAAACCGCTGAGCACTCCGACCGCGATACCGATTAGCTGATACAGCGGCATTTCAATCATCGACATCGCTTACTCCGTTTCTCGCGGCGTGTTTGGCATTGAGTGCAATGCTGCACACCTGGTATCGCTAATCGCCGTTTTTCCGGTATCGGTGACTGGCAATCCTCGACCACACAAAACTCTGCCGAGGGGCCAGTCAGAACTTCCCGTTGTGCCAAATGTGTCGCTAAAGCGCTCTCGTTGTGGATGGCTTCAAGCTTGCTGGCAAAATCACTTGCTTCCATTAAGTGTCCAGTCGATCAGGCGGTTGAGTTGGGATCTGCAAGAGCCATGCAGTTCGCCATTGCGTATCTGATTGGTAAGTACAAGAGACTGGGTGACGCCTGAGTCGAGGCTGTCAGCGGCTCCGGGTTCATTGGGCGACGTAGTAGTTCTGCCGGTGGCTGAACCGTTGGATTGGGCAGGCATTGAGGTGTCGATACCGTTGGCGGTGTTCCACATGCGGACAAAGCCAGCAGTGAACACACCAGGAGGCAATGGCTCAGGCGGCGAGTCGAGGGTGCGGCGGTAGAGAGTCGTGACACGGGTAACCTCTCGTGTGAGGGTGTCTGTGGTTTTGCGCAAGTTTTCCTTGGCATCAGCCAGCTGGGTTGCTAACTGATTACCTCTGGCTTGTTCATTACGCAGCAGAGCATTTGCTTGAATGGCGGCAGCCGTTTGCGCATCCGCCGCAGCCAATTTTTCAACGGCATACTTTTCACGAAGCTCAGCAGTGGCCTTGTCACCTGCTGCTTTGGCAGAGGCATAGCCCGCGTCGTATCGGCTCTGACCGAAGTCATCGAGCGCTACCAGCACACCACCCAAAATTACGAGCATGACTATGGCTGGCAGGGTTTTGATTAGAAGGTCTTTCATAGGCAGATACCTTTGCCCCAGCCCGCGTTTTCATAGAGCGGCTCCCAGCGCAAAAGGATCAAGCGCGGATAGTCACGGTTCTCTTTGAAATTGGCAGCCGAGCGGCCAGCGTTGAACCGCTCGACAGATTCGAACCAAGTCAGCGGATCGGCACCCTTAGCCGATGCCAACTTACGGTCACGAATCACCCAGCCCAAACCGCCGTTGTAAGCTGAAAGCATCATTGCACCTTGGTCGCAAGGCGTATGTGCCCGGACGCGGCTTGCAAGCCAGCGGTCATAACTGACCAGGGCTTGCATGGACCATGAGGGGTTATAGGGTTCGACCTTTCCAAGGGTCTTAGGAAACAGCTCAGAGAGCCATGTGGCGGTCGAGGGCATCACCTGGCCCAAGCCTTGCGCACCAACAGGTGACTTTGCGTTGAACTTCCAGCGGCTCTCCTGATGAATCTGTGCAGCAAAGGTAGCCACCGGCGCATCCAGCCCCCACTCAGCTTGAGCGATGCGTGTCAGATCGCGACGGTAACGATCTGCATCAGCTGGAATTTCTGCGTGCGCCCGCGTTGCCAATGCAAGGCCGATAAGTGAGGCCATGCTAACGGCCCCTATATATAGAAGGATTCTGCGCATACTCAGAGCCCCAGGGTCAGGCCAAGCACGCATGCAAGCACGACCAAGGCGCGACGAATGCCTGCCATTGGCTGCGCTGTACGCATCACACGGTTCGGTCGGGCATAAGGAAACAGTGCCCGATCAATCCAGTAACCGAGGACGCCACCGAGCGTGACCAGACCGGCTTTGTAGAGCACCACCGGCAATTTGGTCGGCGCAACAACCGACAAGCCAATCAGAAGAATCAGCGTGATAACGGTCCAGTTGGTCATTCGTGGCGCGTGAGGTCTGCGTTTTAAAAAGTGAGGTCTCATTGATGTGCTCGTGGCGAGTTGAGGGAACTGCGCAGTGCGCTTAGGTGTTGCGCCGCAACGACGGGATTACCTTGAATGTGTACCGGCTTGCGGTATTCACCGATGGCGGGACCAGCAGGCGCAGCGGCAGGGCGGAATCGCTCTCGCTCCCGTACGTGCTTTTCAGCAAGCGCTTCACCCTGGAGAACATAAGAGCGCACCATTTCCACCCATTCGGCTGGGACCTTTTCCCACAAGGTTTTACGGGAAAGATCATCCCCAGCAGCGAGAATCAGGCGCGCATGCTGACGCGGCCACTTGGGCCGTGTAACTTTTTGGGGAGCGGGATCTGAGCGCATGGTGCGAACCTGCCGTTATGGGGTACGGAGGTAAGCTTCGCGTGAAGAGCTGGATGCTGGCGTTTCGTCGCCGCGTAAGAAAAAGCCCGCTCAATGGCGGGCTTGCTGAGAAAAGTTTTTACTTTGGGTCAAGTAGTCCGTTATCTCTACCCGCCTGAATAGTCTTGTATGCTGCGATATGAGTCAGCCCCGAAGTACCATCGTGAGGTGTTCTGAGGACTAGATACATTGCCAGCACCGCAGCGCAGTTCCAGTCCTTTTTTCCGTCAGCAAGAGCGCTATAGACCACATCAAGTAATTCGTAGTGAGTTATAGGGACTTCGGCAGCGTCCAGCTTTTGGCGTGTGAATATCACCATATTAGCTACGTTCTCCGCCTCATTACCCTCAGTCAAATTATTGTGGCACTGCTGAGCTGCTCTCTGGGTCATTTCGAGCAACTGCTCTTCTCTCTGGCTTGTAGAATTAATCCCTCGAACTTTATCTTTCTCTGCAAAAAGCTCTGCTATGGACTCAACCGAATAGCTTTGAGCCCATACATCTGAACCAAAAGTAAGACCTAGCACTAAAGCACAAACAGTCCATTTCATCAGTGAATCGTCCCTTCATCAAAACCAAACAGGTCGGGTTCGCTCTTCCGGTGAAGCACGCGTTGTCGAGCAAGGATGTCATAGATAGTCTGGCTGATAAGGCGATACTTTCGAGCCAGGTCAATCGGGTGCATGTTGTTTTCTCGCCAGTCATGGAAGATCGCAGCATCACGCATGGCCCTTTTCAATGAGTCGCCTCGGGGTAGATAAACGACACTGCCACCCAACGTATCGCAGATCGCAAAGACCACATGACGAGCTAGCTCAGGTGGAGTCGCTCCGTCTTTTAACTCTGTCTTCAACTTAGCCTCGGCGATCTCGACCATTTCTTTCAGCGTACCCTCCCAGCGGGTGATCACGGCAGGATCTTGCATATGCGCAAGCACCTTGGCCGGATCGAGCTTGTCGCTGTCGTCAGGGAAAAGTTGTTCAGTCATGACTCTGGTCTCCCATGGCGTCGCGCATCATAAGTCAGCGCGGCAACCATTTTTCGTAATTGGTCTGGGTCCAGCCATTCGACCCGTTCTACCTTGAACATACGATACGCCATGCCATCAGCATACGCCCAGGATCGTTTTGCCTCTGCAAGAAAAGCCTCAATTTTACCCACCAGTTTTGCACGATCTGGTGCAGCCACAGGAGCTTTTCGACCATGTTTTTTGGATGGCCCCGAGGTCCAGCCCAAGCGGGTGAACTCGGCCAGGACAGCACCAATCTGGCGGGGATTCAGATCTTTCGCCGAACGAACACCTGCCACACGGGCCAGTAAGGAGCGATACGTTTCATCGTCCAGGCCCAAATCTTTTTTAGCTATGTGGATTTTGCTGAGTTGCAGATTTCGTGTGCTCACGGTCTTGCTCCATTCATAAGTGCCCTGAATGCAACTGGGTCGCTTCGGGACAGTCTCGCAGCGCCATGGATGACCATGGTGAGCGCGTGTTCTGTTTCGTCGAGTTCCCCGGCGATACGGATTTGTTCCAGCTCACTTTGGGTTCCACGGTAGAGTTCTATCTTGAGTTTTTTGGCACCCATAGCCACGCGCTTATCCTTCTCGCGCTTGCGCTGAGCGCGTTTTCGCTCGCGTGCCAGACGGGTCTTTCGTTGCTTAGGGGTTTCGTCTGTCATTGGTTGGCTGCTCATCAGTACCGGACAACCACGTCCGGCAGACAGCCCCGGCGTACCAGGGCGGTTTCGCTTAGTTGAGTGAGAGCTGATCCTGGCCGTTAACACCGTGATTCAGACGCACATCGCCCGCAGCGATAATTCCGTACAAGGCATCGGTCGTGGATCGCATTCCATTGCTCTTGTTAGCGTTTCGGTCTCGACAATCAAGCTTTTCCGTATCCGCGTGATTCTTCAGCATGTATGCCACCATTGCCTGGGACGATTCATCCTTTCCAGCAAAAGCCATGACCTGCTTACGTACAGCCGACACCCAGGCCGAGCAGAACACATCGGCGCGCTTGGTCTTGGTTGCGGGCTTGCAGCGCTTCAACTGAGTGCTAATAAAGTCTCGGCGCGACTGGCGAACCTGACGGAGCAAAAGAGTCATGGTGTAGCTGGCCAGCTCCGCCAGTTCGCCGATGAAGCGCCACTCACCAATACCTGACATGAAAAGAACTTTGCAGGCATAGGCTTGGCTCACGGCCCCCACAAGGTTGGCTTCCCACTGTGGCGGGGTGATCTTGGAGCCACTACGAGCCGCGCACTCGTACACGTCGGAAAGGTGAACATCAGATTCTTCCAAGCGGTACTTTTCCATCAGAGCACGGGCTTGGCGCATCGCGGCAGCGGCTTCGTGGGGGTTGTCGCTTGCTGCCAGGCGCAGCAGTTTCTTGATTTTTTCCAAAGCCTTGTTGTGGTTCATGTCGTCACATCTCGTTGATACGGGTGATGCTGGTGTTATTGGCCAGCAGATGTTTTTTCAGTGAGTTGAAGCTTTTCCAAGACCAGTCATAGGTGATGAATTTGACTGCCTGAGCTTCGGCGGCTTTGCGTTTTCCGTAGACCTTTTGATAGAACTCAATTTCTTTTTTGGTATGAAGGGCACGAGTCACCTTGCGGTAAAAGCGGCGAGCCTCCTCATGTTCGGGCTCCCCGGTTCTGTGGTTGCAGGCCAACCAGGCCCCCTTCAAATATCCATCCACATAGACCAGCGTTGACCAGCTTTTTTTGGTGCTGTCAGTCTGCTGTGATAGGTGGATCTCAAAGCCATCACACTTGAGCTTCATGAAGCCCCAAGGGCTTGCCATCTGCTCTTTCAATGCATCCCAATCGGATTGCTCCATCGTTTCCTCGGCTGCTCATCAGTACCAGGCAACCACGCCTGGCAGACCGCCTCGGAAGACCGGGGCGGTTTCGCATCAGTGAATGGTTGGTTTAGATGTTGCTTGTGCACGGTCTGCTTGGCATTGCTCGCAGCTACAGGCAGTAGGTTTCAGGAGGCTTGGAGCTATGGTTGCCAAACTAAGAGCAAGCCGTGCCGCAGGACCTAGCCTGTCCGTCAGCTTGGATGAGCCCGAGAGATTTATGGTGACGCCCAAATCATCGTCGTCATTAATGGTGATCGTGTACTGAGCCATGGGTACTCCTGGAGATACTTGATAGGTTCTTGGCATTTCTGCCGGGTTAGATGTCGTCAGCGTTTTTGAAGTGGTAGTGGTAAAGAGCCAACATTGCTGGACCGCCTTCCTGAGTTTCCTCTACGCACTCAACTTCTGCGTCAGGACACAGTTTCTGGATCAACCGATCAGCCGCTTTTCTGGCTGACTCCGCTGAAGAAGCTGTGGTTTTGTAACCTGGTGCTTTGGCCTGGTATGCGCCCGTGCTGTAAAAGCACCTGATGGTGATTGTTCTCATTTCAAACCCCCGCGATATCGAGGCTGATGGGTTCGTATTGATCGGTATCGCCGACACGTTGATAGACGCGGATATAGGATTTAGAACCAACTACCTGGCAGGCATCGCCGATGGCCTGCATGGCACGCTGCCAACGCTCATCACTGATCTCCATCCGACGCAGCGCCAATACACGCGCTGTTCGGATATCGCCTTTTTGGTCAGTACGAAAAGCATCGTTAACCAAGGTGACGACTTCAGGGCGAGCGCCTGTTGTCCAATCGCGCAGGCATTCGTCGATCAGGGCACGAGCCGCCTGTAAGCGCTCGTCAAAGGCAATACTTTCCTGCACAGCGCGCATGATCTTGTAACGCCCATCGAAGCTGATCAGGCTGACGTTTCCTTTCTTGCCGCCGATCTGTGCGCCGTATTGCTCCGCACTAAGCTCGACAAAGGCTTCAATGTCGCCGAAGGCACAAGCCTTGAACTTGGCCAAAACTTCACTGGCTGCACGTGCTTTTTCAACCAGACCGAGCACCAAAGCATCTCTTTCAAGGTCGATGGGCTTGATCATGCTTTCGGGGATCAACCGCTTCTGAGCATCAATGCGGTAGCCTTCTGGAATGGTCTGTTGTGTATTCATTGTTGAATTCCTTAATGCAGAGTTGGGCGCGACCATTCGGAAGGTCGGGAGGCGCTGATGGATTCACGCCATTTCAAGGTCACGCCTTGAAAAAGCACGCTGAAGTGGGTGCTGCCAGCAGTCTTATGCCGCGTATAACCCGTGGAGTGGCCCTGCTTAACCAAGCCTTGGCCTGACTCGGGACTGATGACGAGGATGTTTTCGGCTGGATAGAAACCCTGGATGCGAATGCCTTGAGCCTGCAGGGCACGGGCTGCGGTGTTGAATACGCGCAGACGGTCAGCCAAGCTTTGATTCAGCACTTTCAGTTGGATGCGACTATTGGAGGCGAGCATGGACGATCTCCTTGTTGATGCAGTCGGGGTTGATTGAACAGTGCTGACAAGCGCGCCAACGCTGCATGGCCTGCGGGTTGTGGGTTGGCGCTGGTTTTTCGCGATAGCTTTGGCACTGGTCAGAAGTGACAGTCGCTTCCAGAGCTACGCACTCGATGCGCCCCAGGGTCTCCATTACGCGGCGCTCGACACCTGATGTGCTGGGCGAGCTGTAGCGATTTGCCAAAACCAGACTGACAGCGGTTCGGCTCATGCCGATGCGTTCGCCGGTCTTGGTTTTATTGCTCGCTGCAACTTCAGCTGCGAGCAATCGCACAAATAAAGGGACCTCGTCACCCCAAGCCGAAAGGTTGACCTGACTCATTTGCGCACCACCTGGTCAGCTTGACGCCAAACCACTTGATCTAGGTTAGGGTCATAGACCTGCTTGAAGTCACGCTGATAGATCGGGTGCTTCGGACCGGTATAGCGCGAAGGAACCAAGCGAAATCGGGTCTTATCACCCGCTGTGCCACCGCTACGAGTCAGATATCCAGCCTTGGCAAGACCGCTCAAATAAACATGCGCCCCGAACTCACTGATGGTGACGCCATTGACACTGGCAGCTGTTGCAGCCTCGGCGGCGCTGAACTCACCAAGAATGCGCAGCGCACGCCAAATGTTCTCGGCACCGGCTGCATATTTGGAAATCTTTCCATCTTTGGTGACACGGGGAGCTTCGACGCCTTCATCTTTAATAAGAGTCCATTCAGCATCAAAGCGGTCCACGTTACGGACCTTGGTTACAATTCCTGCTTTCTCCATGTCACGGAAGTAGGCACGTACTGCTTGATCATCCAGCCCTGACTTACGTGCAACCGCATAGGTTGTCAGGGCTTTAGGACCTGCATTAACTGAGCGAATCGCTTCCCAGATATGTTGTCGCGGGGATTTACCACCGACCATAATCAAGTGCGCGGGTCTGTTTTTAGCCATCACTCAAGCCCTCCGCGATGGCGCTTCGCCGGTGAACCAACCACGTGCGCCCCAGCCAGCAAGATCAATACTGTCGACGCACAAGGCTTGGGTCTCGCTGT
This sequence comes from Pseudomonas sp. HY2-MNA-CIBAN-0224, assembly GCF_040310285.1. Classification (NCBI taxonomy): domain Bacteria; kingdom Pseudomonadati; phylum Pseudomonadota; class Gammaproteobacteria; order Pseudomonadales; family Pseudomonadaceae; genus Pseudomonas; species Pseudomonas sp. HY2-MNA-CIBAN-0224. The sequence continues at coordinate 65,524 of NZ_JBEOPQ010000001.1, read as the reverse complement.
AGACCTTGTACAAGTTGACGGCAACACGGCGCAGGCAGCCGTTAACTTTCTTGCGCAGGTCATCAAGCAAGTCATCAGCAAAGTGCAGTTTCGGGTAGCTTGATTCGGCCAAAGCCCGAAGATCATCAAGAGTGGCGCGTTGGGCAGGCACCCACTCCAGAACCCGGTTGTGCAGACGTTCAAGCTTGGCAAGACTGCTGGGGACGCGCTCTTCTCCAATCAAGACAATGGTGCCTTCGCTTGCGTTGTAGAGGTCCGTCAATACGTTGGCGACTGCCTTCTCCAGCAGGTATTGCACGTCGTCAATCAGCAGAGGGCGTCCACTGCGAGACAATTGTTCGGCGACCTGGTCAACCATCAACGAAAGGGTTGCAGCAGGAGCAATACCCATCTCACGCAAAATGGCCTGCAGAAAAGCCTTCTTGCTCCAGGTATCACGGCACTCTACGTAGTAGGCGCGGTGCTGATTCGCTGCGAAGGCAGCGCCTACGCTTTTACCCAAACCGCTCGCGCCGTACATCACCACCAGCCCAGGCAAGCCCGCAGGGCGTGCATGAGTGCGCGCGATAGCGGCAGACAAAAGGCCAACGTTAGTCAGGGGCACAATCTTGGTGATACTCATAATTTGACTCCTAAAGGTCTTTTTAAGCGCTGGCTTGTTTGGCGAACTCGAACATCTGACGGATCGACATGAAGTCCGGGTGCTGCGGATAACGGGAGTGCCACTGTGTCTCTTCGGGATTCAGCGATTCGCCGCTAGTTAAGCGGGCATCGAGTTGGTTCCAAAGGCGATAGCGGGCAGTTGGGTCGGTGGGAAGCTCAAAGGTCGGTGCTTGCGGTGCTGACAGTTGGGCAAAGCGCTGAGCTTCGGCCAGTTGCTCAAGCGGCAAGTCATAGGGGGAAGATGCAGATCCAATGACATGCATTTCAACGTCCTGGCCTGTGATGGTTTTTGCCTTTTTGACCAGCCGTGACAGTTGCCCGCGCTCGCGTTTTTCGCTGGCTTTTTCCAACATTGTTTTCGGCATTGCAGGGCTAGCGTTTCCGTCAAGCAGAGCTTCTCCAAGCAGGTCTCCATCCTGGGAGTGGATCCATACACGGCTGGCATCGCGGAAGTCATAGGCGACACGGACCTGTTCACCGTGGAAGCCGTCCAGATCCTTGAGGAAATAGGTGCCGGTGTTCCATTGCACCTGACAACGGTGCACGGTGCGCTCAACCTGTGGGCGGGTCAGGCTTTCAACGATGCGGGGGTCAGCCAGCAATGGCTCCCAACCCTCAACCTCGGCGGACTTCCACGCTTCCATAGGACTCTGGTGGCGTTTGCGCATGGTTTGGAGGTCACGAAACTTGGGCAGTCCACGGTGCGGGCGGCGGTTGTACTCATCGAGTGCCTGCTGCAAGTCTGAAAAAAAGACCGCGAACTCAGGGACGACTGTTGGGGCAATACCCAAAGCAAGCTGCTTGCGTGAAAGCTTATGCGTTTTAGTGGCGGCCTCTTTATCCATATCGGCGCCAATGTAGCTGTCGAAGGATTTGGCGAGCCTGACAAGGATTGTTTTGTGGGGGCGCTCAATCACGCCTCGGGCCTGTGAGTTGTAAGGCAGCGAGTGGGTGATGGTGCCGCCTAGACGGTCATTGACTTCGTAGACGGTGGCGTTATCAAAGCCGCTACCGTTGTCGACGTAGAAGATTTTATACATGCCACAGCGGCTTACGCCGTCACGCAAGGTATCCAGCGTGGCCAGAGTTGATTCGGCCAGGTTGACCGAAAAGCCCACGATTCGGCGCGTGGCCCAGTCAATGACCATGGTTATTTCTGGCCGAAAAATCTGCCCGGTCAGCGGGTTAATAACCTCAGCATCAAAAGTATGGCCGTCAGCCACCCAGACATCATTCGGCCAAAGCACGTCGGCTTGGCGGCGGTTGTAGGCTTTTAGAGCATTCAGCTCATGTGGCCCCATACGGCCGCGCTCACGAACCGATGGACTGAGCTTTTTCAGCCAGCGGCGTACGGCGTGAATGCTTGGGCAAACACTGGCTTGGATGTCCTGGTGCAACTGCTTGAACTGCTCGTACGCCGCTTCAACGCTCGGCTTCTGCGGGCGCTGGTAGTGTTTGAGGAATTCTGCTGCCCAAGCCGGGACGCTCATGTCTTTTTGGCGGCGGGCTGGAGCCAGGCCTGTTTCGCCGTGGGCGCGGTAATCCGCAAGCCAGCGCTTAAGCGTGCGCTCGGACAGGGTTCGGTCTTCAGTCTTGCGGTCGTTGGCGCGTATGACGCGGTCATTCAAGTAGGGGCTGAGGTCGCCAGTTTTTGCCAATGCGACCAGAGTCAGGATGGCGCGGTTTTGGCTGACTACCTTGCTCATACGTTCAATTTCGCGTACGAACGCGAGTCGCGCAGTCATCACGGATGATTGAGCATCACTCAACCGTGACGCATTTTCTACGTCACGCCCTGAGATAAGTACATGAGTGTCGGCAAGGATCTCCGGGGTGCTGTTAGCTACTGCCGCAGCGATAAGTGCCGCTTGTGTTTCCTTGGGTAAAACTGCGAATGCATACTCTATGGCTTTACTTCCAAGGCGGCGCTGACCCTCCCAGCACTCGCGCTGGGCAACTTTGCGGATACCTTGGACAGTGCCCGGCATGCTGGGCAAACCAGCAAGCTCCTGGGGCGTGTACCAGCTACGCATTATGATCACCCAACATTTTCTTCAACTCGCGAGCTTGTCGAGTGGCATTAGCAGCAACCCGCTCCAGTCTGCCCAGCTCGGTATCCAGGGCTTCACGGCCATAAGCCACGCGGCCACCACGCAAATGCACTTGCCAATTTGTCAGAACATGGCTGGCACAAACTTCTTCTAATAGCGCTGCTCTATATAGAGGAAGGTTGTGATCTGTTCGGGCAGGACTCGACCAAGCGTCTAACATGTTCTTGCTAACGTCGTCGCCTGACAGGCGAGACATGCGAGCAGCAATCTCATAACGGTCCAGTTCAGATCCTTTGAGGATCTCGCTCACCAACTCGCTGACTTGCGATGCGTAGTTGCCAAGTCCAGGGACTGAAAGTACTGGTTGTGGGACTGAGAAAATGTCTAACGTTTTGTCATCTTTTGGGTGACGCATGTTCAGGCACTCCTTGCCGCTTTACAGTGTCCAACCGGATAGAGTCCGGTATCCTTGCTGTAGGGGGCGTTTACTTCCGCCCGCGTAGGGCGCTGTCGGTGAGGTGTGCCGTCAGAGTTCCAACGCTCGGGCCAGATGTCGGCGGGGGCTAGACTTAGAGCGTCAGCCAAGGAGCGTTCGATACGCGGGTAAGGAGTGCTTTTGGCATTGCGGATAGCGCGGTCGGTGACTTTCAACACGCGTGCAAGTTCGGCCATAGAGGTGCCACGAACACGGAGTTGGTATTTGATCCACTCCCATCGGTTATCTGGGTCAGTGGGCATGTCGATATCGCTCATAGTTTTGAACCATCTTCACGGGTGGCTTTTTGGACGTCAGACGTCCTTTTTTTGGGATGTCTAACGTCCTGTTGCGGATAAACATATCTCGAAAACAGGATTCAGTAAACCGTTTTCGGGAGTTTCTATTCCCTTTTTCGGGCGCGTCGCCCGTAAAGTAGATTTAGAGCATAGAAATCAATGGCTTATGGCGAAAAGAAACAAAAGAAACAGGCTGGAGAAGATGTTTCTTTTTCATATTCGGGATTAGAAACCCGAATAGCGGCTGTTGCAGACCTTTATGAGTCTCGAAAACAGGCTGCTTTAACGGCTGGTGCAGCGCTATCGTCACTCCAGCGCTGGATAGCTGGCGACGGAATGCCAGCGTTTGATTCCGTAGCCTTGCTGGCTGCGGCAAAGAAGGTTTCCCTCGACTGGATAGCCACGGGAAATGGTGAAATGTTTTTGAGCGGCGGCGCTAAGGTGCGCGAGGTAAACGTTGAAGATGTCTATTCGTATGTACCGCTATACGATGCTCACTGTAGCGCTGGCCATGGATCATGGACCGAGGGCGCACAGGTATTGACTCAGCTCGCCTTCACGACCTACTCACTACGTAAGCAAGGGCTTGACCCATCAAAGCTTTCAGCAATTCGCGTAGATGGCGATTCGATGGAAAGCATACTGAGCCATGGGGATACGGTCGTGATTGACCATGGTCGAAACTCGCTTGAGGGGGAGGCGATCTATGTCATCCGCCTCGATGACCACTTATATGCTAAGCGCTTGCAGCGACAATTCGACGGAGCCGTCAGTATCATTAGCCAGAACAAGGAGTACCAGACGATGACCGTCCCAAAGGAGCGCTTAGGTGATCTAGAGATTATCGGTCGGGTGGTCTGGGCTGGTGGTTGGATTTAGACAGTTACCGACCTATGCCAAAGAGCTCGCTAGATTCGGGCTCTTCGCTCTAACGTGACTGTTTATTGTTTTGCCGCTCTTTGGCACCGTTTCCAACTCCCAGATCAATCATCACTTCTTCCAATCCCCCCGGCCTACTCAGGCTGCCCAGCTTTGCCCCGTTAAATCTCAGTTCTTCCCACCGGCTTCCTCACTGGTGTCAAAGCTGTCACTAACTCACACTGACCCGGTCACTGTAGGAGCGAGCTTGCTCGCGATCTTTTGATCTTGATCTACCCGCCCCTTCGGGAGGCCGAGTGGAGGTTTCGCGCAGTGGGTGTCCCGGCATGGATGCCGGGAGAGCCGCGATGGGCCATGGATGGCCCGTGGCGGCGTGCCCACGGAGCGGGACCGGAGCGAGGGAACCTGAGCGCAGCGAAGGCCGTACGCCGGGGCAAGGCCTTTTTGGGTACTTTTGTGGCTGTTTGACAAAAGTGCCTCGCTGTAAGAGCGAAACCCGTAAAAATCCGTTGCGCAGCCAATGGATATGTACGCCGACGCAAGGCCTTTCAAGATCAAAAGATCGCGAGACAAGCTCGCTCCTGCCGTTGGATGGTGGTTGGGGTATTCCCACACAAACAACGGTATTGATAATTAATCTCAATTAAATTAACGTCGCCGCGCTTTCAGGCTCATCACTTTTGAGTTCACCCTTGAACGACTCCAACGCCAGGCTGCAACTCTATCTCGAGCATCGCATCGCTTTGATCAACTACGCCAAGGTGGTCGTGGGTGATCACGCGCGCGCTGAAGATGTGGTGCAGGATGCCTTTTTGCGCTTTTGCGCCAGTACTGAAGAGGTCGTCGAGCAACCCGTGGCGTATCTGTATCGCATCGTCCGTAATCTAGCCCTGGACACCGTTCGCCGCCAGGCCGCAGAGAAACGTCAGCAGCAGTCGCCGCCACAATGGATGCGCCCCGGGCACGAGTTGTCACCCGAGCAACGGGTGGTGCACAGTGATGACGCCAGCCGTATTGCTGCTACGCTGGCCAGCCTGCCCGAGCAAATGCGCATCGCTGTAGAGATGCATCGCCTGGGCGGTTTCACATTGCAGCAAACCGCCGATCATCTCAAAATCTCGCTTTCCAGCGCTCATCGCCTGGTCAAGGATGCCATCGTTCACCTGGCTTCAAGCGTCGCCACCCACGACTCTGGCCACAGCGCGCACAGTAAGGAACGCCCGTATGCATAACGCCCCCCTGCCCCGGACTGTCTCGGCGCAAAGCCTGGAAGACGCCGGCCAGTGGCTGCTGGACCTGCAACAGCAACCCGAGCGTTTCGAGGAGTTCGATCGCTGGCTGCACAGCCACGAGGAGCACTTTGAGGCCTGGGCGCAGGTCAATCGTGCGTGGGAAGCCCTCGGCTCGCACTCCCCAAGCACCGAGCAACAATGGCCACAGGCGCCTTCGAACGTCACAACGCTCACACCGCGCGCGCGCCTGCCGCTGCTGGCCGCAGCCTGCATTAGCGCTTTGGCGGTGTGCGCAGCGCTGGTGCTGAGCCCGAACTGGCGGACGGATTACAGCACCGGGACCGCGCAGACCCGTGAGGTCACCCTGAGTGACGGCAGCCGCCTGACCCTGGCGCCGCAAAGCGCGATTAACGTGAGCTTCGACAATCACCAGCGTCAGGTCACGCTGGTGCAGGGCGAAGTGTTTTTCGACGTGGTGCATGACGCCAGCAAACCGTTTGAAGTGCGCAGCGAAGAAGCCGTGATCAGGGTCTTGGGCACCGCCTTCGACGTGGCACAGCGCCAAGCTGGCCTGAGTGTCGAGGTGCGCGACGGCACTGTCGGCGTCAACAAACAGTACCGGCTAGGCGCAGGCCAGCGTTTGTGGATCGACCGCAACACCGGCAACGCCACGCAATCTCTGGTCATGCCTGATGAAGTCGCAGGCTGGATCAAAGGCGCGCAGTTTTTTGAAAACGCCAGCGTTGCCCAAGTGGTGGAACAACTCGACCGCTACCAGCGCGGCTGGATCGTGATTAATGATCCGGCCCTGGCCAACAAACGCGTGACCGGCCTTTACGACATGCGCGATACCCGGCGCGCACTGCAAGCCCTGGTCGCGCCGATTGGCGGTGAAGTGCGTCAGTACTCGCCTCTGCTGACGGTGATTGGCACTGCCAAAAAAGCTAAATGAAAAATATTTTCGTTATCACTGAAAAAAATCCTGAAGGTGTTCGTCTTTGTAGCTCCTTGTATTGCGAATGACTCGTAATACCAAAACAAAAGGCGATGAAGCATGGGTAACCGATCACACGTTGCGCACTCCAAAGTACCGGTGGCGCTGGCCGTACTGTGTGTGGCAATCAACAGCGCGATTTTCCATCCGCAGTCGGCGGTGGCGGCAGAACCCAGCGCGCAGCCGAGTGATCAGGCTACCCGTTTCTTCGATATCCCGGCTCAGCCGCTGACCAACGCCCTCAGCGCTTTTGCGCGTCAGGCCAATCTGCAACTGGGTCTGGCGGCCGGGCTGGTAGATGGTCTGCAAGCCCCTGCCGTGCGCGGCAATTTCAGCAACGAACAGGCCTTGCGCCAGTTGCTCGGCGATGCGCCGGTCAGCTGGAAAATCGACGGCCAGCGCAGCCTGATCCTCAGCCCGCGCAGCGAGGCCAGTACCGGCCTGGACGGTGATCTGGACGAATCTGAACTGCTCGGCGCCGTGACCATCAAAGGTGGCCAGAGCAGCCGCTTGACCGGCCCGGCCGCGCAGGTTTACACCCAGGCAGGCTCAAGCGTGTATATCTCCGGCGAGACCATCAATCGCTTTCGCGGCTCCTCCCCGGCCGACATTCTCAAGGGCGTGCCTGGCGTGCAAACCGGTGACACCCGCAACGGCGGCGCGCTGGATGTGAACATCCGTGGCATTCAGGGCCAGAGCCGCGTACCGGTGACCATCGACGGCAGCCAGCAAGCGATTGACGCCTATCGCGGATACGGCGGCATGCAGCAACGCAGCTACATCGACCCCGACCTGATCAGCGACATCACCGTCGATAAAGGCCCAAGCCTGGGCGCCGATGCCGCGGGCGCCATCGGTGGCATGGTGAAGATGAAAACCCTGCAACCCAAAGACATTCTCAAAGACGGCGAAACCACCGGTTTCCGTCTCAAGGGCGATATCTCCAGCAACAGCGTCGACCGCCCGCACGAGTACAACGCCACCCCGCGCAAAGGCAGCAACAGCATTTTCGACCCGCAGGCGCATTCGGGCAGCGCGGCGTTTGCCAGCACCAGTGACACCATCGATTTTGTCGCGGCCTATACCCAGCGCGAAAGCGGCAACTACTACGCCGGTAAAAAGGGCTTCAAGGATTACCAGGTGTTCAAACAAGTGCGTCGCTGGGACCCGGCGACCAAGCAGTACGTCTATAGAACCGAAGAGGCCAACGGCCCGGCCAAAGTGTTCAAGGCCGGCAACGAAGTGCTCAACACCTCCACCGACTCCAAAGCGGTATTGCTCAAGACCATCATCAAGCCGTCACCGGATCAGGCCCTTGAGCTGGCCTATCGCTGGACCGATGGCGAATACGGCGAAGTGATGCCCTCGCGCATCATCCGCAACACCACCGGCACTGTGCCGCAGTGGCAGCCCGGCACCATGCGGATCAACGCCTACACCGCACGCTACACCTTCAAGCCTGAAGACAACCCGCTGATCGACTTGAGCGCCAACGCCTGGGTGACCAAGGCCCAGAGCAAGGCCTACAACGGCTTGAGTACCGTGACCCCGTTGTTTGGCTATGAAGGCGAGCCGGATCAACTGAGCGAAGACGGCTATCAGGACGCCCTGCTTAACCGCAGCAAGGATTTGCGCTGGGGCACGGACGTGAGCAACACCTCACGCTTCGACACCCAGGTCGGCAAATTCGCCTGGAACTATGGCGCCTCTTACCAGAACGAAAAACTGCGCCCTGACGACAACTCGCCCGTGCTGCAATCTGACCTCGAACAAAACCGCTTTATCCGCAGCGGCGACCGCCAGGAAGGCAGCCTGGTCAGCTCGCTGCAATGGGCACCGATCAAGCCGTTGACCTTTACCGTGGGCGGACGCTATAGCGAGTTCCACAGCAAAGACCACAACCAGTTGGCCAGCCCCGCAACCTTTGCCAATCGCCCGGTTCGCTGGACATGGCTGTACAAAGGCAATGACCGCTTCGGTTATGTGTACTGGCGCCCGGACCAGCAAGGCAACTTCACCAAGGACTCGCTCAACGCCACGCCGTACGAAAAAGGCACGGTGGGTGACACCGGCTACGATAACTTCGAAGCCAATGACACCGAGATGAAGAAATTCGCCACCAGCTACAGCTATGCCAAGCCGATTGAACGTCGCGACCATGCCTTTACGCCTTCATTCGGCGTGAAGTACGACATCAACGACAGCAGCTTCGTGTACCTCAACTACAGCGAAGGCGTGCGCATGCCAAGCCTGTTCGAGTCCACCCTGGGCTTGTTCACGGCGGCCGTGCCCGGTGCCAACCTGAAACCTGAGCGCAGCAAGAACTGGGAAGTGGGCGCCAGCACCCTGAAGAACGACGTGTTCCTCGACGGCGACAGCGCCGCTGCCAAGCTGGCGTACTTCGACAACAAGATCGAAAACTACATCACCCGTGACTATCAGGACATCTTCGCCGGCAACCTGCAAAACGTTGACAGCTTCAGGGTCAAGGGCGTCGAGTTGCAGACCAGCTACGACATGGGCCGCGTGTTCACTGATGTATCCGCCACCTACTACCTGAACGCCAAAACCTGTGCCCCGGACCTCGCACAAAAACTGCGCGACGACGGCACCCCGACGCCTAACTGCGTGGACGGCGGTTTCCCGGGTTCTTACACCAACACCCAAAACCCGCCCAAGTACTCGGTCAACACCACGGTCGGAACACGCTGGTTTGACAACCATCTGGTCCTCGGTGGGCGCATGGTCTACAACAGCGCACCGACCGCCAAACTGAACAAGCCGTGGAACGATGGCATTACCACCAACCAGATCTACTACCGCCAATCGGCGATTTTCGACCTGTTTGCCAGCTACGAAATCTACAAGGGCACGCAAATCGACTTCGGCGTGCAAAACCTGACCAACGTGTATTACCTCGACCCGCTGGCACAAAGCTTTATGCCTGCACCGGGGCGCACGATGCGCACAGGTCTGACAGTCAAGTTCTGACCTGATTGCGGTTAAAACACGGGATGCCCACGGGTATCCCGTTTTACGTTGATTACTATTGATGAGCTCATGACCTACCTGAACCAATCGCGCAAGGCGCTCTGGAGCGTGGCCACGCTGATCACCCTGAGCGTGTACACGGGCATCACCGTCTGGCTGTTGCACACCTCACCGATGCCCTCGGCCGAGGCAGCACCGGCGGCGATGATGATCGAGCTGGCCGCCGTGCCCGTGGCACAAGTGGTCGAACAAGACCTGCAAGTAGCGCCTGACAAACTGATGCAAAAACAGATCAGCACGCCATCGGCCAAACCGCCCAAAGAGGTGGTAAAAAAAGTCACGCCCACCCCGCAACCGTCACCGGCCAAACAGGCCAAATCGCCCTTCAAGGACACCGCCCACGGGACCTATCAAAGCGCACCGCAGCAGGGAGCGGAGATTCAGGCACCGCCGAAAAAGCAGGAAGAACAGCCAGCGTCGTCGACCACCACCGCCCCGCCCAAACTTGACGCGCAAAAGGCGGCGACCACTGCGGCGGCAGAGTCCTCGCGCGGCGCTGCTGATCCGGCGTTGAAAGTGCAATGGGAAGCGCAGTTGCTGGCACACCTGGAGCGCTTCAAGCGTTACCCGCAAAACGCCCGCGATCGGGGTGACCGGGGCGTGGCCTACTTGCGGTTTGAGATCGACAGCAATGGCAAGGTGCTAAGCGCCACGGTGGTGCGTTCAGCAGGTTTTAGCGAACTGGATAACGCCACCCTCGACATGATTAACCGCGCCTCGCCCGTACCGCGACCGCCAGAAGGCAGCAAGCTGCGGTTTACAGTGCCGGTGGTGTTTTCGAAATAGAGCTTTTGTGGGATCCGGGCCTGCCCGCGATGGGTTCGACACGGCGTCAACAGGCGCACCGGGTTGTATGTATCGCGAGCAAGCCCGCTCCCACCGGGCTTTGGGGCACGATTACACGCTGGCACAAAGAGTTACACATATGTGAGAATGATACGAATTCCTATTAGCATCTCTCTCCAGCGGCTCTGCATGTCATTCCTTACCCCGTCTTGCACATCCTCTTTGAACGCAGTGGTCGACGATCTGTTGGCCAACTACACCGAGCTGCGCCGCTATTTGTGCGGGCGTTTGCGCAACCCTGACGATGCGGCGGATATTGCCCAGTCCAGTTTCGCCCAGGCCTATGCCCATACGTTGAACAGCCCGGTGGCCAATCCTCGGGCGCTGTTGTTCAAGGCGGCGCGCAATCTGTGCATCGATCAATATCGCCGCCACAGCAGCGAGGTTGCAGCGCTGGATGACTGGATGAGCCGGCTCGATGTGCTGAGCCCCACCGTTGAAGAAATCGTCATTGCCCGCGAGCAATTGCAGCATTTGATCGAGCGCATCGAGCGCATGCCGCGCCTGCGCCGTGAGGTGTTTGTGCGGGTGCGGCTGGAGGGCTGTAGCCATCGCCAGGTGTGCGAGGAGCTTGGGCTGTCGGCCAAGTCAGTTGAGTTGCACATCGCCCGGGCCGTGTTTGATCTGTCTGAACTGAGCCTGGCTTGCCGCCATGTCTGAGCCGCTCTCTGCGCGCAAGGTGCAACAGGCACTGACGTATCTGGCCAAGCTCAATAGCGATGACCCTGTGCGGGTGGAGCAGGCCCACAAGCAACTGGCGCTCTGGCGCAGCCAAAGCAGTGAACACGAGCATGCCTGGCTTGAGGCCGAGCGGCGCTGGCAAATGATCCATCGTTTAACGCCACAGTTGCGCGGCACGGTGCAGTCGCAGCCGGTCAACCTGAGCCGTCGCCGCCTGCTGCGCCAGGGCACCGGGCTGCTGGCGGTAATCGGCGCATCGGGCTGGTTGAGCTGGCTGTGGCGCGAAACCAGACCTTTCACCCAGTCGCTGCTCACTGAACACGCCGAGCCGTCGCGTCCAGTCACCTTGCCCGATGGCAGCGAGCTGCTGCTGGCCGCTGAATCCAACGTGCGCGTTGAGTTCAGCCACGCTCAACGCCAGATAATGCTGCTGCACGGCAACGTATATTTCGACGTGGCCCACGAAACCTTGCGCAGTTTTGTCATTAATACCCGACTGGGCCAGATCAAGGTCCTGGGCACGGCGTTCAGTGTCAGCGACCGTGGCGGCTGTATTCAGGTGGCGGTGGCCCGCGGCCGGGTGCATGTGCAAGGGCTCAAGGGGGAAGCGAAAATCCTCACCGCCGGGCAGCACGTCAGCCTCAATGCCCAAGGCGAGATGATCGCGCTCAATCCGCACCGCCAGGCCGGGCCGGATATTGAAAACTGGCGCAAGGGCTGGTGGTCATACACCGATGCGCCGCTGTCCGAAGTGCTCGCTGAGTACAACGCTTATGCAGCCCGCCCTGTGCGGGTCAGCACCGACGCCGCACATTTGCGCCTGACCGGCAGTTTCCCCAGCGATAAACCGCAAATGCTGCTGCAAACGCTGCCGCGAATTCTGCCGGTACAACTGGTCAACAAGGCCGGTGAGTTCTATGTGCAATTGCGTTGAATTATTTTTGAGGGGTAAACGCGCCGAGGTCCGTCTTCACCCATAACTACACTCGAGTCAGGACTGACCATGTCGCATTACGCCTCCCCTTACCGCGGCCCACTGAGCCGCCTGGCACTGGCGTGCTCTCTGCTGTTCGGCGCCGGGACCGCTCTGGCGGGCAGCAACACGCCGCTCAACTTGAACCTGCCCGCACAGCCGCTGGAGGCTGCGGTTCATACCCTGGCCCGTGAAGCGGGCGTCGCCATTGCCGCCGACAGCCAATTGCTCGCCGGGCGCAGTGCGCAACCACTGAATGGTCAGTACACCCTGCATGAAGCCTTGCAGCACTTGTTGGCCAATACCGGGCTGGTCGCCAGCGAAGAAAACGGTGTGATCGTACTGCGCCAGGCGCAGATTGACGGCGCCCTGAACCTGGGTGAAACCCGGGTCAACGGTGCCGGCCTGGGCGCCAGTGATTTGCCTGAAGCCTACAGCGGCGGCCAGGTGGCCACCGGTGCTCGCTTGGGGCTGCTGGGAGATACCCAGATCATGGACACGCCGTTCAACATCACCTCCTACACCGCGCAAACCATCGAAAACCAGCAAAGCGGCACCGTGGGTGCAGTCCTGCGCAACGACCCGTCGATCCGCTTCAGCACCGGCGAAGGTCACGCGTATGAGAACTTCATGATCCGTGGTTTTTCCCTCGACTCGGCAGAGCTGGCACTCAATGGCTTGTACGGCATGGCCCCGGACGGCCACGTGCCGACCGAATTTCTGGACCGCGTAGAAGTGCTCAAAGGCCCGGGCGCCCTGCTGTCCGGCATGGCACCCAGCGGTGGCGTGGGCGGTGTGATTAACCTGGTGCCCAAACGCGCCGGGGAAAAACCGCTGACCCGCCTGACCACCAGCTATGTGTCTGACGGCTATTTTGCCGAGCACCTGGATTTCAGCCGTCGCCTGGGCGACGAACAGCGCTTTGGCATTCGCTTTAACGGCGTGTACGGCGACGGCGACACCGGCGTCGACAAACAGTCCAAGGAACGCACGCTCACGTCGCTGGCCATGGATTATCGTGGCGACGGCTGGAAGCTCGCACTGGACGCTTATGAAACCCACGAGCGGGCCATCAACGGCAGTCCGATGATGGTCGGCTTCAGCGACATTGGCCATGTGCTCAAGGCACCGAAGGCTGACACCAACATCCTCAAAGGCATCAGTGCCAAGCAAATCAGCAAGGCCGTGATTGTGCGCGGCGAATATGAACTCAACGACGACTGGACAACCTTCGCCAGCGCCGGGCGCTCGAAAAGCCGCTATCAGGGCTTTCTCAACGGCACCCGCCTGCGGGTCAACAATGACAAGGGCGACGCCACCGGCGAAACCTACAACCAGGCCGGCTATACCGCCAGTACCGCTTACGAGGCCGGTATTCGCGGGCATGTGACCACAGGCCCCATCGACCACAAGCTGGTGTTCACCGCCAGCCTGTTGCACCAGAACATTGGCCGGGCGCCCACCGTGACCGGCGCGCGCTACCCGAGCAACATCTACCACCCTGGCAAGCCAATTATTGCCGGGCACACGGGCTCCAACTCGAAAACCGGTGACAACACCCTCTCCAGCTTTGCCGTTGCCGACACCCTGGCCTTCGCTGATGACAAAGTGCTGCTAACGTTGGGAGCTCGTTCACAACGGGTGCGCCAGCAGATGAGCAAGCCAAAAACCTACGACGAACAAGCCATCACCCCGGCCGTGGGCCTGGTGATCAAACCCTGGGATGTGCCCGTGTCGTTGTATGCCAACTACATCGAAGGCTTGACCCAGGGCAACACCGTCGGCGACGTGACGGCGGCCAACTACGGCGATCAGTTCGAACCGTATAAGGCCAAGCAAGTGGAAGCCGGTGTGAAATGGGACCTGGGCACGTTTACCCATACCTTGAGTGCGTTCCAGATCGAGAAACCCAGCCTGATCCTCAACAAGGCCAGCAACCTTTACAGCGACGACGGCAAGCAACGTAACCGTGGTGTGGAATGGAACATGTTCGGTTCGATCATTCCTTCGGTGCGACTGCTGGGCGGTGTCACTTACACCCACGCCGAGCTGACCCGCACGGCCAACGGCGCGCTGGACGGCAACACCGCACGTGGCGTACCGAAGTGGTCGGCCAACCTGGGTGCCGAGTGGGACACGCCGTGGGTCGAAGGCCTGACCCTGAACACGCTGGTCATTCACAGCAGCTCGCAGTACCTGAATGACGCCAACACCCTGAAAATCCCGCAATGGACCCGTTATGACCTGGGTGCGCGTTACAGCACGCGCATCCTGAGCAAAGACGTAGTGTTCCGCGCCAGCCTGGAGAACGTCGAAAACCGTTCCTACTGGGCAGGCGTGTTCAACGATGGCTTCGCCACGGTCAGTGAACCGCGCACGCTGAAGCTCTCTACCAGCATCGACTTCTGAGGTGAGCATGAGTCCATTCAATCGCTGGAGCCTTGGTTGCCTGTTTAGCGCCATGGCCTGCGCGTCAGCCCTGGCGGTCGAACCGCTCAGCCAGGGCCAAAGCGTGCGCGCAAGTGTTGCCAAAACCCTGCAGCCCAGCTGGAGCCTGGCTCTCAAGGCCGGTGATCTGGTCCAGGGCAAGGTGGCAGGCGATGTCAACCTGCGCCTGCTTGACGCGCGGGGTAACCCGCTGCGCCTGCTGGTGGACGGCGCGGACCTGTCGCGGGACTTTATGTTCGTCGCCCGCGAAGATGGCCAGTACCTGCTGCGCGCTGAACAGTTGTCGACACGGCCACAGGCCGAGTTCACCCTCACCTTGAGCCAGGTGCTGGCGCTGAGCGAACAACAGCGCGCCCCGACCGCCCTGCTCAGCCCGGCCTTGGGCCAATTGGCAGAGCAACTGAAACAAGGCGCCACCACCCAAGCGTTCTGGAAAGACCGCGAGCAACAAGGCACGCCACTGGTTGAAGCGCTGGCTGACAGCCCCAACGAGCGACTGGTCACGTTTTTGTGGCGCGGGGCCCGGCAAAATGTGCGGCTGTTCGGCTCGCCTTCCGGCGGCCACGATGCCTTACAGCGCTTGGGCGACAGCGACGTCTGGTACGCCACGTACCGGGTGCCGTCCAGCGCCCGCTTGAGCTATCAATTGGCTCCGGACGTGCCAGAGGCCGGCGATCGCCGCACCCTCTTGGCCACGGCTCAGCGCGATCCGCTCAACCCGCACAGCTTCGGCAAGCAAAAATATGAGCCGAGCCTGACCCGCTCGGTCATGGAATTGCCAGATGCCCCGCCCCAGCCCTGGCTGAACAAACGCGCGCACGTGGCCCCCGGCAGCGTTGAGCGCGAATCCCTGAAAAGCGAGATTTTGGGCAACACCCGGGATGTTTACGTCTATCGCCCGGCGGGCTGGAATAACATCGACCAGCAGCCGGGCTTGCTGGTGCTGTTCGATGCTCACGCGTACACGCGTCAAGTGCCCACGCCGACGATTCTCGACAATTTGATTGCCGACGGCCTGATCCCGCCCACCGCAGCGTTGATCATTGCCAACCCGAGCGATGAAACCCGCCCTGTGGAGCTGCCGCCCAACGCGGATTTCGCCCGGTTTATGGCACAAGAGCTGATGCCGTGGGCCAAGCAACAAGGCCTGGCCACTGACGCCAGACACACAGTGGTCGCGGGCTCCAGCTATGGCGGGCTGGCCTCGGCCTGGCTTGGGCTGCAACACCCGGAACTGTTTGGTAATGTGCTGAGTTTGTCCGGCTCGTACTGGTGGAGCCCGCCAAACACTGAAGATCAATGGCTCGCCCGCCAATACGCGGCCAGCCCGCGGCTACCGTTACGCTTTTATTTGCAGGCGGGTTTGTTTGAGGACAAATCAGGTTCGCCTGGTGCCGGGATACTCGACAGCAACCGCCAACTGCGCAATGTCTTGCAGGCCAAGGGCTACCCGGTTGAACACGTTGAATACGCCAGCGGCCACGATTACCTGCAATGGCGGGGTTCACTGGCGTGCGGCTTGATCAGCTTGATAGGCAAGAGCCCCGAGACACCCGAGGCGTGTGTTCCGGTTGCGTTGAGGTAATAACGGCCTGCGATCTTTTGATGATCAAAAGATCGCAGGCCGTCTTCTCTCAGCTCAATCAAATGCCTTGCAGGGCAAGGTCCATCGCAAAGTAGGTGAGGATCATGTCGGCGCCGGCACGTTTGATCGAGCCGAGGGTTTCACGTACCACGCGGGCTTCATCAATGGCACCGGCCTGGGCGCCGAACTTGATCATCGCGTACTCACCGCTGACCTGATAGGCCGCCAACGGCAGGCGCGAGGCTTCGCGCACATCACGAATGATGTCCAGATACGCGCCGGCCGGTTTCACCATCAGCACATCAGCGCCTTCCTGTTCGTCGAGCAACGACTCGCGGATGGCCTCGCGGCGGTTCATCGGGTTCATCTGGTAAGACTTGCGATCACCTTTCAAGGCACTGCCGCCCGCTTCACGGAACGGGCCGTAGAGTGCCGAGGCAAACTTGGTGGAATAGGCCATGATCGAGGTGTCGATAAAGCCGGCCGCGTCCAGCGCTGAGCGAATCGCTTGAACCTGACCGTCCATGGCGGCCGAAGGCGAAATGAAGTCGGCGCCAGCAGCAGCGGCAGCAACGGCTTGCTTGCCCAGGTTGATCAGGGTCGCATCGTTGTCCACGCCGTGGTCGTGCATCACACCGCAGTGGCCGTGAGAGGTGTACTCGCAAAAGCAGGTATCGCTCATCACGATCATTTCCGGGGCGGCGTCCTTGCAGATCCGCGCCATACGCGAAACCAGGCCATCCTCACGCCAGGAATCGCTGCCCGTCGCGTCCAGGTGGTGCGACACACCGAACGCCATCACCGACTTGATACCCGCGCGAGCATACCGCTCAATCTCGCCTGCCAGTTTCGACTCAGGAATACGCATCACGCCCGGCATGCTGGTGATGGGCACAAAGTCGTCGATTTCTTCTTCGACGAAAATCGGCAGCACCAGGTCGTTCAAGCTGAATTCGGTTTCCTGGAACAGGTCGCGCAAGGTTTGGTTACGGCGCAGACGACGGGGACGAACAGAGGGGAACTGGTTAGGCATCATGGTTCCTGAAGGGCAGGTTCATAAAACGAACGGCAAAACAGTAGAGCCTTGACCCAGGCTCAATGGCGCAACAAATACAGGAATGAACCTGCAATTGCAAAACTTGCGGCCTGCCTGCGTCCCGTTGTCGCGGGCCATGACCGGTTGATCATTTCGTTAAAAAGCGTAATATCGCTTCCCATGATTCTCGAACAGCTTAAAGCCTTGGGCAATGACACCCGCATGCAAATGATGCAGTGGCTCAAAGCCCCTCTCACGCATTTCCCGCCCCAGGACCATGGTGATCCTGCGATTGGTGTCTGCGTGACACATTTGCAGCACAAGGCCAGGTTGTCCCCTTCTACAGCGTCTGCCCATTTGGCGATTTTGCAACGTGCAGGCTTTGTGCTGACCACGCGCATCGGCAAGTGGACCTACTATCGACGCAATGAACAAGCGATTGCTGACTTTGCAGCTAGGCTGAAAATCGAGTTGTAATTTTTAACCAATCATTTCGTTATTTCGCGGAATGTAAAAACATGAGGAAGCCCCATGAGCAACAAAACCATTTTCGTCCAACCTGGCGGCGGCTATCAAAATGTAGTGGTCGGCAGCAGCGACGTGCGCGCGCCGGCGAATGACGAAATCACCGTGCGCCTGCACGCCAACTCACTGAACTACCATGACTTCGCGGTCGTGAGTGGCATGTGGGGCCCGACTGAACAACGCATCCCGATGGCCGACGGCGCGGGCGAAGTGGTTGCTGTTGGCGCTGGTGTCAGCGAGTTCAAGGTTGGCGACTCCGTGGTCAGCACCTTCTTCCCTGAATGGATTGACGGCACGCCGCTGGTTGAAGGTTTCGTCACTGTGCCGGGTGACGGTATTGACGGTTATGCCCGTGAGAAAGTAACCGCCAAGGCCACCGCTTTCACCCTCGCCCCTGTCGGCTACAGCCACGCAGAGGCTGCAACACTGACCACGGCCGGGCTGACCGCCTGGCGCGCACTGATGGCCGATGATTCGCTCAAACCGGGCGATACGGTATTGGTACAAGGCACGGGTGGCGTGTCTATTTTCGCCTTGCAGTTCGCCAAAATGGCCGGTGCCACCGTGATAGCCACCTCCTCCAGCGACGCAAAGCTTGAGCGCCTTAAAGCGCTGGGCGCGGACCATGTGATCAACTACCGCAAAGACACAAACTGGGGCGAAACGGCGCGCGCATTGACCGGCGGCCGTGGTGTCGACCACGTGATTGAAGTTGGCGGCCCATCAACGCTTGAACAGTCGATGATTGCCGTGCGCGTGGCCGGTCATATCTCGGTGATCGGTATCTTGAGCGGCGTCTCGGGCGCCATGAACTTCGTGCCTGCGCTGGTCAAGCAAGTACGCCTGCAAGGCGTACTGGTCGGCAGCCGCACTCAGCAACAAGACATGGTCCGTGCCATCAATGCCGCTGGCATGCGCCCGATTATTGATCGCCACTTCCCGCTGAGCGAGATTGTTGACGCGTTCAAATACCAGGAAACCAATCAGCATTTCGGCAAGATCGTCCTGGACATCTGACCCGCCTCTACCGGATGGCGCATTGACAGTGCGCCTCCGGCTTTACTAGATTCGAGGTTTTGCCCAGCGAGCAGAACCTTATGAGCCTTGAATCCGTACGCGCTTTCTTCACTGCCAACGCCCCTGACTTGCACATCATCGAATTGGCCACCAGCACCGCGACCGTTGCCTTGGCGGCTGAAGCCCATGGCGTTGAACCGGGGCAAATTGCCAAGACCCTGGCCTTTCGCGTGGGTGAGCAGAATGTATTGTTGGTGGCCCGTGGCGATGCGCGTATTGATAACAAGAAGATCAAGAACGCACTGGGCAGCAAGGCCAAGATGCTTGATGCCGAGACAGTGGTTGCGCTGACCAGCCACCCGGTGGGCGGTGTCTGCCCGTTCGGCCTGGCAACTGATCTGCCGGTGTATTGCGATATTTCTCTGCAGGCGTTCAGCGAAGTCATGCCCGCCGCTGGCACCACGAATTCCGCCGTGCGCATCAGCCCGACCCGTATGGCACAACTGGTGAATGCCCAGTGGGTGGATGTGTGCCAAGAACTTGAGGCACCGTGCGCGGTGTAGCACGAGTCTGTTCTAAGAGCCGTAAAAAAGGCTGGACCCTTGCGGGGCCAGCCTTTTTTACAGGTAATGATTTTTACGCGATGGCGTTATCAACCAGCACTTGAGCTTCTGCGACCAGACGGCCGAGGTGCTCGTCGCTGACAAAGCTTTCAGCGTAGATCTTGTAGATGTCTTCGGTGCCCGACGGGCGTGCAGCAAACCATCCGTTCTCGGTCATCACCTTGAGCCCACCGATTGGCTGGTTATTGCCCGGTGCATGGCTGAGGATCTGGGTAATCGCTTCGCCCGCCAGAGTCGTCGACTTGACTTGCTCCGGCGACAACTTGCCCAGCAGGGCTTTCTGTTGCGGGGTGGCCTTGGCGTCGACCCGGGTCGAGAACGGCAAACCGAGGTCTTCAGTCATTTTCTGATACAGCTGCGAAGGATCGCGGCCTGTACGAGCGGTCATCTCGCCGGCCAGCAGCGCAGGGATCAAGCCGTCCTTGTCCGTCGACCATACGCTGCCGTCCAGGCGCAAGAACGATGCCCCGGCGCTTTCTTCGCCACCAAAGCCCAGCGAGCCGTCAAACAGGCCATCGGCAAACCACTTAAAGCCGACCGGCACTTCGTACAGGCGACGCCCCAGACGCGCTGCCACACGGTCAATCAAACCGCTGCTGACCACGGTTTTACCCACCGCCGCATCGGCACGCCAGTGCGGACGGTTCTGGAACAGGTAGTCAATGGCCACCGCCAGGTAGTTGTTAGGCGCCAACAGGCCGCCAGACGGGGTCACGATGCCGTGACGATCGTGGTCAGGGTCACAGGCGAAAGCCACGTCAAAACGTTCTTTAAGGCCGATCAGCCCTTGCATTGCGTGGCTGGAGGACGGGTCCATGCGGATGCGGCCATCCCAGTCCACGCACATAAAGCGGAACGTTGGATCGACCGCGGTGTTGACCACTTCGAGGTTCAACCCGTAGTGCTCGCCGATTGCCGACCAGTAACGCACACCGGCACCGCCCAACGGGTCTACGCCCAGGCGCAGGTTGGCACCGCGCAGGGTGTCCATGTCGATGACGTTTTTGAGGTCTGCGACATAGCTGTTCAGGTAGTCGTGGCGGTGCGTGTTGCTGGCTTTGAGCGCCTGCTCGTAGCTGATGCGTTTGACACCGGCGAGCTTGGCGGCCAGCAGTTCGTTGGCCTTGGCTTCGATCCACTTGGTGACATCAGTGTCTGCCGGGCCACCGTTAGGCGGGTTGTACTTGAAACCGCCGCTTTCCGGCGGGTTGTGCGAAGGCGTAATCACCACGCCATCAGCCAGCCCGGTAGTGCGGCCACGGTTGTAGCAAATAATGGCGTGGGAAATGGCGGGCGTCGGGGTGTACTCATCGTTCGCAGCGATCATGGTGTCGACACCATTGGCAGCGAAAACTTCCAGCGCGCTGGCACCCGCAGGGGTGGACAAGGCGTGGGTGTCGATGCCGACGAACAGCGGACCATTGATCCCTTTGAACTGGCGGTACAGGCAAATGGCCTGACTGATTGCCAGAACATGCCACTCATTGAAGCTCAGCTCAAACGAGCTGCCGCGGTGCCCGGATGTTCCAAAAGCGACTCGCTGGGTGGCAATCGCTGCATCGGGTTGACCGGTGTAGTAACCGGTCACCAGTCGCGGAATATCGACCAGCAATTGAGCTGGAGCCGGTTTGCCCGCAAGAGGACTGAGTGTCATGCAAAACCTCAAAAAGAAATGATTCGGAGGAAAAACCGCAGTTTACTGGCACTTCGACATTGGCGCGAAGCAATTGTCCTGACACAACGTATCAATTATGTCTTGTCAGCAAATTCTGCTTTATAAGACGGCACAATTTGCATCCTGTTCCCGCTCATGGCAAAAATTGCCTCATCCCGGTGCGTCTGCAATGTGTTTACGGATGCGTATGTTTAAGTTCGAAAAAGGAAGCAGCATGAAACCACTCGTTATCAGCGCGGCCCTGACCCTCTCGTTGAGTACGCTGTGCAGCGTGGCCAACGCCGCCAAACTGGAAGATGTAGCCCCCTACCCTAAAGCCGATGCGGGTTTCACTCGTCAGGTCATTCGCCTGCCGTCGCAAAAGAACGAAGAAGATTACAAGGTCCAGATCATTGCCGGTAAGACGCTTCAGGTTGACTGCAACCAGCAGCGCCTGACCGGCAAGTTGCAAGAAAAAAACCTTAAGGGCTGGGGCTATCCAATGTATCGCCTGGATAAGGTCAGCGGCCCGTTGAGCACCATGATGGCCTGCCCTGACGGCAAGCCGCACCCCGACTTTGTTCCGGTGGTGGGCGATGGCTTCATGCTGCGTTACAACAGCAAATTGCCGATTGTGCTCTACGTCCCTAAGGGCGTTGAAGTGCGCTACCGGATCTGGTCCGCGTCCAAACAGATCAAGCAAGCGACCGCTGAATAATCCCTACACAAGCCTTCGGGCGAGCAGGCATACGTCTGCTCGCCCGACCCTTCGGTTACTCCAGGCCGACGCGATACACCGCGCCTTTGTCCTCTTCGGTCAGTACGTACACGTAACCGTCCGGCCCTTGGCGAACATCACGAATTCGCGCCTTCAAGCCACCCAGCAAACGTTCCTCGTGCACTACTTTGTCCCCGTCCAGCTGTAGACGGATCACGTCTTTATCCGCCAGGGCACCGATAAACAGGTTGTGCTGCCAAGGCTTGAAACGCTCACCGTCATAAAATGTCATCCCGCTGATCCCGGGCGACTTCTCCCACACGTGATAAGGCGCAACCGTCCCTTCGACCACTTTGCCCTTGGCCTCAGGAATCGGCTTCGATGAGTAATCAATGCCGTGAGTCGCCAGTGGCCAGCCGTAGTTTTGACCGCGTTCGATCAGGTTGATTTCGTCGCCGCCCTTTGGCCCGTGCTCATGGGTCCAGAGTGTGCCCGTCCAGGGGTTCAGGGCTGCGCCCTGCTGGTTACGGTGGCCATAAGACCAAATCTCGGGCCTGGCGCCTTTTTGCCCGACAAACGGGTTGTCCTCGGGGATGCGCCCGTCCGGGTAGATGCGCACCACTTTGCCCTGCAACTTGTCGAGGTCTTGTGAAGTGGAACGCTGGTTGTTTTCGCCCAGCGCGATAAACAGGTAACCGTCGCGATCAAAGACCAGCCGTGAGCCAAAATGATTGCCGGTTGAGAGCTTGGGCTCCTGACGGAAAATCACCTTGAAGTCGCTCAGCGAACTCATGTCATCGGACAAACGCCCGCGCCCGACCGCCGTGCATGCGTTGCCGTCCTGGCCCTCTTCAGCGAATGACAGGTAAACCAGTCGATCGTTGGCAAAGTCCGGGGACAAGACCACATCCAGCAAACCGCCCTGCCCTTTGGCCCAGACCTTGGGCACGCCCGCCAACGGTGCCGACAACTTGCCCTCAGGGCTCACCCAACGCAGGTGGCCGGGGCGTTCGGTGACCAGCATGCCTTTTTTATCGGGCAAAAACGCCAGTGCCCAGGGATGGTCTAGCCCCTGCACCACAGGTGTGGCGGTGACGGGGCCCAACTCTGACTTGAATGTCTGCGCCTGCCCAGTCTGGGCATTCGCCGTCAACGCAAACATCGAGGTGACGACAAAGGTCGCCAATGCGGTTTTTTTCAACATCCGATAGTCCTTTTTCGATTAACGCGCATCCCTGGGCTGTACCGAGGGTGCCGTTGGCTGCAAGGTTTGAGGTACGGGTGGATTTCGCGGGTAACCGTTGCCGATCTGGCCATTTTCAATCGACGGCCTTTGCCCTTGAGGCACAGGTTGACCGGGGCGAATCAGACCGGGATCAGGGCCTGTGCCTTGTCGACTGTTAGGGTTGATGCGCCGGATGGCATTGTTGTTGGAAGGCGCCACACCGGGAGTGAGCGTGTTCTGCGCCAACAACACGGTGGCCGGTCGTTGGGCATGACCACCGTTGGCTATGTCGGGTTGAGCGTGGGCTGACGCGTGGGCGGCCATTGCGGCCAGCAGCAAGAGCCCAAAAGCACTGTGTCGCGCACTGATCATGGTTTGCTCCAATTCAGGTAAGCCTGAGCGTTGGAGTGCAGTTTGCCGATCCGGTTCGCGATTAATCCAGCGAACGCTTCATGCGCGCCCGCTCAAATGTCACATCTTGTTGCCAGCGCGCTGAGTCCGCGTCATTAGTCGTCCGTTTCAGGGCCGATAACAATAACCGTCGATTGCCGGGCTTCCTCCAGCAACGCTTGACGGCAGACTTCATAGCAATCGTCGATATGCCCGTTACCCACCATCTTCATGACCCCAAAACTGATGCCCGCTGCCACCGCCTGACCGACAAACGGAACAAAGCGCACCACTGACTTGGTCGCCACCTTGGTGCCCATCTTCTTGAGCATCGACATAACCAGGGTACGGCTGATGAATTTGCCGATGGCTTCGCTGCCAATGCTGCTGACCGCCACGATCACCAGGCGCTTGGAGCGCGAGTCCATCTGTTCGATTTGCTGCGGGGTGAGCCCGAATTTACTGTTGATCGCCGGGAGCATCTCAACCAGCAGCGCCACGTCGGTGCCAAGGTCCAGCCCCGGAACGGGAATGGCGGCAGCTCCCGCAGACACAGCGGAGCGCTTGGTAACCATGGACTTGCACTCGTCACGAATGCGGTCAAGCTCGGCTAATGACCTGATTAACATAAGATTCCCCAACAAAAAGAGATAACACGCAGGCAGTCTACTACGTCCCCCCTGCACACCAGGCAGCAGGTCTTTATATAGAGGGCGTGTCGCTCAGGAAATTCAGGTGGGATGTGGGAGTTTTTGCAGGTGAAGGGCTCACGCTAACAGGCGGGTGCAGCCTGTACTTGGGGAAAGTACAGGCTGAAAAGACGTTAAACGTCTTTTTTGACCTTGCTCCAGGCATCTTTGATTTTGTGCACGAAGGTGGCTTTTTTGTCTTGCTGGCAAGCAGTGATGACTTCAGGAGTCACTTTTGCCACACCATCAACATCGAGCACAGCGTCTTCTACCTTGCCACTTTTGTTAACGGCTTCACCCAGGCCGACAGCGACAGGCTGGAAGCTTTCATTGACGGCCAGAAAATCTTCGCAAGTCCACTGCGCCAATGGCTTCTTGGCGTCTGCCTGAGCCAGTGTCGACATCGCCAGCAGGCTTGCTGCGCCAATCATCAGAATGTGCTTCTTCATATGAATATTTCCCTATTATCAATGAGACAGTTACGTTGGTTCTGCCGCCAAAGACCATAGTTGTGGATATGGGTTCTGTCAAACCACACCCCCCGGCTTTTTGTGATCGTTAAAAGACAACTTCGCACGGCAGACAAGTGATAAAAAAACTATAAATAACAGACGGATATCAAACATCGACTGAACGTCAGTTATATAAAATTACAGGTTGTCACCCGAGGGCTAGAAGCAACTGACTCAAGTCAACGCCGCCAATATAAAGCCGGTTATATTGACGGCGCTCCGCCTTGATTACTGAGTCAAGATGACCTTCATGGCTTTTTCCTGGGCAGCATTACCGAACACTTCATAGGCTTTGAGAATGTCATTCAACGCAAAGCGGTGGGTGATCAGTTGCGCGGTATCGATCTTGCCCGACTGCAGTGTTTTCAACAGCATCGGGGTGGTGTTGGTATTCACCAGGCCGGTTGAGATATTAACGTTCTGGATCCACAGTTTTTCCAGGTGGTGCCACAAATGGTGGTGTGCAAAATCTGGATGATGGCGTCGGTGGGTTTATCGACGACAGGCGTGGGGATTTCCGACCATTGTTTTTTGCCGGGCCCCTGGTAGGTAAGCGCTTTCATGACAGCCTTCCTTTAGCAGTTCAAGAATCAGCAGCCCTGCCAATCGGTACTCCGTGATCAGCAGACCGAAAATTACTCGGTGCAGTTAAGCAGTCTTTGGCAGATATGCCTTAGCTCCCAGTAAAAAACGCCCTGTTCCCGACCGGGAGCAGAGCGTTAATCATAGACTTGTACAAAATGGCATGGACTCGACGGCGCAAAGCCACCAGGCCATGCTGCCTGTATTTACAACAAAAATATTTATATAGGCCCACGACGCTTTGAACTTGCGATTACCTGATGCATCCGCGCGCAACACTGCCCATTTGCGGATCAACAGGAAGATTCAACATGACGGACCATTTAGCCAAACTAAAACAGGCTGCACAGCAACTAAGCGTACTGATTGACGCACAACCGGATTTTCGTGAAGTGTTGAATCACCGCTTGAAGAGCACGCATTCGCGCCTGCCTGAAGGCAGTTGCACCGATGACCTCTACGTCAACCATGAGGCTCCAGCCACAGTTGGACAAACGCCCGCACTCATCAGCCATTCGATCACCAAGCTCATTGAGTTCAGTTTTTCCAGCCGGCAATTCCCCACGTATACACAGGGCTCAACCCGGGTTTACAACCGTCCCTATACCGTGGCCGATGAAGACGTGGCCCCGGTTATCGACATCGTTCACGTCGAAGAATTTGTTCATGATATTTGCCACCACCTTCAACAGCACGTAAAGACCGCACTTGAGCATTTTTGGCAGTCGCCATTAAGTTATCTGCAAGATCAAAGTCCCAAAGACTGGCTCTACACGTTCTTGCGTAACGTATTCGTCGCAGAAAGCAAACTTCGGTTGGCTGATAACACCCTGAGTGCACAGGGCCATGCCGCAATCGCTCAACTGCAAGCGTTTCCGACCGCCAGGCAGCGCCTGGACAGCCAGGAGCCCTCGCCACGAGCGGTGTATGAGATCGCTTTTAAAAGGCCACCCTTGCCGAATATCCCTTTGCAAGGCTTGCTGGCCATCGTCGACAACAGTGCAGCCGAATCGGGGGACACGTCGCCCAAGGTCGTGCTCTACGTACCCGGCAGCGGCCTCGAGGAATTCGAGTCTCTGCACACTTTGAGTCAAGAGCTGCTGGCCAGGCTCGCTGATCCTTACCAACGTAGTGCACTGCTAAGTTATGTCGCTGTCAAAGACCGCGCAGCCGCATTGGACCTGACAGAGCTCAGTTACCATGAAATCAAGGGCGACGTGTTTACCCATTTCGTCGATGGGTTAATCCAGCAACAAGCGCTCAACCTCCGTGAGGTGTGGAAAACCATTCGTGCCGAACAGGTTGAGTACGACCTCGATGCGCTGAGCGAACACCTTGAAAAAGCCCTCGATGCCAGTTTCTACCTTGATCCGGCCGGCATTCTCAAAGCGCGCTACACCCGACTGTTTGAAAACCAGTTACCCGAGTGGCTCAAACAGGCGCCCGAGGCGCGGAAACTGGCGTGGCGCATAGCCGTCCAACAGCTCTATCAAGCGCAACTCGCCGCTCAAACTCGCGACCCCCAGGGCTTTTTTGCCAGCGGCAGCAAAAACAGCCTGCTGGCTTACGCCAGAGCCCGTCTCAGGCAACAGATACAAAAGGATCACAACGCAGACATTGACCCCGACAGCGTGATCATCGCGACCACCGAGGCCTTTAACACAAGCCCGGGGTTTTATCCTTTCAGCACCTCGGGCTATGCAGCCGGGAACTCTGTTAGCCGCACCGGCCCAACGTTCACCTACCAAACAACACGACGCACCCTGAGCGACCTGGCCCTGGACAATGTCGGAAAACTCGATGTCACTTTTGCCCTGACAGCACAAATTGAAGATGACAAACGTAAGCGCCACCCCTTTCTGACCAGCGCCTACCTCAAAGCTCTGGTAAGAACGCTGGATATAGGTGCCACCTATAAAAAAACCATCGAGGATGCACTGCTTTACGAGCCCGAGCTTAACTTCAAGTCAGCCCAGGCCCAATGGCGTCAAGAACGTTATGTCGCGCTCAACGATGCGCAATTGAACCTGGACCTCCTTGAAGCTCAACTCACCGACAACACTGAAAACATACTGACGCCCGAAGAAGTGTCGTGGGTTGAAGCGCTGCGTAACTACCCCAATGAAAAAGACCGCCCCCTGGTGGCAGGCCATCGCATCAAGGTGAATGAGCTGATGCTCAGAGGCTATACGTTGCCGGGGGTCTGGGTCATAACGGCAACCCCTTCAACACGCCTGCTGTGCTACACGCCCAACGCTCCGGATAAAGTCTGGTTTCGCAGAGTCGACTCCTTTAATGAGCTGGGCCGCGTGCTGTCTTCTGATGCGCTGAGCAGTTATGTATTAAACCGCGTGACACCCGCCAGGCAGCCCTATATCAAGCCATTGCTGGTAGATGATTTGCTGGCGGCAAAGATTGAACTTCAGTCCATCAGTAAACATTTTCAAAAAACGGCTTACGCCATAGAAGCGCAATTTGCAGTACGCAATGCTGATGAACAGTCAACATCGACCTATGAAACCAATGTGCAAACCGCCAAAGACCTTGCACTCACTGTGATTGACATCATCAGCTTTGTCCTGCCTACCAAAATCCTGCTGCCGCTGGTGTTGGTGAGGTTTATCTACAGTGTGGCAGACGGGATGGATGCGCTAGACCGTGATGAAAAGCATGAAGCGATGATGCACTTTCTAGACTCGCTGGCTCACCTCACCGATGCCGCTTCAGACTTTGCCGGCTCGATGGTCTTTGGCCGATCCCTGCGCAACCGGACAACACCCCGCAGCTCAAGTCTTAACCCTGAAGCGGCCAGTACACTAACCCCCGATGACATGACGTTACGCACAGGCGGGCACTTTGGCTCAGGTGTCTATGAACACATCGACCCCTCGAACAAACAGGTCAGTCACTACTTAAAGGACAACGCAGGCAAGCTGCATCATGGTCAATACGACAACCTTAGCGAAAGTTGGTACGCGCTGGATAAACGCCAGCCTGATGCGTTGTACCGCACTCGCGCACTTGAGATTGCTTATGGGCGCTGGGACTCTGCTCCCACAATAGGCTCTGCCAAGCAACAGCTGACAGTCCATCAATTATTAAACAAGTATGAGGTCATAGCGCTTGATGTTCATGGGACCCGCCCTAGTCGCGAAGGTATCTACACCGTCACAAGAGCGGTAGACACACCCGACAGTCAAGGTATTTATGCGCAGACTACCCACCATTTTATTCGCCAGGACGGCCGTATCTTTGAAGTCAAAAAAGGGTGGTTGGGAAGGCATTGGTATTTGGCCTCAGGGGATAACCGCTCCACGTACAAAGTACGGCGCCATACGAGCAGCAATGTTTGGGAAGTCAAAAACCGTCAAGCAGATAAAACCAAGCTGTGGGAACCCTTAAAACTGCACACGCCAGAGGTTTTGCCGGATACACCCGTGATTCGGTACAGCGAATACGCTGCAAGCCCCGAGTTCACTGACACATTGGACAGGCTGACAACCCATAACGATATTGACTTTACTAACTACTGCTACAGTGTTGACTCTCTAGAGAGTGCACGATCTCATGCACATCATCTGCAATTAAAAATGTACAAGGATGCAAAAGCGTTCTTCAAAGACTTGCCTGCAAAACAACGTTTACCCTCGCCCGGCTTCGCACCGGATACCGGTGTGCCTGAGATACTCACAACCCTTCACAAGAAATACAACGGGGTCATTATCGGAGAAGCCCACTCAGCCGTTTCAAGTAAAAAGGTGATCATTGATCATTTTGAGCTGTTTAAAAAAAACGACGTAAAAACGTTGTATCTGGAGCATTTACAGGCAGATCTCCACCAACTGCATTTGGATGCTTTCTCGAAGACAGGCCAAGTTTCACCCAGACTTAACACCTTCCTTCGCGATCTGGACAACGGCTACGGCATTGACGCGAGCAGCCCTTATTCATTCAGCAACCTGGTCTACAACGCTCAAAAGCATGGCCTGAGGATAATCGCCATCGACTGTGTTGCCAGCTATTACATCAAAGGTATCGCAGGTTCGGCCGATATCGCGCGCTCGACATTATTTAGCTACGGTGCCAGCCAAATCATCCGCAACCATCAGGCACAAACGGGTAACCATAAGTGGATCGCCCTGGTCGGCAATAGCCACGCCAACGCCCACCAGGGCGTGCCCGGGCTCGCAGAACTGGAGGGCGCAATTTCACTGCGTGTGGCAGACGTTAAGCCAGGGTCACAACGTGGCATAACAGTAGACCGCGGGGACGTTGGAAAAACCGACTTCATTGGCTCGAATGTCGCTTTTATGAAAAACGACTTTTTGCTTGAAGTAGAAATACCGGGCAAACACCCTAAAACGCATTCCTTAACCGAGTCTCAACTTGAGCAAACACTTCCCGAAACCGGCCAGTTCCTGTTCGATAAAGATCACCAGCGCTGGCCCGAATTGATTCATCGTTCAAGCAGCCGGGAAATACTGCGTACACCCTTGCAAACCGATGCAGAAGGCAAGCTCTATATCGAACGTCCCAACTGGGAACACATTCACCAAAAGCGCTACAACAAACTGGATAATCTGATCAATGACCTGAAAGCGTATGGCATGAGAATGGTGCCTAACAGTCTTTGATGGCCTCCCGGAGCATTTCGATCACATTGATGTCCGGCTGAGCATGAGCGCAACACACTCATGTAAAACCGGACTCTTCTTTCCAAGCCCCGACTGAGACAGTACGCCCGCCATGAACGCGGAACTTTTGTGCGGCTACTTAGCGTTGCTGCGAAACCGAGAAGTCAGTCTCACCTTTGTCATCTGCCCGCATCACCACCTTGTAAGCCTCGGTGGTCCCGCAACCGGAAACCTGCCAGGTCTCCTCAGCTTTCTGGATCGCGCCGCTCGGCGACTTATCTATATGGGTAATACGGCTATCAACGGCGCTGATTGAATGACACTGGGTCATCGCTGAAAACAGACGCTCGACTGTTGCATACACATCCTTGCGCAGCAGCGGATCAGTGACGGATTGCCCCGAGAGCTGAGGGCTGCTGGCGCAGCCTGCCAATACCACCCCAACTAAGACGAGGCTAAAAAGGGCGCGGTGTTGCGTTGTCCTGGTCAACATAATCATTCCTTGAGACGGCGTCATGCCGTGTTGAGATCCCTTATCGTGGCTATTCACGGGGTGACGCGCCGCAGAGCACAGCCACCATTTCGTGTATTGCAGGGAGCATCGCTGGCGCTAGTCCACTGACCTGGGACGTGACGATAAGACCTTCGCCAATCACAAAGAGTTGCATCGCAACCGCCGACGGTTGCGTCAGGCCTGCCTGCGTGCAAATACCTTGCAGGTAATTCAGGACCTGCTGCTTGTGTTGACTGGCCAAGACATGCGCAGGAGCGCTCTGAGCGCTGTATTCCGCCGAAGCATTGATGAACGCGCAGCCATGGAAATCAGCCGACTGCGCCCACCGGATAATGAAGTCGATATACGCCTGGGGCCTGTTCGCTTCGTCAGCGCCCTCTACTGCCCTGGCCATTTGCCCCATGAACTCGGCGTGCCGCAGTTGCAGCGCAGCCTCGACCACATGTTCCTTGCTCGGAAAATGCCGGTACAGGGTTTTCTTGGTCACGCCAGCCCTCTGGCTGAGTTGCTCGACCCCCGAGGCATGAAAGCCCTGGCGATAGAACAGATCGAGGGCCGCCCGGGTGATCACATCTGCAGTACTCATCACGCATCCCTTTGAAGTGAATGCGGCCAGTGTATACCGATCGGTTGACTTGCAGGTAAACCGATCGGTATCCTTTTATCACTGTCCACTCTCCGAGTTATCGCCATGCCTCTTATTCGCCTGCCTAAATCAAGCGCTCCACCCGCCCCCGACCTGCGTTTCAGCCTGATGTCGTTCATCGGCGTGGTCATCGCCATCGGCGTCACTGGCTGGCTTAGCCTGATCAGCGGAACGCCTTGGCTGATGGCCTCGTTTGGCGCCAGTTGTGTGTTGGCCTTTGGCGTGCCCGACTCCCCCCTGGCCCAGCCGCGCAGCATCATTGGCGGGCACATGGTGTCGACATTGGTCGGGCTCGTGGTGCTTCACACCCTGGGCAATGAATGGTGGGCTTGCGCTTTGGCAGTCGGGCTGGCGCTGGTCGCCATGCAGCAGACACGCACGGTGCATGCGCCCGCAGGCGCCAACCCGTTGGTGGTCATCACCGCCGGTGCCCCGTGGAGCTTTTTGCTGACGCCCGTGTTGGTAGGCTCGCTGGTGGTGGTGATCACTGCCTTGTGCCTTAACAACGCGCGCAGCAAAGGCAGCTATCCCAAATACTGGCTGTAACAGCCGCCCCGATTAACGATGCGGATGAACCGTCATGGCCACCAGTTTGATCACGATGGGGCGCACCACAAGGATGCACAGGAAGGCAGCGGGCATGGCCAACTTATAAGCCTGCAAGGTGTTGTTCAGGTAATCCGCATCGATACCCGTATTCGCCGCAGTAATCACCAGCGACATCAAAAAAGCCATGATCGTGGACATGTACAACGCGAATACATAGGGCGTTGCACGCACCGAGAACTTTAGACGGCTTGAAACTAACGTGTTTGAAGTGCTTTTAGCGTTCATATGTGACCCTTTTGATCCTGACAGTAATGGATGGCGCACCTTAACAAGATCAAAAACACGCAACTAGACGGCCATTTCTAGTTTGTTTATAAAGCAGATCTTACGAATACGACTCGGACTGGAGCAAAACATGGATCTGTTTGCTGCGATTAACAGTTTTATCAAAGTAGTTGAAGCCGGATCCATTGCAGGCGCGGCGAAAAATCTCGGCCTCAGTGCCGCCGCCGTCAGCCAGACCATCAACCGTCTTGAGGCACATCTGGGCACACGTCTGCTACAGCGCACTACTCGAAGCATGGCGCTGACCGAGGATGGCGCCCTTTACTACGCCAAAGTGCAGCGCATTGTCACGGATGTGGAGTTGGCGCACCGGGCCATCAGCCACAGCGACAGCGAACTGCAAGGTCGATTGAGCATCGCCTCGACTGCCGCTTTCGGGCGCCATGTCGTTGCCCCGCTGGTCGCGGGTTTTGCCACGCGTTATCCGCGCCTGACGCTGGAACTGAACATCACTGACAACAAAATCAGCCACATCCACAGCGGTATTGACCTGAGCCTGAGAATCAAGCCGCAACTGGAAGACGGGATCATTGCCCGCAAAATCGTCTCGGTGCCTTTTATTGTCTGCGCCTCACCGGCTTACCTTGAGCGTGCGGGCTGGCCAGACTCCCCTGACGACCTGCAGCATCACGCCTGCCTGGGTTTTCGCTATCCCCTGGATGGCCGCTTTCTGCGCTGGGGTTTTATCAATAATGGCCAGCACACTTATGCCGCGCTCAATGTCACAGCCACCAGTGACGATATTGACGCACTTGCACAAATGGCCGTTCATGGCGCCGGCATTGCGCGGCTGGCAGAGTTTATCGCCGCGCCTTACATAGAATCCGGTCAGCTTGTCCCTCTGCTTCAACACAGCCATTCACCGACTGAGTCTTACACCAAACCCCTGGATATTTATGCCTGCGTTCAGGACCGTGCGGCCATGACGCCAAAAGTTAAAGCCTTTATCAGTTATCTGGGTGAATACCTAGAAAAACGCTGGCCAAAAGAGAACATTTTTACTGATGTTTGATCCCCGACACAGGGCACTATTGATCGACAAAATTTAACGTTTAACACTGGCCTGCTGTAACCCTAGACACTAGGCCCGGCCAAGCGAATCGCCCGCAAACCCGCAGACTGTCGCGATCAGCAGTGACGCCTTGGCGGTCTGATTGTGTCGGCCAGTAGGCCTCTGTAGCCGCAAAGCTCTTTGCCCCCCAATTAAACGGCCCTAGTTGCCTGAGTTGGCGTATTGACTCCCCTCTCGAGGGTAAGTAAAACAACAAAGGCGTTTAGGCTGATTAGTTCTCGACAAACCCCGACAACAAATAACAAAACACGCAACTTACGACTTTTAAATAAGCTCATTTGGCTTATCTGCGCATCAGCAAGTGTCATCTTTCGTCGCTAGCATCTAACAATAATAGATGCTCCTTGTGTGAGGCTAAGGCTATGGAGAATAAAAGCAAACGCGGCTGGTCATGGGCTTATAAAAAGATCCGGGGCTTGCACTGCTCAAAGTTTACATCGGCCTATCGGGCAACCCGTTATGCCCTGCTGGGCGACACCGGGACTTTTTACAGCAAGGTGAGCTGGCAGAAAATTCGCATTTATCGCTAACGCTCAATAACCTGCCTGCATGACGCCGATTGATTGATAACGGACTTCGCCGGTCTGTTACGAACAGTGCGTAACTCCCTCGCCATTATTTTTGAACTTTCTCTCTGACGCTTTATCGAAACGCTCGTTCGATATTTTTCAAGTCATGGAGACTCTTGCGAATGTTTACAAAAAAACTGCTACGTCACTCCTGCGCCCTGGCGCTTTTCAGCGCTCCGCTGGCAGTGATGGCCGCCCCAAGCACCGACCCGCTGTTCAACGTGGGCTTGCTGGGTTCCTACACTGACTTCAAATTCGAAGGCGGCAGCAGATCCGACAAGGAACACATGGGCCAAGGCGGTGTATTTGCCAACTATGGCAACAAAATGACCGCTGAATCGGGTTTCATCTACCAGTTAGGTGGCGAAGCCAAATACAGCAAGAAGGATGGCAACAAACTCAAGGAAGCCCAGGCTGACCTCGACCTTGGCTGGCGTGCCGCGCTGGATGCGCGCAACTTTGTCGACGTGATCGTGGGTGGCGGTTACACCTGGACCCGTTTCGAGCCAGAGATCAACGATATCGACACCAAACTGACCTACAAATCGCCGTTCGCCAAGGCCGCTCTGGGTTACAACCACCAGTTCGACACATCGACCCTGCGCGTTGAAGTGGGTGCCCGCCAGACCCTCGATGGCCGAGCCAAGGTCAAAGTTAAAAACTTCGGCAGCGACACCGTCGACATGAAAGACCGCACCAACCCTTACGCTGAAGTGTCGCTGCTGATGAACCAGCAAGGCGACCTGCCAATCCAGGCGGGCGTGTACTACACCCGTACCGAGTACAAGATCGACGAAGACTCGCCGGTCGCTGACAACACCAAACTCAAGCGTGACGAGTTCGGCGTGAAGGTCGGTATGGTCTTCTGATCCGCCCGGTCAGGCCCCGGCGTTGTCGGGGCTTGCACCGCGTAGATCAAGCTCACTGACTGGCGTTGGCGAGCTGCACATAGATACAAAAACTGGCCAGAAGCAGCCAGAAAATCACAAATAGCCAAGGTGTTCTCATTGAGAACATGAGCGACTTTCGATAGCCCTTCTGACTGGATTCTTTTTCGTTAAACAAGGGCGATTCATCGTAGGCTTTACCCATCACCGGCTCACTTCGCAACAAATGGCTTTGCTTGAAATGCCAGTGATCAATAATCACATACGAAGCCCGAAACCCGGGCCAAGCATGCAATGAGCTAAAGATGCCCAGAACGGCCATCAAGCTTGGCACCACCAATGTGAACAGCTCTCCCCACTCTGGATTGAGATTGGCCATTGACGATGCAAACGCAATGACCAGGAACGACTGCGCCGTTAAATAGGCGTTCGTTCTATTTGAGAGCAGGCTGGTTTCGTACTGAATTTCTCTGCGATAGAAGTCCAGACGATCTTTCGGTGTACCAAATAACAAGACGTCAGCCGTGCACTCCTGTTGAAGGCGGGTATCTTCAGTGATGATTTTGGCCACAATGTGCCTCCGATAGACTGAATCATCTTAGAAGGCCTTTGGTTAAAGGGGTTCATTCTCACGTATCAACTGCCGTCTACTCCCGCGCAGCCATGAGGACCTGTATCGCATCAATGGCCCATCGAAACAGGGCTATCGCGCAGCGTTCACTCTGCGCTCATTCGGTTTCAATGGTCGCCTGCCATACAACTGTCGTCACACCTATGCGACAATGCGCGCCATGTCTGGCATGAACCCCGCTTTTATTCCTCAGCAGCTTGGCCTTAGCGTCCAATTGTTGCTGTCGACTTATGCGCGTTGGGTCAACTCAAGCTCAGATCGGAGTGGGCTTGAAAAGCTCCAGGTTGGTACCAAACGGCTACCAGCTCAAATACGCGCTCTCTAAGTTATTGATAGGTAAAGTAATTGATCTCCACAGCTAACATCACGATGCAGTTCGGCGCAAAGCCGCTATTCGAGAACGTTTCAGTAAAATTCGGCGCAGGTAACCGCTACGGTTTGATCGGTGCCAACGGTTGCGGCAAATCCACCTTCATGAAAATCCTCGGCAGCGATCTCGACCCGTCGGGCGGCCAGGTCATGCTGGAACCGAACGTGCGTCTGGGTAAGCTGCGCCAGGATCAGTTCGCTTACGAAGAATTCACCGTGATCGATACCGTGATCATGGGCCACGAAGAACTGTGGAAGGTCAAGGCTGAGCGCGATCGCATCTACTCGCTGCCAGAAATGACCGAAGAAGACGGCATGGCCGTTGCCGAACTCGAAACCGAGTTCGCAGAAATGGACGGTTACACCGCTGAGTCCCGTGCCGGTGAATTGCTACTGGGCTTGGGTATCGGCATTGAACAGCACAACGGCCCGATGAGCGAAGTGTCGCCGGGCTGGAAGCTGCGTGTATTGCTGGCTCAAGCGCTGTTCTCTGATCCTGAAGTGCTGCTGCTCGACGAACCCACGAACCACCTGGATATCAACACGATCCGCTGGCTGGAAAACGTTCTGACTCAGCGCAACAGCCTGATGATCATCATCTCTCACGATAGACACTTCCTGAACAGCGTCTGCACCCACATGGCTGACCTGGACTACGGCGAGCTGCGCCTGTTCCCGGGTAACTATGACGAGTACATGACTGTCGCAACCCAGTCGCGTGAGCAACTGCTGTCTGAAAACGCCAAGAAGAAAGCTCAGATCAACGAGCTGCAAGCGTTCGTCAGCCGCTTCTCGGCCAACGCCTCGAAATCCAAACAGGCAAGCTCGCGCGCCAAAGCGATCGACAAGATCACCCTGGCCGAGGTCAAGCCTTCCAGCCGTGTCAGCCCGTTCATTCGTTTCGAGCAGACCAAAAAGCTGCACCGCCAGGCCGTCATTGTTGAAAACATGGCTAAAGGCTTTGATGGCAAGACGTTGTTCAAAGACTTCAGCTTCACCGTTGAAGCCGGTGAGCGCGTGGCAATCATTGGCCCGAACGGTATCGGTAAAACGACGCTGCTGCGCACCATGGTCAATGAGCTGACGCCGGATGCCGGTTCGATCAAATGGACTGAATCTGCTGAGTTGGGCTACTACGCGCAAGACCACGCGCACGACTTTGAAGACGATGTGAGCCTGTTCGACTGGATGGGCCAGTGGACTCAAGGCGAGCAAATGATTCGCGGCACCTTGGGCCGCATGCTGTTCTCCAACGACGAGATCCTCAAGTCGGTCAAAGTCATTTCCGGTGGTGAGCAAGGCCGTATGCTGTTCGGCAAACTGATCCTGCAAAAGCCGAACGTGCTGGTAATGGACGAACCGACCAACCACTTGGACATGGAATCCATCGAAGCGTTGAACCTGGCGCTGGAAAACTACCCTGGCACGCTGATTTTCGTCAGCCATGACCGCGAGTTCGTATCGTCGCTGGCCACTCGTATCATCGAGCTGAGTCCAAGTGGCGTGATCGACTTCAGCGGCACCTACGACGATTACCTGCGCAGCCAAGGCGTGGTGTTCTGATTTCAGACACCGGCAAAGCCCTGTAGGAGCGAGCGCGTCTCGCGATCTTTTGGCCTTTTTAAAGATCGCGAGGCAAGCTCGCTCCTACAGTTGCTTGTGCAGGCAGAGCCGTGGTCAAGCGCTCGGTCATGTCTTCCTGCGCTTTTCCCCGACCTATCAACCAGCGCTGAAACGCCCGGCATTGTGCTTTCTGTAGCGTGTTAGGGTGCCAGCTCAGGTAATACGGCGATGGCAGCGCCATGGCGCGCGGCCACGGGATGATCAAGCGCCCCTCAGCAATGTCACGGGCAATCATCGAGTACTGCGCCAGTACGATGCCCTGGTGATCAATGGCGGCCTGAATGGCCATGCTGGCTGAAGAAAAGCTTCGACGCACGGCAATCGTCTGCTCCACTACCCCGCCTTCCAGATCAAACCATTCAACCCACGACGGCGGCGAATCAAATTTCGGCCGTGAGTCAACGCGTATCAATGGGTACTGAAGCAAGTCACTGGCCTGCCCCACCGTGCCCGAATGGCCTAAAAGCGCCGGTGAACATGCTGGCACCACACAATCGTGAAACAGCACAACGCTGCGCTCGGCGTATTGGATCGGCTCGCCATAGCCAATCCGAAAATCGGCGTTTTCCTCCTCCGATGTATCCGCAAGCGTGCCATCCAGATAGATGTCGAGATCATCATGCTCGCGCTGCCATTCGTAGATCAGCGGCCCCAGCCACTTGTTCATCAATGAAGGCAGACCACTGACATACAAGTTGTTGGGGTTTTTCGAGCGTTCGACTTCAGCCACAGCGGCTCTCAACTCTTCAAAGGCTGTCGAACATCTGGCATGGAAACGCTGGCCAATGGCATTCAGGCGCAAACGCTGGCCGTCCTTGACCGTCAGGCTCATGCCCAGCGCCTCATCCAGCAGTTTCATCTGCTGGCTCACCGCCCCCACCGAGAGGTTCAAGCGTTTTGCCGCCTGGGAAATACCACCACAGTGGCCGACGGTTTCGAATATTTGCAGGGCGCGCAAAGGCGGTAAGCGACTCATGGCAAGGTGCAGCCTCACTGGCATTTAAAGTTTAGAAATACTAATAAAACTGACAGAAATCGCCATATTTTATTCACTCAAAAATCGCTTTAGCCTTCTCCCACGCTCAATCGAGCGACGGCTTGGCCGGTCCAGCCCCTTATTCATTTGGTTTCCCGGGAGTTCGCAATGAAAGCTCATCCTCAACAGATCACTCAGGTTGTTCTTGGCGATAGAGAGCCTTCCATCGAAGAGTTTGTGGCGGTCGCCCGTTATGCAGCCAAGGTGTCGTTTTCTGAGGCCTACCAGCAGCGCGTGAAAAAATCCCGTGGTCTGGTGGAGCGTTTTCTTGATGAGAATCGCTTGGTCTATGGCGTGACCACCGGTTTCGGCGACAACGTTCGCCATGTGATTTCTGCGAGCAATGCCAAGGAGCTTCAGGTCAATATCGTGCGCTCCCACGCGGTGGCCGTGGGCGAGCCGCTCAAGCGTGAGCAGGTGCGTGCGATCCAGTTGATGGTGCTGATCAGCCTTGGCAAAGGGTATTCGGGGGTGCGTCTTGAGTTGCTGGAACTGATTGCCGCCTTGCTCAATAACGATGTCGTACCGTTTTCACCCGGCGAAGGGTCGGTGGGTTACCTGGCGGTCGAGGGGCACTTGGCTCTGGTCCTGCTGGGCGAAGGCAAAGCACGGGTCAATGGCGGTGAATGGGTCGACGGCGCCACCGCGCTGAAACAGGTTGGCCTGCAACCGACCGATCTGCAGTGCAAAGAAGGCCTGGCCATGCTCAATGGCACCACCTCGGTGACCGCCATCGCCATTCTGGCCCTGTACAACGCCATGCAGGCCGCCTCATTGGCAGACGTCGCCGCGGCACTGTCCATGGAAGCGTTAAAAGGCACGATTCGGGCCTTCGACCCGCGCTATCACTCGATCAAGGCACACAAAGAGCAGGCGCAAACCGCCCGGGACATAAAAGCGATGCTGCATGACAGCCAACTGATCGCTGAAAACATCGACTACCGGCTACAGGACGCCTATAGCCTGCGCTCCATCCCTCAAGTGCACGGCGCGTCGAAACGCTTTATCGAGCACGCGCGGGAAAATATCGAAAACGAAATTCACTCTTCAGGCGACAACCCGGTGATCTACCCGATTGATGACGGCGACGGCATTGCCATCTCGGGAGCCAACTTTGATGGCACCTACATCGGCATCTCAGCCGACTCCTTGTGCGTGGCACTGGCCAACCTGGCGAAGATTGCCGAGCGCCGTATCGATCGCATGGTCAACTCGCACTTCAGTGAAATGCCCGCCTTTTTGGTGCGCAATCCGGGCCTGAACAGCGGCTACATGATCCTGCAGTACACGGCGGCAGGCCTGTATGCAGAAATGAAGTCGCTGTCGTTCCCCTCCTCTGTCGACAGCTTCTCGACCTGCGCCAACCAGGAAGACCTGGTCAGCCTGGCCTATAACGCCGTGATCAAGGCCTACAAGGTGTCCGAAAAACTGGAATCAGTGCTGGCCATCGAGCTGCTGGTGGGCTGCCAGGCCCTGGACTTCCATGACGTGGGCAAAGCCTCCAGCGTGACCAAAGCGGTGTATGACCTGGTGCGCAGCCGTGTACCGGTGGCTGAACATGACCGCGCTTTCTATACCGACATTGCCAGCGTGACCGAGCAAGTGCGCAGCGGCGAAGTACTCGCCACCGTGCAGCAAAACCTCAAGTAAACAGGCCGCGTTCCAACAGAGGGCCGCCCGATAAAGCGTGGCCCTCCCCACACAGACAGTCGTACCCGTTACCCCTCGCCGCGCACCACTTTAATCCACACTGTCACCGTTCGTACCACCGTGATGCACTTTCAGACCCAAACACCCGCTTTACCACTGCTGGATAAAACCCCCGCAACCAATAAAAATCTATAACCCGCTGTTTCTAAGGCATTTTCACTGAATTTCAAACGTTTTGAACGATGAGAAATCAAGTTGGCCGATTGATTGCATATGCTTGTATGTACAAGCAAATACATGTTCGCACGTAATCTCTATCCAGCGGGTTTGGTTTGATCGAGTCGAGTGACAGAAAAATGGACGTTCCAACGCTCAGCCACGGCAACAACACCCGTCAGTTGGCCCAGGACGTCGGCGTGGAAAATGCATTCGCCTTCACAGGCTTAGTACCGGTTTGCATCCGTTTGCAATCCCAGAAAAAACGGTGTGTACCGACCTTGGCGATTCGGCCTGAGCCGGATCAGTTCGCAACACTCAATTGATTAGACAGGAAGTACCAAGATGTCGAACAAATCAAGCTGGTTGGGTTCTGTAGCGCTCAGTGCAATGGTGTTGGCCTGTGCTCCGGCACTCCAGGCCAAAGAGTGGACATCGGTCAACATCGCCACAGAGGGCGCCTATGAACCCTGGAACCTGACACTGCCGGGTGGAAAAATCAGCGGCTTCGAGCCGGAACTGATGGACGTGATCTGTCAGCGCATGAAGCTCAAGTGCAACATCGTCGTGCAGAACTGGGACGGCATGATCGCCAGCCTCAATGCAGGCAAATTCGACGTGCTGATGGACGCCATTGTCATCAACGACGAACGCCAGAAGGTCATGGCCTTCTCTACGCCTTACGCCCAGACCCCGGCCAGTTTCGTCGCCCTCCAAGCCGACTTGCTGCCAGGCAAAACCGGTACTGAC
The DNA here is from genome assembly GCF_040310285.1 of Pseudomonas sp. HY2-MNA-CIBAN-0224. Classification (NCBI taxonomy): domain Bacteria; kingdom Pseudomonadati; phylum Pseudomonadota; class Gammaproteobacteria; order Pseudomonadales; family Pseudomonadaceae; genus Pseudomonas; species Pseudomonas sp. HY2-MNA-CIBAN-0224. Next base: position 24,885 of record NZ_JBEOPQ010000001.1, on the reverse strand, counting down.
GCGGCCATCACTCTGGGCACCGACCCCAAGGAAATCCGTGCTGGCGTTGAGGACCTGCGCAAGGCGCTTAAAGGTAAAACCATCGGCATCGCCTCCGGCACCATTTACACCTCATTCATTGATCAAAACTTCAAAGATGTAGCGACGATCCGTGAATACGGCAGCTCGTCCGAGGCCATTCTCGACCTGCAATCCGGGCGGATCGATGTTGCGTTTGATGACGTGACCTTCTTCAACTCGCTCATGGACAAGCCGGAGAACAAGTCACTGGTGTACACCGGCCCGGTGATCAAAGGCCCGATCTGGGGTGAAGGCGAAGCACTGGGCTTTCGCCAGAACGACGTGGAGCTCAAAGCCAAGTTCGACGCCGCCCTCAAGGAGGCCATGGCTGATGGCACGATCAAAACCCTGAGCGAGAAGTGGTTCAAGCAGGACCTGACCCCCAAGCATTGATCTGAATGGCCCGGCAGCGTGAAGGGTGCCGGGCTGCTTAACCCTTTTTAGACGTGGGATCCTCTATGAACCTCTTGCAGCTACTCAGTTTTGGTGACTCAGGTTGGGGGATGGCGCTGCTCAAGGCCACCGGCATGACCGTGATATTGACCCTCGCAGCACTGCTGGTAGGGGCGATATTTGGCAGTCTGGTGGCGACGGCCAAACTCTCCCGCCGCCGCAGTTTGCGCGGGCTGGGAAATCTGTACTCGATACTGTTCAGGGGGATTCCCGAGTTGCTGGTGATCTACCTGTTCTACTTTGGCGGGGCCAGTGTGGTGACGGCGGTTGGCCATTGGTTCGGCGGCGAAGGCTATATCGACGTGCCGCCTTTTCTGGTCGGGGCGTTGGCGGTGGGGCTGATCTCTGGCTCTTATCAGGCGGAAGTCTACCGGGGCGCCTTTCTCGCCGTGTCGCGGGGCGAACTGGAGGCCGGGCTGGCCATCGGCATGAGCCGTGCCATGCGCTTCAAACGGATTCTGGTGCCGCAGATTTTGCGCTACGCGCTGCCGGGGCTGGGCAATGTCTGGCAAATGAGCCTGAAAGATTCCGCGCTGATTTCAGTCATCGGCCTGGTGGAATTGATGCGCGCCAGTCAGGTCGCAGCCGGGTCCACCCGCCACTATTTCACCTTTTACATCATCGGGGGCGCGCTGTACCTCATTCTCACCGGCCTTTCCGGCCGGCTGTTCCACATGGCTGAAGCTCGCGTGCGTCGTACGCGGCAGCGCAGCCCAGTCTAGTTCGCGTCGGGAGCGACACCTATGATTGATTTTCCGTTCCTCGCAGACACCATGCTCAAGCTGCTGGCCGCCCTGCCCACGACTTTGTCGATCTTTTTTTGCTCGTTGGTGCTCGGCCTTGCCCTGTCGGTCGGCATCGTCAGCCTGCGGGTCAGCCGCTGGTGGTTTTTCAGCTACCCGGCGCGGTTCTACATCATGCTGTTTCGCGGCACACCGCTGCTGATTCAAATGTTCTTGATTTACTACGGGCTGGGCCAGTTCCCGGCCATCCGCGACAGCTTTGCCTGGGTCGTGCTGCGCTCACCTTATGGCTGCGCAGTGGTGTCGCTGGCCTTGTGCACCGCTGGCTACACCGCAGAAATAATCCGTGGTGGCCTGCTCAGCGTGCCCCAAGGTCAGATCGAAGCTGGCAAAGCCATTGGCATGTCGCCCTGGGAGCTGCTGTACCGGATCATTGCCCCGGTGACCCTGCGCCAGGCCCTGCCGGCCTACTCCACCGAAGCCATTTTGCTGGTCAAGTCCACCGCCCTCGCCAGCCTGGTGACGGTCTGGGATGTCACGGGCGTGGCCCAGCAGATCATCCAGTGCACCTACCGCACCATGGAGGTGTTCATTTGCGCGGCCCTGATTTATCTGGTGCTCAACTACCTGGTGGTGCGTGCGATCGCCTGGCTTGAGTATCGCCTCTCGCCACACTTGCGCGAACGCCCAGCAGACGTCGTGAAAAAATCCAGCCCCACACTGCCTACCCATTCCTGATTTGATACGGAGCCTGCCATGAGCATTCAGTCCGCTTCAGCCTTGTCGGTCACTAACATCCAGAAGTCCTTCGGCAGCGCCCATGTCCTCAAGGGTATTGATCTGGACGCACACAAAGGCGACGTGATCTCGATCCTCGGCGCCAGCGGGTCCGGTAAAAGTACGTTCCTGCGCTGTATCAACCTGCTGGAAACCCCCGATCAAGGCATCATCCGCGTCAACGGTGAAGTGATCGAGATGAAACAGCATGTCGACGGCCGTCAAACGCCGAGCAACAACCGCCAGGTCGAGCGCATGCGCAGTAGCCTGGGCATGGTGTTTCAGAGCTTCAACCTGTGGTCGCACATGACGGTGCTGCAGAACGTGATTGAAGGCCCGATGCGCGTGCTCAAACGCCCTCGCGCCGAATGCATCGAAGAGGCCGAGGCCCTGTTGCACAAGGTCGGCCTGTACGAGCGTAAGGACTACTACCCGGCGCACCTGTCCGGCGGGCAGCAACAACGGGTCGCAATCGCCCGCGCACTGGCGATGAACCCACAAGTAATGCTGTTTGACGAGCCCACCTCGGCACTCGACCCAGAACTGGTTGGCGAGGTATTACGGGTGATGCGCTCACTGGCCGAAGAAGGCCGCACCATGCTGGTGGTCACCCACGAAATGGGCTTTGCCCGACACGTGTCAAACCGGGTGGTGTTCATGCACGGCGGCCTGATCGACGCTCAGGGCACCCCGACGGAACTGTTCGAAGGCTTGCCCACCGAACGTTTTCGCCAATTCGTCTCTAGCCATAACGATAGAAGTGCCGAGTAAAGTGGCCCCGAGATGCGCGCCTTGGCGCGCACTTTGGTTGACTATTCCTACGATCAGGATCGAATTACACCGCTTTTAAAAATTAGAAAAAATATATTTAAAAATCGTCACATGTTTAACAAACAACCCCAGCTTACTTCTAATAACGCCACAACTATCAGGCTAACCCACCACCCACCCAACACCCGCAATAAAACTTTCTAAAACAGCAACATAATGAATTATTTAAGGCAACTCGCCAGTGTTGTGAAAAAACAATCACACGCCAATATACGCATCGCCGGGCCTGTTTAATAAAACAAACCTACAACAACTACCTAAAGTTCTGAGCGAGCAATAAAGATGCGTTTACTGATGATGTCTGTGGCTGTCCCAACATTACTGCTTGCTTTTCAAGGCACAGCACACGCTGAATGGCCTTTCGACGGGTTCCCATGCTGTCCTTTCAGTGATGCAGCGCTGAAAACCAATGTACAACCGCTGACTGGCGCGACCCAGAAGCTACTCCAGATTCAGGGCGTTACCTTCAATTGGAAAGATGGTGGACGCGAGGATATTGGCGTTATTGCTCAAGAAGTGAAAAAGGTTTATCCGCAACTGGTGCGTGAAGACACACAACACATGCGTGTGGATTACGAAAAACTGGTTGCGCCGCTGATTGAGTCCATACGAGAAATGGACGCACGCATCAAGCAACTGGAAACAGCCCAACACACTAAAGCGCACTAAACGACATCCAAGCATGAACCGGTCAGCAAACACGTGCTGGCCGGTCATACTTGAACTTCGAGCAATATCGTTAGCCTGCTTTCATTTATCCGGCAGTCACGCCATCATAGCGGCGCCCAAACGCCAGCCGGAACCGCTGCTCATGTCTGCGCAACATCCTCCCCATCCGAGTTCTCTGTCGATTACGCTGCAAATCCTGTCGATTGTTTTTTACACCTTTATCGCCTTTATCTGCATTGGCTTGCCCATCGCGGTCTTGCCCGGCTATGTGCATGACCAATTGGGTTTCAGCGCTGTGGTTGCCGGCCTGACCATCGCCTCGCAATACCTCGCCACCCTGCTGACGCGTCCTTCGGCCGGACGCATCGTCGACAAACGCGGGACCAAGCCTGCGGTGGTGTACGGCCTGATCGGCATCGCCATCAGCGGTGTACTCACGTACGTCGCCATCATGCTGCAAAGCTTCCCGGGGCTGAGCCTTGGCATTTTGATCGTCGGGCGCATTTTTCTGGGCATTGCCCAAGGGCTTATCGGTGTCGGCACGATCAGTTGGGGCATCGCGCAAGTCGGCTCGGAACACACCGCCCGTACCATTGGCTGGAACGGTATCGCCTCTTATGGGGCGATTGCCCTGGGTGCCCCGTTGGGTGTTCTGATGATCGACACACTGGGGTTTTCCAGCCTGGGCATTGCGCTGCTGGGGTTGGCCTTGCTGGCACTGCTGACCATCCGCAACAAAACCTCGATGCCGGTGATCGCCGGGGTACGCCTGTCCTTTTGGTCGGTATTGGGGCTGATCGCGCCCTATGGCCTCAGCCTGATGCTGGCGTCTATTGGTTATGGCACCCTGACGACCTTTATCACGCTGTTCTATATCGACCAGGGCTGGACGGGCGCGGCCTACTGCCTGTCGGTGTTTGGCGTGTGTTTTATCCTGGCCCGGCTGATATTCACCAACAGCATTAACCGCTTGGGTGGCTACAGCGTCGCAATGACCTGTATGGCCATGGAAACCCTGGGGCTGGTGCTGTTGTGGCTCGCGCCGTCTACCGGCTATGCCTTGATCGGTGCCGGGTTGGCAGGGTTTGGCCTGTCACTGGTGTACCCGGCGCTGGGCGTTGAGGCGGTCAAGCAAGTCCCCAGTTCGAGCCGGGGTGCAGGCTTGGGCGCTTATGCGGTGTTTTTTGACCTGGCGCTGGCCATGGCCGGGCCGCTGATGGGCGCCATCGCCTTGAACCTGGGGTATCCCTGGATTTTCTTCAGCGCAGCACTGATGTGCATTGCGGGCCTACTGCTTACCCTAGGGCTCTCGCGCCGGGCCAGCTAGTGGTCTGCGGTACGTAACAGTGTGTGGGCGTTGTTATTCAGCGCCTTACTGAAAAAGCGCCCTGATTCGTAAATCAAATCGCGATGGATATCCTCACGATCAACCCCGTCAGCATCGGTGCAGGCCCAGGCCATGGTTGCGCGCTGTTCATCCGAGCAAGGCGCCAGAAACACAAAATGTCCGGCGCCGGGGATCAGATTGAACTCAGGGGGGATCGGTAATTTACGCGCCAGGGCTTCGGCATTTTTGTCCGGGAACACGGTTTGATCACCCTCGCCGCTGTACAACAAAACCGGCACATGCACTTGGGCCAGGGTGTCGCGGCCAAACATCAGGCTCAGCGGCGCCATTAACAGCAACGCACGCACACGCGGGTCCGCGACGGGCAACAAATCATCCCGATCAGCGATCAGTTCACCTTGGGTCGTGCAGGCATCGTGGTCATCGGGCCGCTCTTGGCAATAACGCCGCAGTCGGTTCAAGTCAGGCTCGGCTCCGGCCAGAATCAGCGCCGTTTCACCACCTGCCGAATAGCCGATCACTCCGACCTGATCCGCATCGACGTAAGCAGACAGGCTGTTTTCATCCAGCACGGCGCTAATCGCCGCCGATATTTGCATCGGCCGCCCGTATAGATTGCTCAGGGTGCCGGTACGGCTGTGGTCTTTGAAGTTGTCACCCGGATGCAGCACCGCCACAACAACAAAGCCTTTGCGCGCCAGTGCGGTGATCAGGTCGTGCAGTGCCAGCGGCGTGCCGACATTGCCATGGGACAGCACCAGCAACGGGTAATGGCCGATGGCAATTTTGGCATCTTCGCTGGCATCGATGTCGTAGACGCCAATGCGGCTGTGCGCCTCTTCATCAGTCGACGGGTAAAAAGCGATGGCGTTCATTGGCTGGCCGTCCACCGGATCCAGAAAGCTGAGGCGATGAAAGCCCACACTCCATTGGTTCAGAGGCTCGGCGTGCACCAGCACAGGGCAACTAGCCATTATGAGAAACACGACAGCGCATAGACGCATCATGGCGGCTTACCTTTAATAGCGCTCAGCTTGCAGCAGGCAATGAAAAAAGACGGTCAGCCTCTTCTTTGCATAACCCAAGCCATTAAAGCCAGATGCAAAAAACTCCGTACTCTGGCCAATGACGGTATCCAGAATACAGAGTTTTGTTATGCGGGCACTACAGGGCAGCTTACGCGGCGCTGAACAGACCCTGACTAATGTGCTGATGAGCATCGCTCAGGGCTTTGCTGCGCACTTCATCGCCATAACCCAGGCCCTGTGCACGAACAAACTCAACATCAGTGATGCCGAGAAAACCCAGCAGCACTTTCAAATACTCTTCGTGCGCCACGCCTGTCGCCTGGCCCGCGTGAATGCCGCCAGAGGTCGAGACCACGATCACTTTCTTGCCACCGCACAGGCCAACCGGGCCGGTTTCGGTGTAACGGAAAGTTTGACCGGCCACGGCAATGCGGTCGATCCAGGCCTTGAGTTGAGTTGGGATGGTGAAGTTGTACATCGGCGCGCCGATGACCACTGCATCCGCGGCCAGGAACTGCGCCAGGGTGTCTGCGCTCAATTGCGCTTCGTATTTTTGCGCCGCATCACGCAGCTCAGCCGGGGTGCCAGCCGCCACCAGGGTAGCCGCCGAGAAGTGCTGAATGCCTTCGCTGGCGAGGTCACGGTAGCTCACTTCAACACTCGGCTCAGCCGCTTGCCAAGCCTTGACTACTTCACCGCTCAACTGACGCGAAGCCGAGTTGTCGCCCAAGATGCTCGAATCGATATGCAAAAGTTTCATGCGGATCTCCAAATTAAGACCGCCTCAGGCGATCAAGTGAGGGTGATGCTACCGATGAAAGCAATCGACGATAAGTCAGCGAGCATGCGATAGTTCGTCCCACCTGTAGGACAGTGAGAAAGGCAATGCAGGACCTTAATGATCTCTACTACTTCGCCAAAGTGGTCGAAGCCGGGGGCTTTGCGGCGGCGGGCCGTCTGTTGGGCATCCCCAAGTCACGCCTGTCGCGGCGTGTGGCCGAACTTGAAGAGCGCCTGGGCGCACGTCTGTTACAGCGCACCACGCGCCAGCTAAAGCTCACCGCTGTTGGCGAGCGCTATTTGAGTCATTGCCAGGCCATGCTGTTGCAAGCCGAAATGGCCGACGAGGCCGTGGCCAGCATGTCCAGCGAACCCCGAGGGCGCCTGCGGGTCTCGTGCCCGGTGGGCCTGGCTCACCAGTTTATGCCCGATGTGGTCAGCTCTTTTCTGCGCGCCTACCCCCATGTGCAACTGGAAGTCAGCCTGCTCAACCGCCGCGTAGACTTGATCACCGAAGGCATTGACGTGGCCATGCGCGTCCGCGAACTGGGCGATGAAGACCCGCTGCTGGTGACGCGGCGTTTGCGCAAGGCGGTGACCGTTATGGTCGCCAGCCCGGCCTTCGCTGAACAGTGGGCAATCAAGACCCCGGACGATCTCAAAAATGCCCCGGTGCTGGGGGCGCTTGAGGCCGATCGCATGGTGCATTTGCGCATGCTCGATGAGCACGGCAAAGCTTCAGACATGGTGCTGGAAGCACGCTTGGGCATTGATGACTTTAACGTGCGTAAAGCCTGCGCCCTGCAAGGGCTGGGCTTCACCGTGCTGCCCTTGATGTATTGCGAGCAGGAGCTTGAAACCGGTGAACTGGTGCAGCTACTGCCTCAATGGTCACTGCCCGGCGGTTGGCTGCAAGCCGTGTATCCGCACCGACGCGGCGTCATGCCAGCGGTACGGGCCTGGATCGAACATCTGGCTGATACCTTCGAACGCTGCGGAGAAAAAACCCTATGACGCGCACGTCCAACACCCAAAAAATCATGTCCAAGGAACAGGTAGCCGAGTTCTGCCGCAGCCTGCCGGGGGTCAAGGAGGATGTGAAATGGGGCGGGGTTGAAGTGTTCTATATCGATCAGAGCAAAATGTTTGCCCTGTTCAACCTCAACAGCAACGGGTTGTCGTTCAAAGTCGAGAAAGAACTGTTTCTGGGCTATATCGATCGCCCGGGGATACGCCCTTCGCCGTATCTGGCGCGGGCCCACTGGATCAATATGCAGGCGCCCTACCCGATGGGCGCTGAAGAACTGCAAGACTTGCTGCGCCGTTCCCACCAGTTGGTGGTCGGTAAACTGCCGAAAAAGCGTCAGATCGGCTTATTGATCTGACGCTCATGGCAGCCGCTTACAGGTTCAGAAAGGTGATTTTCAAAAACAGCACATCAATCCAGATCGCTTGATGCACGGCCACGATCAACCAGAACCAGACCTGAAAAGACACCTTGCGGGTCTTGTGGCGAAACACTTGCTGAGCCACCAGCGCACCCGGCCAGCCGCCCAGCAACTCAACCCCGTGCAAGAGCTTTTCCGGGGTGCGCCAGCGGCCATGCCGGGCTTGCTGTTTGTCATAGCCATAAAGGATGAACGCCACGACACTGGCCACGCCATAAACGAGCAGAGGCACCCGCGTGATGCCGGTGAGCAACAGGCTCAGCGAGCCTCCCAGCGGCATCGCGCACAGCAGCAGTAACGCCAGCAGCTTGAGCTTCACGCCACGCATCGGCCCAGCTGGCTGCTCAGGCACCCCAGCCGAGCCGCGACGGTCGTTGGCCGAGGTCTTCAACCTGCTGCAGCCCAGTCAATCCAGCCGAATTTCCAGGTCGCCAGAATCAGCATGCCGAAGGCAATGCGGTACCAGGCAAACGCGGCATAGCTGTGGTTGGAAATAAACTTGAGCAGCGCACGGACGGCGATCATGGCGAAGATGAACGCCGTCACAAAACCGATGGCGAACACTGGCAAGTCGTCAGGCTGGAACAGTTCACGGTACTTGTAACCCGAGTACACCGCCGCACCGACCATGGTGGGCATCGCCAGGAAGAACGAAAACTCGGTGGCCGCTTTACGCGACAGGCCGAACAACAGGCCGCCAATGATGGTCGAGCCCGAACGCGAAGTCCCCGGAATCATCGCCAGGCATTGCGCAAAACCGATCTTGACCGCGTCTTTCCAGGTCATGTCGTCTACGGTTTCAGCACGAATGACGTGGGTGCGACGCTCAGCCCAGAGCATGATCACACCGCCGATAACCAGGGCAGAGGCCACGGTAATCGGGTTGAACAGGTACTCGTGGATCATGTCAGCGAAGATCACCCCCAACACCACCGCCGGCAGGACCGCGATGATCAGGTTGACGGTAAAACGGCGCGCGCTGGGTTGCGTCGGCAAACCCACGACAACGTCGAGGATCTTGCGGCGAAACTCCCAGACAACCGCCAAAATGGCGCCCAGCTGGATAATGATGTTGAACGCCATGGCGCGTTCGCCGCCGAAGTTCAGCAAGTCGGCCACAATAATCTGGTGGCCAGTGCTTGAGACCGGCAAGAATTCCGTAAGGCCCTCAACGACACCGAGTATCAACGCCTGTGCGGCAGTCCAAAGATCCATCATTCCCCCATTAAAGCGCGGCGTCATGCCGCGCTGATTAGCCAAAAAATAAGTGTGTGCAACCGGTGCCGAGCCGTGGTTGCGGGTGTTGCATGTTCACTGACGTGATGTGAAATAACTGTCAGAAAACAATAAAGATTCAGCTTTCTGAATTTCGGCCGAGATCCTATCAGACACGTTCCACTTTCGCTGCTCTGAGTGCGAGCGTTGACAACAAGAACAACAAAGGAGTGACCGCTGTATGAATACCCTGCGCACGTTGTCCATCAGCCAGCGTCTGTGGCTGATCTTGATCGTGGCAATGACCATGCTGCTGGCGTTGGGTTTGCTGATGCTAAAGCAGATACATGACGATTTGAATGAAGGCAAAGCGCAGAAAACCCGGCACGTGGTACAAGCCGCCAGTGGCGTTCTGGACTACTACCATGGCCTCGAAACTGCCGGATCGTTAAGCCGTGATGCTGCGCAACAACAAGCGCTGCAGGTCATCAGCAAGATGCGCTATGACCAGGGCGATTACTTCTGGATCAATGACCTGCGCCCTTTTATGGTCATGCACCCGACCAACCCCAAACTCGACGGCAAAGACCTGTCTGCCATCAAGGACCCGGACGGTGTTGCGATCTTCAATGAAATGGTCGCACTGGCCAAGACCCAGGGTTCAGGCAACCTGGCTTACCGCTGGCCGAAACCTGGCGCTGACGAGCCGGTGGCAAAAACCTCTTATGTGCAACTGTTCGAGCCATGGGGCTGGGTGATTGGCTCCGGGGTGTACATCGACGACATGCAGGCCGAATTTCAGGCGCAAGTCTGGAAAGCCAGTGTCGCTGGCCTGACGATTGCGCTGATCATGGTCGTGCTGGTCAGATTGATCGCCCGCAGCATTGCTCGCCCGTTAAAAGAGGCGGTGCAGGCCATGGCCAATATTGCCAGCGGCGAAAGTGACCTGACCCGCAGCCTCGACACCCACGGGCGCGATGAGGTCACCGAACTTGCCCGGCACTTCAACACCTTCACCACCAAGCTGCGTACGGTCATCCGCCACTTGCAGTCCACCGCCACAGCGCTGGAACAGTCTTCGACGCAGATCGGCAACGACGCGACGCAAGCCCAGCAACGTTGCCAGCAGCAAGCCTCGCAGATGGATCAAGTGGCTACAGCGATCAACGAAGTCACCTACGCCGTACAAGAGGTAGCCAAAAACGCCGAACACGCCGCCGGTGAAATGCGTGGTGCGCAGACCCAAGCCGAGCTGGGCCAGCAGAACATCGACAGCAGCCTGAAGCAGATCGACCAACTGTCGATCACTATTGACCAGGCGGTCGAGGTGATCCGCACACTGGCCACGCAAAGCAGCGGCATCGGCAGCGTGCTTGAAGTGATCCGCTCGATTGCCGAACAGACCAACCTGCTGGCCCTGAACGCGGCCATTGAAGCGGCGCGTGCCGGTGAACAGGGTCGCGGCTTTGCCGTGGTCGCCGATGAAGTGCGCTTGCTGGCCCAGCGCACGCAAAAATCCACGGCTGAAATCCAGACCATGATTGAAGCGTTGCAGCAGCACTCCGACGCAGCCGTGAATGTCATTGCCAGCAGCAGCCAGGCGTCGCAAGCGACCATCGAACAAGCCACCCAGGCCGGCAACAGCCTCACCACCATCGGCCAGGCGCTCAGCAACCTAAACGAGCTCAATGCATCGATTGCCAGCGCCACGTTGCAGCAGGCGCACGTTGTGGAAGACATCAACCAAAACGTCACCCAGGCCGCCGACCTCTCGCAAAACACCGCCAAGGCTGCCGAGCAATCGAGTGCCGACAGCGCTCACCTCAAGGAACTGAGCGTGCAACTCAACGGATTATTGGGCCAGTTCAAGGTGTAACCCCTGCAAAACTTGTAGTCGCTGACGAAGCATGAGGCTGCGATGGGTTGCGAAGCGACCCTAATTGGCGATCCTGCGGCTCGCATCGCAGCCTCGTGCCTCGTCAGCGACTACAAGGTCATTCAGCGGTTTATTGAAATCGAGTGCACGCAAAACTTGACGACACCGGGTGATTTGAGTTTTCCTGAAACCGGTTTCATCGCCCCTTGATCGAAACCGCCTGCGATAACACCAATAAAAGGTTTCAGGCCGTGAACAGTTTTTCTGCAGCCCAGCGCACCCGCGTGACCATGCTTGATGTTGCCCGGCGCGCTGGCGTCTCCAAGGCCAGCGTGTCGCGCTTTATCGGTGAAGACCGGGCCTTGTTGTCCGCGGCCATCGCTGAACGTATCGAGCAGGCCATCAACGAGCTCGGCTATCGCCCCAATCAAATGGCCCGCGGCCTTAAGCGCGGCCGTACCCGGCTGATCGGCATGCTGGTGGCCGATATTCGCAACCCCTATTCGATTGCGGTGATGCATGGCGTTGAAACCGCCTGCCGCCAGCACGGCTACAACCTGGTGGTGTGCAACACCGACCGCAACGATGAGCAAGAGCATCAGCACCTCGCGGCGTTACGTTCTTACAACATCGAAGGCCTGATTCTGAACACTCTTGGCCATCATCCTGACGCGCTGCAAGCGCTGCACCAAGAGATGCCCATCGTCCTGATCGACCGAAAAGTCGAGCAACTGCACAGCGACATGGTCGGCCTCGACAACGCCGGTGCCGTGCGCATGGCCCTTGAGCACCTGCAAGAGCAGGGTTATCGGGATCTGTTGCTGGTCAGCGAGCCGATTGACGGCACCAGCTCACGCAGCGAGCGTATCGAGAGCTTCAATCAGTATTTGCGCATGCACCCGTCGCTCAGCGGCGCAGCGGTGCAAACCGGCCCGCAACTCAACACCGATATCCAGGCATTTCTGCAAGCGGCTGGCCCCGGTCCCAAGGCCATCTTTTGTTCCAACGGCGTGGCCGCCTTGGCGTGCACCCAGGTTTTGCGCGAGTTGAATTGCCGCTTGTTCGAAGACGTTGGCCTGATCGCCCTGGATGACCTGGACTGGTTCGCGTTGGTGGGCAGCGGTATCACCGCCCTCGCCCAGCCGACGCAACAAATCGGCGCCAGCGCGTTCGACTGTCTGCTCAAGCGCCTCAAGGGTGATACCGCCCCTGCGCGCAATCTGGACTTTACCGCGCGCCTGATCGTTCGCGGCTCAACACAACACGCTACCCCTGACGCTTGAGGGGCTGACAACCGTTATCCGGTCGTCAGCCCTTAACGCTGTACAAAAATGAAACCGGTTTCAGAGAGCAATAACAATGAACACATTTCCCGTTTCCATCAGCCTGTCGAGCTACGGCGCCGACCTTGTTCGCGAACGTGGGCAAGCGAGTTTTATCGAGCTGCTGGCCAAAGCCGGCGCCACACGTATCGAGCTGCGCGAAGAGTTGCTCACCGGCGAAGACCCGACCAGCTTTAGCCAGGCAGTTGAACAGCACGATCTGGAATGCCTGTATTCATCGCCGATGGAACTGTGGGACGCCGGCCAGTCACGCCCCAACCCACAACTGCTGCCAACCCTGCAACGGGCCCAGGCCTTCGGCGCCAAGTGGCTGAAGGTCTCACTGGGGTACTTCACCGAGCATTGCGACATGCGCCAGTTGGCCGCCTGCCTTGAGCAGCAGTCCGTATGCTTGCTGGTGGAAAACGATCAAACCTCCCAAGGCGGACGCATCGAGCCCATGCAGCGCTTTTTCGACAGCGTCGAGCAGTTGCAAGCGCCCGTCAGCATGACCTTCGACATTGGTAACTGGCAGTGGCAAGACCAGTCGGCCAGCACCGCCGCCCGCCTGCTGGGCCGCCACGTGACCTATGTGCATTGCAAAGGCGTGGCGAGACGTCCGGATGGCAAGTTGATTGCCACCCCGCCGACGGCCACCGACCTGCAAACCTGGCAACAGCTCATGGGCCACATGCCGCACGGCCTGCCTCGCGCCGTCGAATATCCGCTGCAAGGCAACGACCTGACCTGGCTGACCCGCCAACACGTGCAGGTACTCTCCAGACTCAGTCACACGCAACAGGAGCCAAGCTATGTCTAACGTCGATGTGTTGTCATTTGGCGAAACCATGGCCATGTGGGTGGCCGAGCAAACCGGCGACCTGGCCCAGGTCGAGACGTTTCACAAGCGTATCGCCGGGGCGGACAGCAACGTGGCCATTGGCCTGGCCCGCTTGGGGTTCAATGTGAACTGGTTAAGCCGCGTAGGGGCTGACTCCCTCGGGCGCTTTGTGATCAACACTTTGCAAGGCGAAGGGCTGGACTGCCAGCATGTGGCGATTGACCCGCAGCACCCCACCGGTTTTCAGCTTAAATCGCGCGTCGATGACGGCAGCGACCCGCACGTGGAGTACTTTCGCCGGGGCTCCGCCGCCAGCCACCTGAACCGCTCGGTGATCAGCGAGGCGTTGCTCAGCGCACGACACTTGCATGCCACCGGCATCCCGCCTGCGCTTTCCACCAGTTGCAATGAGTTGTCTTTTGAACTGATGCGGGCGATGCGCGCCGCAGGCAAAAGCGTGTCATTCGACCCGAACCTGCGCCCGTCGTTATGGGCCAGCGAACAGCAGATGATTCGCGACATCAACGCTCTCGCTGCCCACGCGCACTGGGTGCTGCCAGGACTTGCAGAGGGCCGCCTGCTCACCGGGTACGACGCCCCTGCGGACATTGCCGCGTTTTATCTGGACCAAGGCGCCGAGGCGGTGATCATCAAACTCGGCGCTAAAGGCGCGTTCTTGCGCACTGCCACCACCGAGCACTTTGTGCCCGCCGTGCCTGTCGCCAACGTGATCGACACCGTGGGCGCGGGCGATGGCTTTGCCGTGGGGGTGATCAGCGCCCTGCTGGAAAACCTCAGCCTTGCCCAAGCGGTGCAACGCGGCAACTGGATCGGCAGTCGCGCCGTGCAAAGCCGTGGCGACATGGAGGGCCTGCCGACCCGCGCTGAACTCAACCAGTTCTCAACCGCCGCCTGATTTTTTGCTCGACCCGTTACCTGCTGCGACAAAAACAACAAGCTCAGGAGCATCACCATGCACTCACTGAAACTCGCCACCCGCCGGTGGTGGTACATCATGCCGATCGTCTTCATCACCTATAGCCTGGCCTATCTGGACCGCGCCAACTATGGCTTTGCCGCCGCTTCGGGCATGGCCGCCGACCTCAACATCACCCCCGGCCTGTCGTCGTTGCTGGGAGCGCTGTTCTTTCTGGGGTACTTCTTTTTCCAGGTCCCCGGAGCGGTCTACGCGCAACGCAACAGCGTTAAAAAGCTGATTTTTGTCAGCCTGATTCTCTGGGGAGGGCTCGCCACCTTGACCGGCGTGGTGTCCAACGCCTACAGCCTGATCGCCATCCGCTTCATGCTCGGCGTGGTTGAAGCCGCGGTAATGCCCGCCATGCTGGTGTATTTGTGTCACTGGTTTACCCGTGCCGAACGCTCGCGCGCCAATACCTTCCTGATCCTTGGCAACCCGGTAACCATGCTCTGGATGTCGGTGGTGTCGGGCTATCTGGTGGAGCATTACAGCTGGCGCTGGATGTTTATTGTTGAAGGCTTGCCTGCCGTGTTCTGGGCGTTTATCTGGTGGCGCCTGGCGGATGACCGCCCAAGCGATGCCAAATGGCTCAGCCAGCAAGAGAAGCAAGACTTGCAAAGCGCGCTGGATGCCGAGCAAGTGGGCATGACCCCGGTGAAAAACTACGCGGCGGCCTTCCGCTCGCCAAAAGTCATCCTGCTGGCCTTGCAGTTCTTTTGCTGGAGCATCGGCGTGTACGGCTTTGTGCTGTGGCTGCCGTCGATCCTTAAACAGGGCGCACACATGGACATGATCGAAGCCGGCTGGCTCTCAGCCCTGCCCTATCTGGCGGCCGTGATCGGCATGCTCGCGGTGTCGTGGGGCTCGGACAAACTGCAAAAGCGCAAACGCTTTGTCTGGCCACCGTTGCTGATTGCCTCTATCGCCTTCTACGGTTCCTACGCATTGGGCGCCGAGCACTTCTGGTGGTCCTACACATTGCTGGTGATTGCCGGGGCCTGCATGTATGCGCCTTATGGCCCCTTTTTCGCCATCATCCCGGAAATCCTCCCGGCCAACGTGGCAGGCGGCGCCATGGCATTGATCAACAGCATGGGTGCCCTGGGCTCATTTGGCGGCTCTTATCTGGTGGGTTACCTGAACAGCGAAACCGGTTCGCCGGGCGCATCGTACCTGCTGATGAGCGGCGCTCTGCTGATTTCGGTGCTGTTGACCTTGATGCTCACCCCAACGCACAAAGATCCGGTTGCCCCTAAACGCCGCGCCCCGCAGCGCCTGGCCCACTCTTGATTTGAATGTCGGTGAACCCCTTGAAAAAACACGTCGTGCTGTACAAAGAACTGTCTGAACCGCTGATGCAGCGACTGCAAGCCGAAACAGACGTCACGCTGATCAAGCGCCTCGACGCCCAAGGGCTGGAGCAACTGCGCGCCGCCCTGCCCCACGCCCACGGTTTGCTCGGCGCCAGCCTTAAACTCGACGCGCAATTGCTCGACCTTGCCCCCAAGCTTGAAGCCGTGGCCAGCGTGTCTGTGGGCGTTGATAACTACGATATTGACTACCTGACCCGGCGCAACATCGTGCTCACCAATACCCCGGATGTCTTGACCGAGACGACGGCGGACACCGGTTTTGCGTTGATATTGGCCAGCGCCCGGCGCGTGGTGGAACTGGCAATTAAGGTGCGCAATGGCCAGTGGCAGAAAAACATCGGGCCCGAATCTTTTGGCACCGACGTGCATGGCAAAACCCTGGGCATTATCGGCATGGGCCGCATTGGTGAAGCCCTCGCCCAGCGCGGTCACTTTGGTTTCGGCATGCCGGTGATCTACCACAGCAATTCGCCAAAGCCTGCGGTTGAGGCGCGCTTCAATGCGCGCTACCGCAGCCTCAACGAGCTGCTGCAAGAAGCCGACTTTGTATGCCTGACCTTGCCGCTGACGGCGCAAACCGAGGGTTTGATCGGTGCTGAACAGTTCGCCCTGATGCGCCCAGAGAGCATCTTTATCAATATCTCGCGGGGCAAAGTAGTGGATGAAGCGGCGCTGATTAAGGCCTTGCAGCAGGGCCAGATCCGCGCCGCCGGGCTGGATGTGTTTGTACGCGAGCCGCTGGAAGTGGACTCGCCGTTGCTGCAACTGGATAACGTGGTGGCCACACCGCATATTGGCTCGGCTACCGTTGAAACCCGAGAAGCGATGGCACGCTGCGCCGTCGATAACCTGCTGGCCGCCCTGGCCGGCGAACGCCCTGCCAATCGGGTGAATTGAGCTGAAACCTAACCCGTAGGAGCTGCCGCAGGCTGCGATCTCTTGATGTTGAGGATCAAAAGATCGCAGCCTGCGGCAGCTCCTACAAGGGACGTGCGATGTTTATGTGTCGTAAGGGTTACTCACCCGCCTTGATTTTGGTCCACACGCGGGTGCGGACCCGGTCAATTTTCAGCGGCATGGCTTCGAGTGCGAACAACTTGCCCATCATTTCTGGCGTCGGGTAAACCTTGGTGTCGGCCTTGATCTCGGGACTGACCAACGCGTCCGCCTGCTGGTTGCCGTTGGCGTAATGCACATAGTTGCTGATGCCCGCCATCACATCCGGGCGCAGCAAGTAGTTCATAAAGCTGTACGCAGCTTTTTCGTCTGGCGCATCGGCGGGCATGGCAACCATGTCAAACCAGATTGCCGCCCCTTCCTTGGGAATCGAGTAACCAATCTCGATGCCGTTTTTCGCTTCTTTGGCCCGGGTCTCGGCCTGCAAAATGTCGCCCGAGAAGCCTACCGCCACGCAGATATTGCCGTTGGCCAGGTCGCTGGTGTATTTCGAAGAATGGAAGTAACTGATGTAAGGCCGGACTTTCATCAGCAAATCTTCGGCTTTTTTGTAGTCATCCGGGTTTTTGCTGTGGGGTGGCAAGCCCAGATAATTGAGGGCAGCCGGGAGGATTTCCGGGCCGTTATCGAGAATCGCAACGCCGCACTTGCTGAGCTTGGCCATGTTCTCTGGCTTGAAGATCAAGTCCCAGGAATCAACCGGCGCGTTATCACCCAAAACCGCTTTGACCTTGGCCACGTTGTAGCCAATCCCGGTGCTGCCCCACAAGTAAGGGAAGCCATGCTCATTGCCCGGATCGTTGACTTCCAGCGCCTTGAGCAGCACCGGGTTGAGGTTTTTCCAGTTGGGCAATAGGCTCTTGTCGAGCTTCTTCAACGCCCCGCCTTCAATCTGCCGGGCCATGAAGTGGTTGGACGGGAACACCACGTCATACCCGGAGTTGCCGGTCATCAACTTGCCGTCCAGCGTCTCGTTGCTGTCGAACAGGTCATAGGTAAAACCGATGCCGGTGTCGCGTTGAAAATTCTTCATCGTGTCGGGCGCAATGTAATCCGACCAGTTGTAGACCTTCACCGTCTCGGCGGCCTGACACAACGTACCAACCAGCATTAGGGGCAACAGGGTAGTCATACGCTTCATGATTCGATTCCTAGCATGTTTTGGGCAGCTTTTTTATAGGCAGGTATCGGCAGTGTTCAGCGATCAAAAGATCAATACATAGGTCTTGCGCACGGTTTCCTGGATGTCCCAGATACCAGTGCTGTTGGCAGGCAACATCAGTGCATCGCCCGCTTCTATAGTCAGGGGTTCACCGCCATCGGGGGTGAAGGTGCAGCGGCCTTGAATAAAGTGGCAAAACTCCTGCTGGACGATTTGCCGGCGCCAGCGCCCAGGCGTGCACTCCCAGATTCCGGTTTCGACGCCATCGGTGCGCTCAACACAGGTGACCGAGGTGACCGATACCGGCGTTCCCAGCGGCACAGCCACCGGGAAGGACTCTTGCAGCACAGCATGGGCGGTGTTTTTAAAGTGCGTGATGCTCATGAAAAACTTCCTGATCAAGACAACAAGGGTTACTGCATGAAACCTTCCATAAAATCCGCCATACGGCTGGCAAATTGCCTACGCCACGGCGGGCTATCGAGATTCGCCAGGGTTTTGTCTTCGTACACAAAGCTGCGAATGATCGCGTTGTAACCCAACCAGCGGCACGGTTCGGGCTCCCAGGCCTTGAGCGCTTTTAACCCGCCTTCGGTTAACACCCAAGGCTGTTTAACCTCTGCCGTGTCCCGTTGCAGAATCAGGTCGGCCAAAGTTCGGCCGCCTAAATGACTGGCACCCACGCCTTCGCCACCGTAGCCCCCGGCCAGCGCAACGCCCTGCTGGCGGTCACAGAGCATGTGCGGCTGAAAGCGCCGCGACATGCCCAGATTTCCGCCCCAGGCATGGCTGATCTCGACGTTTTTTAATTGCGGGAATAGTTCACCAAACAGGTAGCGGCGCAGCTCGATTTCGCTGGCGGTGAGGTCGAAGTTTTCGCGCAGGCGCCCGCCAAACTGGTAGCCCCCGCGCGCGCCGAACACCAGGCGGTTATCCGCCGTGCGCTGGCCGTAGGTCACTTGGCGGCTGCTCTCGCTAAAGGCTTGCCCCTGCGACAGGCCGATGCTGTCCCACAGCGCCCCGGACAACGGCTCGGTGGCGACAATCAAGCTTTGCACCGGCAACTGATAACGCCCCAGAGGCGCCAGGGTGTTGGCATAGCCTTCCACCGCCGGCACCACCCAGCGGCTGCGAACCTGCGCCTTGGCCGTGCGGGCCTTGCCGGGCTGCCAATCGGTCACAGGGCTTTGCTCAAAAATCTGTACGCCCATACGCTCGACAGCGCGGGCCAGCCCACGCACCAGTTTGGCCGGTTGAATGGTTGCCACGTGGGGTGTAAAGATACCGCCGTAGGGTTTGGCGACACAGATCTGCTGTGCCAATTCATTAGGGCTTAGCCAGCGGTAGTCGGCGTCGTTCAAGCCTTGGGCATGCAGTTTGCCCAAGTACCGGCGCATGCTGGCTTCTTGCTCCGGGTAGCGCGCGGCACAGTACAAGGCGCCGCCTTTGCGGTAGTCACAGTCAATGCCCTCGCGATCAATCACGCTTTTGACTTCGTCCGGGATGCCGTGCAGCAAATCGAATGAGGCGCGCCGTTGCTCGGCCGACAGCCTGGCAAGCAAGCGGTCTTCGCCCAGCAGGTTACCCATCAGCCAGCCGCCATTGCGGCCCGACGCACCAAAACCTGCGGTCTGCGCCTCGACAATGGCGACGCTCAATTCGGGCGCATGGCGTTTGAGGTAGTACGCGGTCCACAACCCGGTGTAGCCAGCGCCAATGATCAGCACGTCGACCTCCAGGTCGTGCTCAAGCGAGGGCCGAGGCGTCAGGGTTTCCTCAAGCTGGTCCATCCATAAACTGATCGCGCGCCATGCTGGCATTACCGACTCCACCTTGGGTTCAAGAATGGGTCGATCCTAGCGTCAGTGCTCAGCCAGCGTCTTGCGTGCGTGCACGCAAAGAAATTTGCTTGGCGTAGGCCTTGGGTGACTGGCCGGTGTGCTGGCGAAAACAGGTGTAAAAGGCCGATATCGAGTTGAAGCCCGCCGAAAACGCCACCTCATCCACCTTGATTGGTGCAACCGCCCTATCCATCGCCGCTAACACATGCTGTAACCGCGCCTGATTCACATAGCGATAAAAGCTTTGGCCCAGCACCTTGTTCAACAAATACGACATCTGGTTGCGCGTATAGCCGCAGGCCTTGGCCACCTGTTGCAGGTCCAGTTCGGGGTCGAGATAGGGCTGCTGACGTTCGAAGTAGGTTTGCAGGTCTTGGGCCATAAAGCTCAATTGCCGGGCCGAGAGCCCGAGGCGACTGACCGCCGGGCGCAGCGGCGGTTGTTGTGCGGTGTCAGGAGCGGTTTCGTGCACCAGCGAGGCGTATTCATTGACGCGCCAGATCAGGCCGTCGCGGACGGTAATCGCTTCACTGGCGCGAAACGACACCAGTCCCTGACTGCCGCGCAAGGTCATGCGGTATTGAATGAACGCAGTGTTGCCGTCCAGGCGAATCCGGTCACTGTGCTCCAGCGCCTCATCCGCCTCCCTGGGCATGGACTTTTGCACGTACTCGCGCAACTCAGCGAGGACCATGACGCGGTTCTGGAAGAAGTCGTGATAGCGCACGTCAGGATGATAAAGCGCCATCACGCCGTCCAGATCGCGGTACTTCCAGCACAGGTGGTAGCGCATGACCGTTTCGCCAGTCGCCTGGGTCTGTTCAGGGCCGTCGTCGGGGAGTGACATAGAACGCTCAACTGGCAAAAAACACAGAATGCCGAGTTTACCCACACGCTTCAATAACAGCTGGACGGAGCCAAATCAGCCGCAGCGCATGACACACATCAAAACTGGCGCCATAAAACCGACGAAATGCAAAAAAAGGCTTATCGCCATCACTGATGAGTGCTAGGTTAAACACGAAAGTCTCGCAAATACTCGAGGAGAGGTTAGCGCCTCGCCATCACGTCAGAGCAAAAGGAATCGCTCTTCATGAAATCCGTCAGCTCCATCGATAAATTCAGCTTCCCCAACGCCTGCCAACTCATGCGCTGGCACTTTCACCCCATTGGCTTCGAGGCGACCATGGACGCGCCCAAGAGCATGGTTGCCCGGTTGTTTGACCGCGCCACCGGAGAAACCATGATTGCCATTGCCGGCATCCCCTGCGCCACCAGCATGAGCACCGGGGAAGTGGCGCGCATCATCCAGGCCGTAGAGGACGAGCTCGAAAGCTTCGTTCCCCCTTTGGCGTGGCAGGCTTAAGCCATCCCCAAAATCCTTGTAGGAGCGAGCTTGCTCGCGATCTTTTGATCTTTAAAAGATCGCGAGCAAGCGCGCTCCTACACGTTCACGTTAACCAGCTGTCACCTTTGAACCGCGTAGGTCCTCAAAAAACGCCTTGCCCTTGGGTATCCGGTCCGAGGCCTTGGGCATGTTCGGCCCTTGGGCGTCCTGGCTTTCCAGGTACCAATAGCAATGCGCCACTGCCCGGGTAATGCCGACATAGGCCAGTCGCAGGATTTCGTCCTTCTGCGCCGCATCGTAAGGGTCCGGCTCGCCGTCCTTGCCCAGGCCCGCCATGCGGTAGACCTGATTTTTGTACGGTGACGAGGTCAGATGCTGGCAATCGCCCAGCAGGAAAACAGCGTCAGCCTGCAGGCCCTTGGAGCTGTGATAGGTCAGTTGTTTAAGCCTGCGATCTTCTGGAGCCAACCTC
Organism: Pseudomonas sp. HY2-MNA-CIBAN-0224; assembly: GCF_040310285.1. Lineage (NCBI taxonomy): Bacteria > Pseudomonadati > Pseudomonadota > Gammaproteobacteria > Pseudomonadales > Pseudomonadaceae > Pseudomonas > Pseudomonas sp. HY2-MNA-CIBAN-0224. Next base: position 3,362 of record NZ_JBEOPQ010000001.1, on the reverse strand, counting down.
GAATCCACATTAACTACAGACTGTATATCCTTTTCAATCAACAGCTTATCGCTGCTTTTTCGATACAACATTAAGATTCGATCGCCCGCGTTGTAGTGTTCGATCAATCGGGCCGCCAAATCCTGGTCGTCCCGATTGAGGACATTCACCGGCACGGGCTGCTTGGGCTCGCCGCTGGCCTTGGCGCGTTTACCGGCAATCGACGGCGCCGCCCGCACGATGTGTTCAGCCGCGTCGATGATGTGCTGATGGCTGCGGAAGTTATCGCTGAGCATCACGCGCGTGGTCGCGGGCGACGGGAATTCTTTGTTGAATTCCATAAAGTACTTGGGCGAACTGCCGCGCCAGCCATAGATCGACTGCCAGTCATCGCCTACGCACAGCAGCGAGGAACGCTGGGCGCCCCGCCCGACGTGCATGGCAGGCCCACGGCTGCGGATCTCCCGCAAGCTGGCGCGCAGCCACGAGACGATCTGCGGTGACACGTCCTGGAACTCATCGATCATCAAATGCGACAACGGCCGCAGTTGCTCGTGGCTGAGCAGCTTGAAGTTCTGCGGCGTGTTCTCACCAAACAACGAGAACATGCGGTTGTACGTCATCACCGGTGGCGTTTGCGCCAGTAGATGGTCTTCCAGCGCCCGCCAGTAAAGGCTCAAGGCCTCAAAGAAGAAACGGTCCGGGTCATCCTTGGCAAAGCGCATCTCACCCACCGCCGCCGCTACGTCGAGCCCCAGGTTCTCGATAAAGCTGGCGGCCGCAACAAAACAGTCGAGCAACGGTGCTGAAGTCAGCTCGCCCTTGAGCTTGTAATCAAAGCCCGGTCCGGCACTGGCATCCCCTGCCAGCGAAGCAATGACTCGCTTGGCATCTGCATAACTTTCTAACCAAATCAGCGGCTTACTGCAAAAAGCTCGAAACAGTGTGCGCTTGACTGCCCATTCTGCGCGAACCGTCAGTTTGGCCCCGGGGCGAGAGATTTGCGGGTTTTCACGCGGATCAAAGCCCAGCACGATCCAGGCATCCAATTGCGGGATATACCCGTGGCAATGGAACTGCGAACCGTTGATCTCCAGGGTTTCCCGGTTCGGCTCGATCCCTTTGATCGGCCAGGCCCCGGCGGCAAACCACAAATCTTCAAGAGTGTCGCACAACTCTTCATCGCGCTTGGCTGCCAGTTCGGTGACCGCCATACGTTTTTGCACATCCGGGTGATCACGCTCCAGCTCCTTGAGCTGCAAGGCATGCCGACACAACGGCGCCAGTGTTTCGCGAAAACGCGCATCGCGGGTGTACAGCCCGTGGTAACAGGCATTGAGCTGCTGACGCTGAGCGTCGTTGATGCGTAGATCAAACGGGTTGCTGTCGGCGTCGTCTTCACTCAGCAGGCTGCGCGAGTTCAGGGTTTCGAAGGCCTGCAACTGACCATAGCCGGGCAAGCTGCGCACCATCGGCAAGATCCGTGAGTGGAAGGTCCGTACCACATCGCGGGCCTCTTTAAGGCTCAGGGTGCGGCCCCACAAGGTGAAAATCTCTTGCAGCTTGCTGATGAAGTCTTTGCGCGACTCGCGGGTGAAGGTCACCACCGTCATGGAGTCAAGTTCAAAGCCCAGGTAGTGGGTCAATAACAGGATGCGCAGCACCAGCGACGTCGACTTGCCCGCCCCGGCACCAGCAACCACGGAGGTCGACGGGGTGTCACTGAAGATCATCTTCCACTGCGCTGCGCTGGGCTGTGCGTGCTCGGGCAGTAATGCCGCGACATCGGCCTTGATCTGCTTTTTCAGCTCAGGGCTCAAGGGCAGGCGCCAATCGTCGAACAGATTGTCATCAATCCCCGGGGCACGCAGTACCTGCGGGCGGGTGTCGCTGATAAACAGCACTTGCCGACCTTCCTCCAGCCCTTCGGTGTGCCCTTCCTTGAAGCCGTAATCGAAGCCTGAAGTGTGCCCGCTGCGAAATCCGTCAGCCTGGCCTTGTAACCACGACGCCGCATGCTGGGCGCGCAAACGGCTTAAACCGTTGCCAAACAAGCGAGCAGCGAGGCGTTTTAACCAGGGCAGTTGGGCTTGGGGGACAAGTTGTTCAGGCACATCGGGGGTGTTTTGCGTCACGCTGACTCCGTGGGGTGAGGCTGTCTGGGCACAAAGGCTATGGTCGCCGCATTACGAGCAGATTTCTAGCTAATTGCTTGAGCATCAGTTGCTTAGGGTTTGTTGTGCTGGTAAACCCCACAAGGCAGACCACCTAAAACATCAAATTACCTGATAGCTTTTAAGCATTTTTTGCGCTTTTTATCGATATGTTCATGCAGGAGAATCAGTTCCATCATTAATCGGGTAACCGTTTACACCCTTCCGGCGACCTGAACAGGAGAAGAATCATGCTTGAACTCAGACCCTTCAACACCCTGGGCGGTGCACACCACGGTTGGCTGGATGCCCATCACCATTTTTCGTTCGCCAGTTACCACGACCCAAAACGGATGAACTGGGGCAACCTGCGCGTCTGGAACGACGACATCATCGCCCCCGGCACCGGCTTCCCGCAGCACCCGCACCGCGACATGGAGATCATTACCTACGTGCGTGAAGGTGCAATCAGCCATGAAGACAACCTGGGCAACAAAGGCCGCACCGAAGCCGGTGACGTGCAAGTCATGAGCGCTGGCACCGGGATTGCCCACAGCGAGTACAACCTGGAGTCGACGCCGACCAAGATCTTTCAGATCTGGATCATTCCTGACCAAGCCGGCCAGGCACCGTCATGGGGCGCCAAACCGTTCCCGAAAGGCCAGCAAGAAGGCTTTGTGACATTGGCCAGCGGCAAACAGGGCGACCACGAAAGCCTGAGCATCCGCGCAGACGCCCGCGTAGTGGCCGCCAACCTCAAGGCCGGGGAAAGCGCCGAATACCGCCTGGACAGCGGCCGCCGTGCTTATTTGGTACCGGCGACCGGCGTGATTGAAGTCAATGGCCTGCGCGCGCAAGCCCGCGATGGCGTGGCCATCGTCGACGAAAGCGTAGTGCGGGTGACAGCGATAGAAGACAGCGAAATCGTGCTGGTGGATGTCGCCTGATATCACCGACTCACATTTGCCTCGCGATCTTTTCGAAAATCAAAAGATCGCGAGGCAAGCTCGCTTGTGTCTTCGTTGGAGTTAAGGTGTTAGGTGAGAGGGGTGGACGGCAAGCTGCTAGCTCGCGGTGCCATGAGCACGGGTAGGAGCCGAGCTGCCGTCCACTCTTCTCGCTCTGGCTCAAGCTCGAACAGTTGACTGAGTCCGACCTCGAACAACAAGCGTGAGCCAGGCCAGAGCGACCTCTCATCTCCAAGACTAGAGGCTTTACTCATGTCTGCCT